>NZ_LZML01000183.1:0-320686 GCF_001665695.1 Nocardia sp. 852002-51101_SCH5132738 | reverse complement strand
CGATCCGCCCGGTGAAACCGATTCGCGCAGCCCAGCCGACCCTGCCCGTCCGCCGCCGGCCCCCGGGCGATCACCCCACCGGCTGACCGGACTGCGCGCCGCGGCGGCACTGGCCGACCTCGGCCTGGCACCGGTCGCCGCCGGGGTGATCGCCCGGCGCCGCGGCATGATGGCGCTGCTGGAGCGAGTCGGCGCCGACGACCGCGCGGTCCGCAGGATGCATCGCTTGCGGCGTGAATTCGGCAGCGGCCCGGTCGAACTGGTGCTGCCCGGCCGGCGGGTGCTGGTGCCGCTGGATCCCGCCGACGTCTCGCGGATCCTCGACGGCGCGCCGACTCCGTTCCATCCCGCCAATCGCGAGAAGATCGCCGCGCTGCGCACCTTCCAGCCGCACGGGGTTCTCATCTCCGAGGGTGCGGCTCGCGAACAGCGCCGGCGCCTGAACGAACAGGCGCTCGACACCGACCGGCCGCTGCACCACCTGGCCGATCCGTTCGCCGGGGTGGTCGCCGATGCCGCCCGCGAACAGATCCGCGCCGCGGTGCAGCGCGGCGGTCTCGACGCGGCGCACTTCACCACCGATTGGTGGCGGCTGGTGCGCCGGATCGTGCTGGGCCGGCGCGCCCGGGAGGACGACTCGATCACCGATCGGCTGTGGCGGCTGCGCGCGGCGGGCAACTGGTCCTATGCCGCGCTTCCGCATCGTCGCCTGCGCGAGCGCTTCTACGAACAACTCTACGACTACGTGCAGACGGCCGAAACCGACAGCCTCGCAGGCGCATTGGCGCAACTGCCGGCTGCAGGGGCGGTCGATCCGGTCGGCCAGATCCCGCATTGGCTGTTCGCCTTCGACGCTGCCGGTATGGCGACCCTGCGCGCCCTCGCCGTCCTGTCCACCCATCCCGAGCACCTGTCCCGTGCGCGGCTGGACGCGCACGAGCCCGAGCGCGCCATGCCGCGGCCCTATCTGCGGGCCTGTGTTCTGGAGTCGGTACGGCTGTGGCCGACCACCCCCGCGGTGTTGCGCGACACCACCGAGGACACCGAATGGGGCCGCGGCGCCGAGCGGTTCACCGTGGAAGCCGGTGCGGGCCTGCTGATTCCGGTGCCTGCCTTCCACCGCGACCCCGACCTCCTGCCGTTCGCGCACAGCTTCGACCCCGATATCTGGCTCGACGGGCGCGCCGAGCGGTATCCGCAGCTGGTGCCGTTCAGTGCCGGGCCCGCCCGATGCCCCGGTCGCGATCTGGTCCTGTTCCTCACCACGAGCCTGCTGGCGCATCTGATCGACGAACTGGATCTCGAGCTGCGCTCGCACCCGCAGCCCACCCCCGCGGCGGCGCTGCCGATCACCTTCGACAACTTCCGCATCGACTTCACCGCGCGGGCCCGCGCGCTCCAAGCGGCGCAGTCGCATTCGCCGGGAGGGAGGTGACGGTCATGCGTGTGGTCGTGGTCGGCGCCACCGGAAACGTCGGTACCGCGGTGGTCTCCGCGCTGGCGCGGCGTCCCGAGATCGACGCGATCGTCGGATTGGCCCGGCGGCTGCCGCGGCAACCGATCGACGGAGTGCGGTGGGCGCGTGCCGACATACGCTGCGACGATCTGCTCACCGAATTCCGCGGCGCCGATGTGGTGGTCCATCTCGCGTGGTTGTTCCAGCCGACGCATCGGCCGCTCGAGACCTGGCGCGCGAACGTACAGGGCACCGAACGCGTACTGCGCGCGGTCGCGCAGGCCGGTGTTCCGTCGCTGGTGTACGCGTCGTCGGTCGGCGCGTATTCCCCTGCGCACCACGATGATCCCGTCGGCGAGGACTGGCCCACGGAGGGCTGGCCTCCGGCCGGGTACATGCGAGAGAAGGCCTACGTCGAGCGTCTACTCGATCTGTTCGAGAACGAGCATCCGGACCGGCGCGTGGTGCGGATGCGGCCCGCCTTCACGTTCCAGCAGGCCTCCGCGAGCCAGCAGCGCCGCCTGTTCGCGGGCCCGCTGGTTCCGGGCAGTGTGCTGCGCCCGCCGCTGATTCCGGTGCTGCCCGTGCCGGCGGGTCTGCGGCTGCAGGCGGTGCACGCCGACGACATCGGCAGCGCCTACAGTCTCGCCATCGTCGACCCGAGTGTGCACGGCCCCTTCAACCTCGCGGCCGATCCGGTGATCGACCGCGCGAAACTCGGCGTATTGTTCGATGCGCCAACGGTTTCCGTACCACCTGGGGCCGTGCGAGCCGCCTTGGCAGTCGGCTGGCGCCTGCGCCTGGTCCCCGCCCCGCCCGACCTGTTCGACGCGATGATGCGCCTGCCGATCATGGATACCACCCGGGCCAGGCGCGATCTGGGCTGGACGCCGCGCATCGACGCCGTGTCCGCCCTGCGCGAAGTCCTCACCGGTATGAGTCACGGATCCGGCGGCGCCACACCACCATTGGCGTCCGACGCCGGCGGGCGGCTGCGGGTGCGAGAATTCGCCTCCGGTGTCGGCGGCACCGACCCGGTCGACCGCTGGGGCGCGGACCTGTGAGCGTCCCCGCGCGCCCCGACCACACGCTGAACCACGCGTTTCGCCACCGCGTGGCACCGCGTGTTACTTGCTACGAGAGACCTTGCCCCGAAGCCGAGTGTCGCTCGTTCCGCCGTACTCCTCATAGTGATAGGTCGCCGAGACCACCCGGCTACTGCCGTCCTCACACTTCGGATCACGCAGGCGAGTAAACGCGAACCCGCTGCCGGTACCGGGCTGATGCAGCAGCAATTCGGTTGCCGGCGGACCCGACCGAAACGGCAGCTCGTCTCGGAACGACAGCGCGGTCGGCGGGGTGGTTTCGACGCTGCCCGTGCCGTTACGCAGAGTGACCAGGACCCCGAACACGTTGTCCGGCCCGTTCTTCGGCGGAGACCACTGTGTCGCGTCGCCCGCATAGACGGTCGCCTGTCCCTCGTCCGTCCAGTCCGACACTTTCCTGCCGCAATGGGAGTTGGTGACGAGCCCGGCCAGGACACCGGACGGGGTGCCGCTGCCCGCGATCAGCGGCGGAATCGTGACCACCGCACCGACGAGAACGGCAACTGCCAGCGCTGCCCCGCCTCGCATCGAGGCGGAACGCGTCCGACCGGATCGGTTGCCGTACAGGTGCAAGAAGGCTGCCGTGAACGCTGCGGCAACGGCGAAGCACGCCGCGGCGACGCTCGTGTCGAGGCGTCCGGGTAGCTCCGGCTTGTAGTCGGACAAGGACAGCTCGGTTCCCACCCACTGAGCGAAGAAACTGGCAATCAGTCCACCCGCGATGGTGCCGCCAGGCGCGAACGGGTAGGGCAACAGCCCGAAAATGGCGGTGACGAACAGCACCGGGCTGATCACGAACAGGAACGGCCAATAGATCGAGAAGTTGACGGCGAATTGGCCACCCGCATCGAGATCCGGTCCCGAGAACAGTCCCCGCCCGATCGCCAGCCACGCCACAGCCAGCGCGCCGACGGCAATGACCTGCGCTGTGTACGCGAGACGGTTCAACCGATTCCACGATGCATCACGAGCAGACACCCGGTCACTATAGTGATTTCCCAAGCCGCAGCAGTGGGCGAATCGTCCCTTTCCCGTTCAGGAATCGAGCGCGCTGTCGGCGCGCCCGGGCACTTCGACCTCGTCCGGCGTCTTGTCCGGCCGCAAGCCGCGCCAGGACGGGTGGCGCAGGCGCCCGTCGCCGGTCCGCTCCGTGAACGACACCTCGCCCACCAGTTCGGGTTCCACCCAGATCGCGTCCTTCACCGGCGCCGCGACAGTGGGGGTCTGCCGCCGCAGCGGATGCAACCGGGCCTGGAGATCGTCGAGCATGGCCTGCGTGAAACCGGTCCCCACATTGCCGATGTAGACCAATTCCCCGGTCTCGTCGTGCACGCCCATGAGCAGTGAGCCGATGCGTCCCGCGCGACGGCCGGCGCCGGGCCGCCACCCGACGATGACGATCTCCTGATCGTTCACGTTCTTGACCTTGGTCCACAGCGGACTGCGCCGGCCCGGCAGATAGGGACTGTCGAGCCGCTTGCACACGATGCCCTCGAGCCCCAACCGTGCCGATTCGGCGAGCACATCGGCGCCGGTACCGGTCAGCCGAGGCGGGATGCGCCAGCTCGGGCCGCGCAGGCCGAGTTGTTCCAGCAGCCCGCGGCGTTGCTCGTACGGCAGGTCGATCAGCGGGCGGTCGCCGATGTGCAGCAGGTCGAAGATGAGGTAGGTGGCGGGTACCGAGCGCATCAGTGCGCGGATCATGGCCGGATTGCGCTGGTGCATCCGCGGTTGCAGGGCGGCGAAGGAGGTGCGGCCGTCGGCGGCGAAGGCGACGATTTCGCCGTCGACGACGATCGGCGGCACCGCGGGCGCGAGGTCGGCGAGCTCCGGCCAGGCGGCGGTGACATCGTTGCCGTTGCGCGAGATCAGCCGCAATTCCCGCTCGACGTAACCGATGGCGCGGATACCGTCGAATTTCACCTCGTACGCCCAGGCCGCACTGTCGGCGGGCAGAGCGCCGGCGGTCGCCAGCATCGCCGCGTATCGCGGCAATCCGCTCATGAGCGCCCACCTTTCGACCAAAGGCTATTTCTCGGCTACTACCCTGAAATCCTCCTCTTACAGCGACGATGACGCTGACATTTCAGTCACGACCCGATCTCGCAACCCGCCGATTGACCAGCCGAACGGCAATTTCGTATGGTTGTGCGAGCGACGATTCGAGGAACCCGGTGAAAATCCGGGACGGTCGCGCCACTGTGAGCGTTTCGCCGGGCGGAATGTGAGTCAGATACTCGGATCGCGTGGTAACCACCATCGAGCGGGGACGCGCAATCCCCGGAGGAGAGTCACATGGCGACGTCTTATGTTCCCCGGTCCGGCCTGGAGTCGATTCGGCTCTCCATTCCCACGACGGCCCTGTGGCTGGGCGGCACCACGCTCCTGGCTCTGCTCGCCCTCTACTTCATCGGCATCGATCAGGGCGCGGTCTCGATCTTCGGAGACGATATGCACGTGCACGAATTCGTCCACGACGCACGGCATTTCCTCGGCTACCCCTGCCACTGACCGCGGGATCGAGCCCCCACAATGGAAAAACGAATCATCGCCCGCGGTGTGCTGGTCGGTGGGATCGGCGGGCTGGCGGCCTTCGTCTTCGCGCGGATCCTGGCCGAGCCGATCATCGATCGCGCCATCGACTACGAGGGCGGGCGCGACGCGGCGCACACGACACTCGAAGCGGCCGCGGGACATTCGATGGCCGGCATGGAAGAGAGCGAACTGTTCACCCGGTCGGTGCAGTCGACCATCGGCCTCGGCTTCGGCACGGTCGTCTTCGGCGCCGCGATGGGCGCGCTGTTCGCGGTGGTGTACTGCCTGTTCATGGGCCGTGTCGGCAGTTTGAGCCCGCGCAATCTCGCACTGTGCGTGGCGGGCGGCATGTTCGGCGTGCTGTACGCCGTGCCGTTCCTCAAATATCCGGCCAATCCGCCCTCGATCGGCAATCCCGACACGATCGGGCAACGCACCGGTCTCTACCTGTCGATGGTGGTGATCGCCGCGGTCTGCGCGGTGGGCGCCGTGTGGCTGGGGCGGAAACTGCAAGCGCGCCTGGGCAATTGGACGGCGACCATCGCCGCGGGCCTGGCCTTCGTGGTGGTGGTGACCGCGATCGCGGCGTTGCTGCCCGCACTCGGGCATCTGGCCGCCAACCGGGCACCGGGCGACGCGGCCACCGAAACACCCGGGCCGCTCACCGATTCGAGCGGCCGGATCGTCTATCCGGGCTTCCCCGCCGACGATCTGTACTACTTCCGCTTCTATTCCCTTGCCGCGCAGGTCATTCTGTGGTCCGTCATCGGCGTGGGTTTCGCGACACTGGCGCCGCGGTTGTTCCGGCGCGCGGACGAATCGGCCGCGGCCGCGCCGGCAGCGGCGGTATGAGCGCGACCGTCACCCGGCTCACGTTGATCAGCCACGGCATGACCGAGGCGATGCGGACGGCCCGCTTCCCGGTCGATGAACCACTCGACGAGCTTCCCCGCGACGCCGCCTCCCCCGCGGCGCCGCGGGCCGACCGGGTCCTGGCCGCGCCGGAACTGCGGACCGCCGCGACCGCCACCCTGCTGGGTCTGCGGGCGACCACCGAACCCGCCCTGCGCGATCTCGACTGCGGCGAGTGGGCGGGCAGGCAGATGGATTCTCTCGACCCGGCCGACCTGATGGCCTGGATGTCCGATCCCGCCTACCGCGACCACGGCGGTGAAGCGATCACCGACCTGCTCGAACGGGTGCGTGACTGGCTCGAATCGATGGTCGCCGACCGAAGCCGGATCGTCGCGATCACCCATCCCGCCGTCGTCCGCGCGAGTGTGCTCCTCGCCCTCGCCGCGCCGCCGGAATCGTTCTGGCGCATCGACATTCCGCCACTCAGCGCCACCACACTGCACGGCCGCGGCGCCGCCTGGACCGTGCGGCACACCGCGAATCCGCTGTGAGCGGGCAGGTGTGCACCCGGCCACCTCAGTGCGACGCCGGCTTCTTCCCGACCAGATCGGCGAGTACGGCCGCCTCGCTGATGTCGATCCGCTTGGTGGCCGACAACAGAGTGAGCATGCCGCGCCCGGCGAGTTCGCGGAGGTGGTCGAGGTCGCCGGCGCGTTCCGGACTTCGGAGCTCCTCGCGGTAGCGGCGACCGAACTCGTCGAATTTGGCGGGATCGTGCCCGTACCAGGTGCGCAACTCGGTCGAGGGTGCGATCGTTTTGCACCACTCGTCGAGGTGGGCGTTCTCCTTGCTCATCCCGCGCGGCCAGAGGCGATCGACCAGCACCCGCATTCCGTCGTCGGGATCGGGATCGTCGTAGATCCGCCGGACCTGAACCCGCGGTCGTGCACTCGCCATCGCGCTGCTCCCTTCGGTCGGCCGTATCGTCCGGCACCCGCGGCGCGGGATCGCCGGTCCCCCGCTTCCCGCATTCGAGGGTAGTCACGGGAGCGGCGTCTTTCGCCGACTCGCCACGGCCGCTGCGCCCACCTCTGCCTACGCAGCCGTAGGTTACGGTAGCGTAGGTTGAATGAACGTCCCGACCTCGACCGCCGATCCCGTCGTTGCGCCCCCGTCGGTCGAATTCGACAATCGCGATGCCGTCTACGAGTACTACCGCACCCACCGCGCGCCCCGCACCCGCGCGCGCCTGTTCTACGCGATCACCGCGTATCGCAAACGTCCCACGGTCCGCTATGCGGACGGTGCCCGCGCGGCGATCCGGCAGCTGATTCGCGACAACCGCCGCATGATCATCGCGATCAACCATGTCAGCGTGGAAGATCCGCGCACGGTGGCCGCCTTCGCCTGGCGCAGCGTGTTCCGGCCGCGGATCGGCCATATCCGTGTGCTGGCCAAGGACGAACTGTTCACCGAGCCGGAGCAGCGGTCGCGCATCGACATCATGGGCGCCATCCCGGTGTTCCGCGGCAAGGACCACGGCCCACGCGCCGCCTACGCCGCCGGGCAGCAACTGATGGACGTCTGCGTCGGGCGCATGGTCGACGGTGACGACCTCGCGTTGTTCCCGGAGGGCACCTGCAACGAAACCGATCCGGCCCGCGTGCAGACCATCGGCACCGGCATCGGCCACATCGCCGCACGCGCCCGAAAGGCCGGGGCGGCACCGGTTTTCGTCTTCCTCGGCCTGACCTACGGCCCCGACGGCCGCGCCACGTTCTACCTCGACGAGCCGCTGCCGGATTTCCCGGATCGACCGGCCGAAATCACCCGGGTGGTCGGCAGCCGGATGCAGCGCGCACTCGACGGGGCGATCGCGGCCGTCCGGTAATTCGCTTCATCCGGCCGGCAGGGTGCGCACCCCCGACCCCGCGGCCACCGCACCCACCACCGCGCGGAAGAATTCGACATCGGTGGCGGGCGACCGCATGCCCACCGCCTCGAGCGCGTAGGCCTTGAAGGCTCGTGCCGCACGGGTCGGCACGTACTGCGTCGGCGAGGCCTGCGCGAACGATGCGTCGCGGTACTCCGTATCGCCCCAGAACCGGACATCGGTGCGTGCGCTGCCCAGATATCGGTGGGCCCACTCGCGCGCCGGTTCGACGAGTGCGGACAGATCTCCGGCGACCACGAAAGCATGCGGTATCGGCACCTGCCGCCGGCAGCGCAGCACACATCCGAGATCCAGGACGCCCAGCCCGAGAATCGTCAGCGGCCGGATGTCGCCGGGCGCATCGACCGCGACGGTGACCTCCCAGCCGGCGACCGCTCGGTCGAACAGCCAGCCGCCGGCGCGCGAGACGACCTCGACAGGATTGTCCGCGACCACGACCAGCTGATATCGCAGCGAGCGCCGGCCGGATTCGGCCACGGCGCATTCGCGCGGAGCTTCCGCCGCGTGGGCGTTCGTTGGGTACCGGTGCGACACAGCAGACATAGCACTTCCGTTCCGATCACAACCACCACTGCCTTCCCCCGCCTCGGGCGGCCCACATCGCCCGAGCAGAGACTAGTTTATTTTCCCCCAGCGGGAGAAAATATTGGCCGAACTCGTATCCATCCACCGGGCGTGTTGTCCGGACCCGCCGCCGGCAGCCGTAGCCTGAGAGGGGTGAGCGGCGGGAATACAACCGGGTCCGGGACTGGAATCGTGCAGACATCGCGGCGCGGCCGCGGGCGTCCGCCCCGGCTGAGCCGGGATCGCATCGTCGCGGCCGCCCGCGCGCTGCCGCCGGAAACACTCACCATGAAAGCGGTCGCCGACGCGCTGGGCGTCGACCGCAAAACGCTGAACTACTACGTCAGCGACCGGGACGGATTGCTGGAACTCGTCGCGCTGGACGCCTTCGAAACCGAGTTCCGCCGCCTGGCCCTGCCCGCCGAGGGCGATTGGCGGCAACTGCTGCGGCTGTTCGCCGCCGCGGTCGCCGAGGCCCTCTCCCAGGTCGGCGTCTTGATCTCCTATGTGCGATTCGGTGGCCGAGGCGGCCTGTCGACGCTGGCGGAGATCGAGCGGATATTCCAGTCGCTGGTCGGCGCCGGATTCGAGCCGATGGAGGCCGGGCGCACGCTGCGACTGCTCGCCGATATCGCGTACTCGGCGGCGCGCGAGGCCGCGGAGGCGACCCGGGGCCACGTCGACATCCAGGCCGAACATGTCGCCCGGACCCTGAATTCGGAAGCGGGACAAGAGTTCCCACTCCTGCGCCAGGTCGCGACCACCCGCGAGAGCGCCGCGCGCGTCGGCGAGCAGTTCGAATTCGACCTCGAGCTCGTGATCGCCGGGCTGGAACGCAAGCTCGAGGCACGCGGCCGGGCCTGAGACTGCCGGATTTCGATCCCGGTGACCGTAACGCTGGCCGGGCCCGGCCACCGGGTGGTTACCTACCGGACGTCCGACACGCTGGAAGAGAGGTCGTGCGATGTCCGTCGACGAGGCAACCGGCACCCCGGTGCGAGTGGTCCGGCTGGGAAACCACATCGGCGCCCGGATCGAGGGCGTGCGCCTCGGCGGCTCCCTGGACGCCGACACCGTCGCCGCGATCCGCGCGGCTCTGCACCGGCACAAAGTGATCTTCTTCCGGGGCCAGGACCATCTGACCGAGGACGGTCAGTACGAGTTCGCGCAACTGCTCGGCACACCGACCACCGCGCACCCGACGCTCACCTCGGCGGGGGTGAAGAGCCTGGCCATCGATTCGCAGCACGGCCGCTCCAATGTCTGGCACACCGACGTCACCTTCGTCGACCGCGTACCGAAGACCTCGATCTTGCGCGCGGTATCCCTGCCCTCCTACGGCGGATCCACCACGTGGGCATCCACCGTCGCCGCCTACGAGTCGCTACCGCACCCGCTGCGGGTGCTGGCCGAGAATCTGCGTGCCCGCCACACCAATCGCTACGACTACGCCGCCGACACCGACGACCGACCGGACGACGGAACTCGTTCGTACCGAACCGAATTCGAGTCCCGCTATTTCGAGACCGAACATCCGGTGGTGCACGTCCATCCCGAGACCGGTGAACGCGCCCTGCTGCTGGGCTGCTTCGTCAAGGAGATCGTCGGCCTGTCCACCGCCGAATCGCGCGCGCTGTTTCGCCTGTTCCAGGATCGGGTGACCCGGCTCGAGCACACCACCCGCTGGGATTGGGCGCCCGGCGATGTGGCGATCTGGGACAACCTCGCCACCCAGCACTACGCGATCGACGACTACGACGGCGCCGAACACCGCCGGCTCACCCGCATCACACTGGCCGGTGACATACCCGTCGGCGTCGACGGCCGGGCGAGCACGGTGATCGCCGGTGACGCGCAGGCCTATTCCCGCGTGGAGTCGCTCCCGCGAGCGGCGTGAACCGCGCGGCGTGCGGAACCGGAGCCGTACTGTCATTTAGTCTTTGACACACCGGCGTCCGGCGGCGGCGCGCGGACGGGTGCCGGCAGAGGGCTGACGATGGGAGTCCCGTGAACCTGTGGAATTACATCCGAGGGCGGGGTGACACTCTGGCCTTCCTCACCTATCAGCATGCGTCACTGGCGTTTCAGACGGTTCTCGTCGGCACGATCGTCGCCGTGCTCATCGCGATGGCGGTCTACCGGCTGCCGCTGCTGTCGCAGCTCTCGCTCACCTCGAGCCGGGCCGCGCTGACCATTCCGTCGCTCGCGCTGCTGGCGTTGCTGCTGGTGCCGTTCGGGCTGGGCGTCGTCCCGTCGTTCATCATGCTGGCGTTCTTCGCGGCGCTGCCGGTGATCGGCAACGCGATCGTCGGCTTGCGCTCGGTACCGGCCTCGGTGGTGGAATCCGCACGCGGAATCGGATTCTCCCGCACCCGCATCCTGCTCACCGTCGAACTGCCGATCGCGTGGCCGGTGATCCTGACCGGTATCCGGGTCTCCACGCAGATGATCGTCGGTGTCGCCGCCATCGTCGCCTACGTCCTGGGGCCGGGTCTGGGATCGCTGATCTTCAACGGCCTGTCGCGCCTCGGCGGCGCGAACGCCCTGGAGACGGCGGCCACGGGCACGATCCTCATCGTCATCGTGGCGCTGGTGTTCGACGCGCTACTCGTTCTGCTGGGCCGCCTCACCATCGCAAAAGGACTCTCATGACCGACGCTGTGACCGACCGGCCCGGACCGGCGACGCCGGAACGCAATGTCACCGGGGCCTCCATCGTCCTCGACTCGGTCGTGAAGCGGTACAAGGGCCAGGACAAGCCGGCCGTCGCCCGCCTCGACCTCGAGATCGAGGCCGGACAGATCGTCGCCTTCGTCGGCCCCTCCGGCTGCGGCAAGACGACCACGCTGAAGATGATCAACCGGCTGATCGAACCGACGGAGGGCCGCATCTTCATCGGCGGGCGCGACGTCACCAGCGAGGACCCGGACAAGCTCCGGCAGTCGATCGGGTACGTCATCCAATCCGGCGGCCTGTTCCCGCACTGGTCGGTGCGCAAGAACGTGGGCGCGATCCCGCGAGTGCTCGGCTGGGACAAGAAGCGGATCGCCGAGCGCACCGACTATCTGCTCGAACTCGTCGGCCTGGATCCCGGCGTCTTCGCCGACCGCCTGCCCAAGGACATGTCCGGCGGACAGCAGCAGCGGGTCGGTGTCGCGCGGGCGCTGGCCGCCGATCCCCCGGTGCTGCTGATGGACGAGCCGTTCGGCGCGGTCGACCCGATCACCCGGGTTCGCCTGCAGGACAGCCTGATCGCGATTCAGCACGAACTCGGCAAGACCATCGTCGTCGTCACCCACGATTTCGAGGAGGCCACCAAACTCGGCGACAAGGTGCTCATCCTGTCCGAGGGTGGGCACGTCGAGCAGTACGCGCGGCCCGAGGAGATCCTCACCGCACCGGCCACGCCGTTCGTGGAGGAATTCGTCGGATCCGGCGCCAAACTCGCCTATCTGACCGTGCAGCGGGTGCGCGACGTGGAGTGGGACGACGTGGTCACCGCCCGCATCGGGGAGCCGGCGCAGGCGGTGATCCAGCGCGCGCGGGCCGCCGGGCAGACCTGGGTGGTGGTCGTCGACGATGCCGGACGGCCACGGTCGTGGCCCTCGCTCACCGAACTGGCGAGCAAACCGGAGGTCTCGGACTACCTCGATCGGCGGTTGCCGGTCGTCGCTCGCTCCTCGACCCTCAACGACGCCCTCGACGCGATGCTGGCGGCCAGTCAGGGTGCGGCCCTGGTGACCGACGGACGCGGCGCGGTCGTCGGCTCGATCGGCATCGGCGCGGTGACCGAGACCATCCAGGCCGCACTCGCCGATGTGCGCTCCGAGGAACACGACACCTCGTACGAAACCTACGTCGACGGAACCGATCCCGCGCCCACGCCGGTGGTCGCCGCCGACGACGACGAACACGAATCGGCCGGGCAATCATGACCCGCCTGCGCCGGCTGCCGATGGACGTCTGGTTCGAGCCGCTGATCATCCTCGTCATCGGAATCGGCTACATCGTCTGGTATCGGTCGACCACATTCACCCCGACCGAACAGGCCTCGCTGGCCTGGTCCAACCTGCAGACCACGATCTGGTCGCATATCGAGCTGACCGTGGTGGCCACGGTGATCGTGGTCGTCGTCGCGATTCCGCTGGGTATCGCGCTGACCCGGCCCGCGCTGAAACGCCTGGAGCCGATCGCGGTCAACATCGCCAATATCGGCCAGGCGGCGCCGGCGGTCGGGCTGCTGGTGTTGTTCACCTTCTGGCTGGGCACCGGATTCCGTACGGCGGTCGTCGGTTTGGTGGTGTACGCAATTCTGCCGATCCTGCAGAACACCATCATCGGCCTGCGGCAGGTGGATCAGCGCACCATCGAGGCCTCGCGCGGGATCGGGTTCTCCGCCACCCGCACCCTGGTCCGAGTCGAGTTACCGCTCGCGGTGCCGGTGATCCTCAACGGGGTGCGCACCGCCCTGGTGATCCTGGTCGGCACCGCGACCCTGAGCACCTTCATCGGCGCCACCAGCCTCGGCACGCTGATCACCACGGGCGTCACGCTGTTCCTGCCGAAACTGCTCGTGTCCGGAGCGATCCTGGTCGGACTGCTGGCGTTGATCATCGACTGGCTGGGCAGACTCGTCGAACTGGCCGCGACCCCGCGAGGTGTGTCATGAGATCGGCACGGGCCCTGGCGGTGTGCGCGACCGTCCTCGCGGTGTCGATACTCGGCGGATGCGGTCTGGTGAGCTCGTCGGGAACCTTTCACGACGCGAGCCTGCCCGGCGGGCAGCGACCGCTCGACGGCGCGAAACTCGTGGTGACGTCGAAGAGTTTCACCGAGGGCGTGCTGCTGGGCAAGATCACCGCGACCTATCTGGCCGCGGCCGGTGCGAAGGTCACCGACCTGACCGGCGCACCGGGTTCGGCGTCGTCGCGGCAGGCTCAGCTCAACGGCGACGCCGACATCCTGTGGGAGTACACCGGCACCGGCTGGGTCAACTACCACAACGAAACCGAGACGATCTCCGATCCGCAGGAACTCTGGCAGCGCGTGCACGACATCGAGAAGCGCGAGCACAATCTGGAGTGGCTACCACCGGCGAATTTCAACGACACCTACGCGTTCGGTGTGTCCACGCCGACCGCGCAACGGCTGGGGGTGAAGTCGCTGTCGGATGTGGCAGCCTTGCCGGTGCGCGAGCGCACGTTCTGTGTCGACGACGAATTCTTCAGTCGCGCCGACGGTTTCATTCCGATGTTGCAGAAATACGGCATCCCCTACAACGATCCGAACGGCGTGCCCACCGGCAACGTCACCCGGATGGACGCCGGCGTCGTCTACACCGCCACGGCCAAGAGCTCGCCGTGCAATTTCGGCATGATCTACACCACCGACGGCCGGGTGAAGAATCTGAATCTCGTCGTGCTCGACGACGACAAGAAATTCTTCCTGCCCTACAGCGGCGCCGCCGTCGTGCGCGGTGAGATCCTGGACCGCTATCCGCAGTTGCGACAGCTGCTGGGTACGATTTCCGAACGCCTGACCAATGATCTGATGCAGGAACTCAACGGCCGCGTCGATATCGACGGCGAGGATCCCGCCGACGTCGCCTACGACTGGTTGAAGAGCGAAAAGCTCATCGAGTAGCTCATGGGGTCGACATCTCCCGCGCCGCCTGTGCGGCCGCCAGCCGTGGAATGATACCGCCGGCCAGGACCGTTTCCACCTGCCGGTCCGAAAGCCGGTGCCGCAGCGGGATATCCACATTCGCGGTGACATCGTGGGCGGTGATCGCGGAACCGGCGGTGAGTGCCGAACGCAGCCCCTCGATGCGCAGCACGTCGCCCACTCCGATGCGGCTGTAATCGGCGGGATCGGCGAATTCGAGCGCGACGATGCCGAAATTGGCCAGATTCTGCCAGTGGATGCGCGCATACGATTTCGCGATCACCGCCCGCAACCCGAGATACCTCGGCGCGATCGCGGCGTGTTCCCGGGACGAGCCCTGTCCGTAGTTGTCTCCGCCCACGATGACATGCCCGGTGGTGGCGGAGATATCGGCCGCATGCCGCGGATAGTCCGGATCGATGCGGGTGAAAGCGAATTCGGCGAGTTTCGGAATATTCGAGCGGAACGGCAGCGCCCGCGCTCCGGCCGGGGAGATGTCGTCGGTGGAGATGTTGTCGCCGACCACCAGCAGGACCGGCGCCTCGATCACGTCGGGCAGCGGATCGAAATCCGGCAGCGCGGAGATGTTGGGGCCCTTCACCAATTCCACCGTGCGCGCCTGCGCCACCGGCAGCGGCGGCACGAGCATCGCGGTGTTGACCGACGCCTGTGCGGGCAGATTCAGCACCGGATAGTCGAGGCCCAGGTCGTCGGCCAGATCGCGCGGATCGGTGATCGTCCCGGTCAGCGCCGATGCGGCGGCGGTCTCCGGGGAACACAACCACACCGCGTCCTCGTCGGTGCCCGAGCGCCCCGGGAAGTTACGCGGCATGGTGCGCAACGAATTGCGGCCCACGGCCGGCGCCTGCCCCATACCGATGCACCCCATACATCCGGACTGATGGATGCGCGCACCGGCGCGGATCAGTTCGAAGGTGGCGCCCATCTTGGTCAGGTCCTCAAAGATCTCGCGCGAGGACGGGTTGACGTCGAAGCTGACGTCGCTGTGGGTCTGGCGGCCGGAGACGATGGCGGCGGCCATCGCGAAGTCACGCAGCCCGGGGTTGGCCGAGGATCCGATCACCACCTGTGCCACCGGCTCGCCGGCGACCTCGCGCACCGGCACCACATCCCCGGGGGAGGACGGCCTGGCGATCAGCGGCTCGATCGTGGACAGGTCGATGTGCTCGTCGACGTCGTAGGTCGCGCCCTCGTCGGCCCGCAGTTCGGCGAAGTCGCCGGCGCGGTCCTCGGCGCGCAGGAAGTCGCGCACCGCGTCGTCGGCGGGAAAGACCGTGGTGGTGGCGCCGAGTTCGGCGCCCATATTCGCGATCACGTGCCGGTCCATCGCCGTGAGGGTCGCCAGACCGGGGCCGTGATATTCCACGATCCGGTTCAGCCCGCCCTTGACACCGTGGCGGCGCAACATTTCCAGGATCACGTCCTTGGCCGAACACCAGGGCGGCAGCTCACCGGTCAGCTCGACGCCCCAGATCTGCGGCATGGTGATGTAGAGCGGCTCACCGGCCATCGCGAGCGCGACCTCGAGACCGCCGACGCCGATCGCGAGCATGCCCAGCGATCCGCCGGCCGGCGTATGGGAATCCGAGCCGACCATCGTCGCGCCGGGTCTGCCGAAACGCTGCATATGGGTGGGATGCGAAACCCCGTTGCCCGGCTTCGAGAACCACAGCCCGTAGCGACGGCAGGCCGACAGCAGAAATTCGTGATCCTGGGCGTTCTTGTCGTCGGTCTGCAACAGATTGTGGTCGACGTACTGGGCGCTGAGCTCGGTGCGCACCCGGTCGAGGCCGAGTGCCTCGAGTTCCTGCATCACCAGGGTGCCGGTGGCGTCCTGGGTGAGGGTCTGGTCGATACGCAGCGCGATCTCCTCCCCCGGACGCATTCGCCCCGACACCAGGTGGGAGCCGATCAATTTCTGCGCGACGTTGCGGGGGCCGTCCCCGCGGATCTCCTGATCGGTCATCTGCCCTCCTCTGCGCCGGTCCTGGCGGGATCGCCGGATTCGGGCGCGGTCGTTGGTGCGATGTCCCTTCCAGGATGCGCCGATCCCCGCCGGCTCGCCGCCGTTTCGCCGCCCGCCCCTAAACCCGGCGCGCCCGCGGAGCGCGGTGACCGCGATGCCCCGACGTCGGCGAGCGCTGCGCGGGAACGTCCTGCAGCAATCCGTTCAGCCGCGCCCGCGCCGGAACACCTTGCCGGTCAACGGGTCTCGTTCGGTGAGGCAGTACACCCCGCCCACCGGGTCGTTCATCACCAGCCACTGCGCACCGCGCCGCACACGCCGGGCGCCGAGGGATTCGTGCCAGGCCGCCACCGCCTCGGCATCGGCGCAGGCGATATCGATATGGGCGCCCGGCTCCCGGTCGGCGTCCAAGCGCTGCAGCAGGATTCGGATCGGCAATCGCGCCGGCACGAGCAGCCGGGCGAACTCGGACCGGCCGGTGCGCCGCACGGGCCAGCCGGTGAGCGCGGACCAGAAGGCGGCCTCGCCGTCGTAGCCCGACGGCGGAATGTCGAAACAGAGCTGATCGACGCGGCTGAGGGTGCCGTCCGGCCCGGCCACCGGCGCCGGGATATGCCGCCCGTCACCGGTGGTCAGGCAGAACGGCAGGCCGTGCGGTGAACGCACGAGCGACCAGGTGTCGTGATCGGCGACCAGGGTCGCGCCGAGATCGCGCGCCGCGCGGCGGGCCCGGTCGAGATCGACGACATCGATGTCGAGATGGGCGCCCCCGTCCGCGCCGACCGCCTGCGCCGCCTGGTAGGCGTCGCCGGTCGCCGGGTCGAGGGTCGCGAACTCGGCGTGTTCACCCTGGCGAGCCGACAACCGGGTGCCGGTGACCGCCGACCAGAAGGCGAACGCCTCGTCGAAACGTGCGGCGGGCCGGTCGATGTACATCCAGCTCCAGCGAATCATGCACTCCTCCAGGCTCGTCGGACGGATCAGGCGGGCCGGAAGGGCGGGGTCGCGAGCTCACCGGCGAACACATCGGGCAGATCACGCTCGACGCTGTCGGGGAACTGCGCGGGCCGCTTCTCGAGGAACGCCGAGACGCCCTCGCGGGCATCGGCACTGGCACCGCGCTGGTTGATACCGCGCGATTCGACGCGATGCGAGATCATCGGATGTTCGGCGCCGAGGCCGCGCCACAGCATCTGCCGCGACAGCGCCACCGACACCGGCGCCGAATGCTCGGTGAGCCGTCGCGCCAGTGCCCGGGCCTGGTCCAGCAGATCGGCAACCGGATGCAAGGCGTAGAACAGACCCGCGTCCAAGGCCTCGTCGGCCTCGACCAGCCGGCCGGAGTACACCCAGTCCAACGCGGTCTGCATGGGCACCAGGCGGGGCAGGAACCAGCTCGAACAGGATTCCGGCACGATGCCGCGCCGATTGAAGACGAATCCGATCCGCGCGGTGTCGGCGGCGAGCCGGAAGTCCGCGGCCAGGGTCATCGTGATGCCCACGCCGACGGCGGGTCCGTTGACCGCGGCGATGATCGGCTTCTGCGATTCGAACATCCGCAGCGCCACCTCACCACCGCCGTCACGGAAGGTGTCGGTCGCCTCGGCGGCGAAGGTTTCGGCTCCGGCCGACAGATCCGCACCCGCGCAGAACGCGCGTCCCGCCCCGGTCACGATGATCGCGCGCACCCGGTCGTCGCGGTCGAAGTCGTCGAAGGCGGCGATCAGTTCCTCGCCCATCGCGGTGGTGAAGGCGTTGAGCTGTTGCGGGCGATCGAGCGTGATCGTGGCGATGGAGTCGGAGATTTCCCAGCGGATGTCGGCCATATCGGACAGCATGCCAGCAGCCCCGGGCGGTGACCATCCCCGTCACCGGGCCCCGCCCGGCACCGCGCGCGAATCCCGTTGCGCCGCCTGCTCCTTCGACGCGCGCGCCGCACGGCCCGAACGGCGCCTGCCGAACGGGCGGGCGAGCGGTCTCGGCCACCGGCATCCGCGCAGGCCGAGCCTATACTTGACATGCCAGCGCGACGGGCTCCGCGACAAGCAGTACAGACGGAAACGGTTCCGATGGCCGACAAGGATTCCATGGCGACCCAGCGCGACCGCTCCCTGGTGATCGACGACGGTCTGCGAGCGGCCGGGTTCGCCGATGCCCACATCATCGGACGGGGCGGATTCGGCGTGGTGTATCGCTGCCGCGAACTCGCACTGGGCCGCATCGTCGCGGTGAAGGTGCTCAGCGCCGCAGCCGATTTCGGCGACGAGAGTGTCGAACGATTCCTCCGCGAGCAGCGGGCCATGGGCGGGCTGCCGGAACATCCCAATATCGTCGCGATCCTGCAGGTCGGCACGACCGGCGACGGACGGCCCTATCTGGTGATGCCGTATCACCCGAGGGGCTCGCTGGAACAGCGGATCCAGCACGGCGGGCCGCTGGATATCACGACCGCGCTGCGCATTTCGGTGAAGCTGTCCGGTGCGCTGGAGACCGTGCACCGGGCGGGGATCCTGCATCGAGACATCAAGCCGGGCAACGTTCTTCTCACCGACTACGGCGAACCACAGTTGACCGATTTCGGCATCGCCCGGGTGGAGGGCGGCTTCCGCACCACCACCGGAGTGGTCACGGCGTCACCGGCGTTCACCGCTCCCGAGGTCCTGCGCGACGGCACCCCGTCGGTCGCCTCCGACATCTACAGTCTGGGCGCCACGCTGTTCTGCATGCTCACCGGCCACGCCGCCTACCAGCGCCGCTCCGGTGAACGACTGGTCGCCCAGTTCCTGCGCATCACCGAGGAACCGATTCCCGACCTGCGCCCCGGCGGCATCCCCGACGACATCTGCGAACTCATCGAGGAGAGTATGGCCACCGATCCGGGCGGGCGCCCGGTCTCCGCGATGGAATTCGGTGAGCGAGCGCAGCAGCTGCAACGTCACCGCGGACTGCGCGTGGACGAGATGGCGATCCCGACACCGGAGATTCCGGCGGCCGAACCCGCGCCCGCCGATCGCGTCGGAGAACCGACCCGACTCGGCCTGCTTCCCCCGGCCGACCTGGTGACGACACCACCGACCGCCGAAACCAAATTCCATCCCGCGCTCTCCCCGCGCCCGCTGGTGCGCCGTCCCCGCCTGCTGGACTCGATGGATCCCGAGCGCTGGCCGCGCCTGATCGTCGTGCACGCGCCTGCCGGTTTCGGCAAGAGCACGCTCGCCGCGCAGTGGGCGCAGCGGATGGTGAATCGCGGGGTCGCCGCATGCTGGCTCAACATCGACGACGACGACAACAACGCGGTCTGGTTCCTGCTGCATCTGATCGAAGCCGTCGGCCGGGCGCGACCCGCCCTGACCACCGAACTGCTGCGCGTGGTCGAGGAACACGGCAACGATGTGATGCGCTACGTGCTGACCACGCTGATCAACCGCATCCACGCCGACGGCGAGCGGCTCGTGATGATCATCGAGGACTGGCATCGCGTCACCGATGCCGATACCACCGCCGCGCTGCGTTTCCTGCTCGACAACGCCTGCCACCATCTGCAACTGCTGATCACCAGCCGCGAGATGATCGGACTACCGCTCTCGGCCATCCGGGTGCGCGACGAGCTGATCGAAATCGACTCCGCCGCCCTGCGTTTCGACGAGTCCGAGACGGCGGACTTCCTGACCCGGGTGGGCGGGCTCGCACTGGACGACGCCGATATCGACCGGCTGCGGACCGGCACCGACGGCTGGGTCGCCGGGCTGCAACTGGCGTCGATCTCGCTGCGCGGCCGCGCGGACCCCGGTTCCGCGATCGCCACCATGTCTGGACGGCACCAGGCGATCAGCGAATATCTGACCGACAACGTGCTCGACGCACTCGAGCCCGGATTGCTGACCGCACTGCTGGAAACCGCTGTCACCGAGAAGATCTGCGGACCGCTCGCCGCGGCGCTGACCGGACGGCCGCAGGGACGGGCGCTGCTCGAGGACATCGAGCGGCGGGACCTATTCCTGCGCCGCCTCGACGACGACGGCGAATGGTTCCGCTATCACACGTTGTTCTCCGATTTCCTGCGGCAGCGGCTGGAGCGCGACCATCCCGAACGCGTGCCGCGGCTGCACCGTCGCGCCGCCGAATGGTTCGCCGCCAACGACATGCTCAGCGAGGCGATCGACCATGCGATGGCAGCCGGGGAACCCGAGCGGGCGGTGGCGCTGGTCTCCGCCCACGCTCGCGAACTCGTGCAGCATTCGCATCTGGCCACCCTGGCGGCACTGGCGGCGAAACTGCCCGTCACCGACGCGGCGGCCGACCCGACCCTGCAGATCGCGCTGGCCTGGGCGGCGGTGTTGTTGCGCCGGCCGAGCCGCATGCACACCGCACTGCAGTTGGCGCTGGCCGCCGATTCGGCGAAACAGCGTCCGGGACATCGGAAATCCGATCTGGCGGTCGAGGCGTCGATTCTGTGCGGAGTGGAGGCGGCGCTCGCCGATCACCTCGACGGCCTCGAGGACACCGTCGAGCAGAGTCGCGCCCGCGCCGATTCGCTGCCGCCGTTCGTATTGGCTGCGGCGGCCAACCTGGGCGCCTTCGCCGCGCTGCACCGATTCGACTTCGACCGTGTCCACGAATGGCACCGGTGGGGCCGGATCTATTTCCGCGACATCACCGGAGCGCTGAGCATCATGTACAGCCACTGCTTCGCGGGGATGGCGGCGCGTGAGCAACTCGCCGAGGAGGCGGCCGAGGAGCATTTCCGCACGGCGCTGCATCTGGCGCGCACCACGACCGGGGAGAGTTCCTTCACCGCCCGCCTGGCCTCGGCCGCACTCGGCGATTTCCTCTACGACCGCGGCGAGATCGCGGAGGCGCACCAGCTGCTCGACGTCGCGGTGGAATTCGGATTCGAGGGCGGCACAGTCGATTTCCTGACCGGGGTCTACGGCACCGGTGCGCGGAT
This sequence comes from Nocardia sp. 852002-51101_SCH5132738, assembly GCF_001665695.1. Taxonomy (NCBI): domain Bacteria; kingdom Bacillati; phylum Actinomycetota; class Actinomycetes; order Mycobacteriales; family Nocardiaceae; genus Nocardia; species Nocardia sp. 852002-51101_SCH5132738. The sequence continues at coordinate 299,617 of NZ_LZML01000183.1, read as the reverse complement.
CGAGGCGCTGCGCGGGGATCGCGCGGCCGCGGAGCGACTGCTCGCCTCCGGCGCCGAGGTCGCCACCGCACACGCCCTCCCGCGACTGTCGGCACGGATCGAACTCGAGCGGATTCGGCTGGGGATCGGTGAAATCGTGCCCGGCGAGCCGGCCGGCGCCCGCGCAGCGGAGGACGGCGTGGCCACGACGATTCGTGAACTCACCGAGGAAGCGGCCGTCCGGTGGCTGCTGCGGGTCGATCCCGAACGGGCGCCGCACCGCGCCGATGCCCTGCGACAGTCGATCGACGCCGCCGCGCGCCCGCGCGCCGCCCTGTGCGCCACACTGTTGTCCGCGAATTGTCTCGAGACGGTGGGCCGGTCGGAGGAGGCGGAGGCGGTTCTCGCGCCGGCCCTGCGCCGCTGCGTCGAAGTGGGGCTGGTGCGCCCGCTGCTCGACGAGGGCCCGGCACTGCTCGCCGTCGTCCGGCGACTCTCCGCCGGCACGGCGCGAAATACCCTGGGACAGAACGCGATAGCGCTCTCGCGGGCCGTCCTCGACCACCTCGGGTGAATCGGTGACCGGTCAGGAAGGCACGTCGGTGCGAGTCACGGTCAGTCCCGCAGCCCGCGCCAGCCCGGCGAACACCACGGCGTCGTGGACGGCCGCGCCGCCCGGATCGTTGTTGAAGTACACGTAACCGTCGGCGGGACCGAAGGTGTCCGCCAGCCGATGCGCCCATGCGGTCAGGGCGCGCCGGCCGTACCGGGGTTGCGGCCGCGCCAATCCGGAGTGCAGACGCAGATACGACCAGTCGGTGGTGCGCCACAGCGGCGTCACCGGGCGCGAGCGCGCATCCGCCCAGCACAGTGCCGCGCCGCGTTCCTCCAGTACGGTGCGGATGCGCGGTGTCCACCACGACTCGTGGCGCGGTTCGACGGCCACGCGCACGGTCGCGGGGAACTGTCGCAGACAGTCGTCGAGCAGGCCCGCGTCCGCCCGCAGGGTCGGCGGCAGTTGCACCAGGATCGGCCCCAGCCGGTCGCCCAGTCCCGCGGCGTGATCGAGGAGCCGCTGCACCGGCTCGGCCGGCTCGCGGAGGCGCTTGACGTGGGTGAGGAAGCGGCTGGCCTTCACGGCCACGACGAAATCCTCGGGTGTGCGTTCCCGCCAGGCCGCGAAGACCTCACGACTGGGCAACCGGTAGAAGGCGTTGTTGCTCTCGACGGTCGCGAAGGCGGCCGCATACCGTTCCAGCCACAGCCGCTGCGGCACGCCCGGCGGGTAGAGCACTCCGCGCCAGTCGCGGTACTGCCAGCCGGAAGTCCCGACGAACAGGGTCACATCGTCCATCGAACCAGACTCGTCCCGGCTCCGCTCGGACCCGGACGGGCACCGCGCCTATGACGATCGTTATAGTCGGTGGGCCGAGGCCGCCGAGGCCGCACGCATGAGACAAGGAGTACCCGCTCGTGAATCCGACCGATATCGGCACCCACCCGTTCGATCTCGCCACCGCGCCCGCGCCCGCCGGTGCGGGCCGCTATCTGGGCCGCACCACGGCGGAGTACTCGAATATGGTGGGCCCCTTCGGCGGAGTCACCGCGGCCACCGCCTTGCGCGCGGTCCTCGACGATCCGCGGTGCGCGGCCGAACCGGTGTCGATCACCGTCAATTACGCGGGCGCCATCGCCGACGGCCCGTTCACGATCGAGAGCACGCCGGTCCGGACCAACCGCAGCACCCAGCACTGGCTGCTGACGCTGACCCAGGACGACGCGGTGACCACCACCGCGACCGTCGTCTGCGGCGCCCGGCGGCCCACCTGGTCCGATACCGAGATCGAACCGCCCGCCGCGCCGCCCGCCGAATCGGTGGCCGTGGCGCCACCGCCGGAGTTTCCGGTGTGGATGCGCAACTACGAGATGCGATTCGTCGAAGGCGGCGGGCCGATCGCGTCGGATCCGCGGGAACAGCCGACCTCCACGACCACGCTCTGGGTGCGAGACCTCCCGGCTCGTCCGGTGGACTTTCCCGCGGTGACGGCCCTGGCCGACGTCTTCATCCCGCGGGTGATGGTGCGACAGGGCCGGATGGTCGCCGCCAGTACCGTCTCGCTCACCGTCTACTTCCACGCCGATGCGGCCGCTCTCGCCGCCCACGGCGACCGTCCGGTGCTCGCCACCGCGCGGGGACAGCATTTCGGCGGCGGCTATTTCGATCAGTCCGCACAACTGTGGGGCGCCGGCGGCAGGCCGCTGGCCACCACGCATCAGCTGGTCTACTTCAAGGACTGAACCGGCATCGCGACGGGCCGCAGCGGGTATGCCCCGAGCATGCAGTGGTTCACGGCGCCCGAGTACTGGTTCGCGCGCGAGGTGTTCCAACGCGGCCTCGCGGTCGTCTATGTGATCGCGTTCGTGGGCGCCGCGCGGCAGTTCCGGGCGCTCATCGGCGCCGGGGGCATGCTGCCGGTGCCCGCCTTCCTGGCCCGGTCGTCGTTCCGGGGCTCGCCGAGCATCTTCCATCTGCACTATTCGGACCGGTTCTTCGCCGGTGTCTCCTGGGCCGGTGCGGCGCTGGCGGTGGCACTGGCGGCGGGGGCGGGCGATCAGGTGCCGCTGTGGGCGGCGATGCTGCTGTGGCTGGCGGCGTGGGTCCTGTATCTGTCGATCGTCAATGTGGGCCAGGCCTGGTATTCGTTCGGCTGGGAATCGCTGCTGCTGGAGACGGGATTTCTGGCGGTCTTTCTCGGCAACGGTCACACCGCGCCACCCATTCTCGTGCTGTGGCTGGCGCGCTGGCTGCTGTTCCGGGTGGAGTTCGGCGCGGGGTTGATCAAACTGCGCGGCGACCCCTGCTGGCGCGATCTGACCTGCCTGTACTACCACCACGAAACCCAGCCCATGCCCGGCCCGCTGAGCTGGCTGTTCCACCACCTGCCCAAACCGCTGCACCGCGTGGAGGTGGCCGCGAACCACATCGCCCAGCTGGTCGTGCCGTTCGCGCTGTTCACCCCGCAGCCGATCGCGAGTGTCGCCGCGGCCGTCGTCGTGATCACCCAGCTGTGGCTGGTCGCCTCGGGCAATTTCGCCTGGCTCAACTGGTTGACGATCCTGCTGGCCTGTACCGCGATCGACGCCCGCTCGGCGGCGACCGTTCTGCCGCTACCCGATCAGCCCGCCTTCGCGGATCCGCCGATATGGTTCGTCGCGGTGGTCTGCGCCTTCACGGCCGCGGTGGCCGTTCTCAGCTATTGGCCGACGCGCAATCTGTTGTCCGGGCACCAGCGAATGAACGCCAGCTTCAATCGGTACCACCTGGTCAACACCTACGGCGCGTTCGGGCGGATCGAGCGCCGGCGATGGGAACTGGTGGTCGAGGGCACCCACGACCGGCACATCACCGAGCAAACCCGTTGGGAGGAATACGATTTCAAGGGTAAGCCCGGCGATCCGCATCGGCTGCCCCGCCAATGGGCGCCCTACCATCTGCGCCTGGACTGGCTGATGTGGTTCGCCGCCATCTCGCCGATCTACGCCCGCTCCTGGCTGGGCCCGTTCCTGCGGCGGCTGCTGATCAACGACCCGGCCACCCTGCACCTGTTGCGGCACAACCCTTTCCCGGACCTCCCGCCGGCCCATGTGCGAGTGCGCCAGTACCTCTACCGATTCAGCACCCGGGAAGAGCTGCGCCGCGACCATGTGTGGTGGCACCGCGACGCGGTCGGCGACTACGTGCCGCCCACCGCCCTCGCCTCCCCGCGGATCCGGCACGGTTGAGTCGTCCGGACGCCGATCAGGTCAGAACGGAGCGCTGCCCAACCCCGACGTATTCGCCGAGTGGGCGGATCAACGCATTCGAGGCGCCCTGTTCGATGATGTGCGCGGCCCAGCCGGTGATCCGGCTCATCACGAAGATCGGCGTGAAGGTCTCGATGTCGAATCCGAGCAGGTAATACGCCGGGCCGGTGGGAAAGTCGAGATTCGGCGCGATCCCGGTGGCCTCGGCCATCGTGCGTTCGAGTATCTCGTATATGCGCACCCACCGGCCGCCGTCGGTGGCAGCGGCGATATCGAGCAATGCCCGCTTCATCGTCGGCACCCGGGAATCGCCGTGCTTGTAGACCCGGTGGCCGAATCCCATCACCTTGTCCTTGTCCGCCAGCTTCTTCCGCAACCATGCTTCGGCTCGCTCGGGCTCGCCGATCTCGAGCATGTCGCGCATGACGGCCTCGTTCGCCCCGCCGTGCAGCGGCCCCTTCAACGCGCCGATGGCGGCGGTGACCGCGCTGTAGATATCCGACTGCGTCGAGGTCACCACGCGCGCGGCGAACGTCGAGGCGTTGAAACTGTGCTCCGCGTAGAGAATCAGCGAGACTTCGAACGCTTTCACCAGCTCCGGCGCCGGCACGGTCCCGAAACACATGTTCAGGAAATTCTGCGCGTATCCCAGATGCGAATGCGGCGTGATCGGATCGAGTCCGTGCCGACGGCGATGGTCGGCGGCCACGATGGTCGGCAGCACCGCCAGCATGCGTAACGCTTTGGCGCGGTTGGCTTTCGGCGAATTGTCGTCCTCGAGCGGATCCTCGGCGCCGAGGTAGCTGATCGCGGTGCGCACCACATCCATCGGATGGCAGGTGTCGGGCAGTTTCGTCACCAGCGACAGCAGCGACCGATCGGCCCGTCGCGCCGCGCGTTCCTGCTGGCAGAACCGTTCCAGCTGAGCGTCGTTCGGCAGTTCGCCGTACCACAGCAGATAGGCGACCTGTTCGAAAGTGCAGTGCGCCGCCAGATCCTGGACGGCATATCCGCGGTAGGTCAGCGAATTCGTTTCCGGCACCACCTTGGAAATCGCGGTGGTGTCGACGACGACGCCCGCCAGGCCCTTGTTGATCGCCGGAGTCGCGGACTTCGTCATCACTGGTTCCTTCCGAGAGTGAAAGTGAATATGTCGGAATCGAATTCGTTGTAGCGCTCGTATCGCAGCAGTTCGTAGAGGCGGCTGCGATGTTGCATCCGATCCAGCAGTCCCGCCTGGGTGCCGGTCTCGTGGATTTCGCGCAATCCGGTCTCGGCCGCCCACATCGCCAGGCGCAAAGTGGAGACCGGATAGATCACCGCGTTGTAGCCGATCGATTCCAGGGTCCGCGCCGGCAACAGTTCGGATTTTCCGAACTCGGTCATATTGGCCAGCAGCGGAATCGAGACCGCGGCCCGGAATTTCTCGAAGTCGGCCGCGCCGCTCAATGCCTCGGTGAAAATCAGGTCGGCCCCGGCGTCGGCGTCGGCGCGGGCCCGTTCGATCGCCGCGTCGATGCCCTCGATCCCGGCGGCGTCGGTACGCGCGCAGATGACGAAATTCGGATCACGCCGCGCCGAGACCGCCGCACGCACGCGGCGCACCATCTCGTCGGTGGGCACTACCGCCTTGCCGTCGAGGTGGCCACAACGCTTGGGATTCACCTGGTCTTCCAGGTGACAGCCCGCGAGGCCGGCCTCCTCGAGCAGCGCCACCGTGCGGGCGGCGTTCATCGGTTCCCCGAAGCCGGTATCGGCGTCGACGAGCACCGGCAGATCGGTCACCCGGGCCACCTGAGCGCCGCGGCTCGCGACCTCGGTCAGTGTGGTCAGCCCGATATCGGGCAGCCCCAGTTCCGCCGACACCACCGCCCCCGAGACATAGACACCTTCGAACCCGATGTCCTGAATCAGCTTGGCCACCAAGGGATTGAAGGCGCCGGGGAATCGCTGGATCGACCCCGACGCGAGTCCGGCGCGGAAGGCGACGCGTTTGTCGGCGGCGGAGGTGGCGGCGGCGAGCAGTCCGGTCATCGGAACAATCCCTTCGACAGTTTCGGGGCGCGGGCGAGCACCTCGTCGGACACCGTGAACGTCAGTTGCGGCAGTTCGTCCGCCGACAGCGAGCCCGCCCGCTGCGCGACGTCGAGGAATCGATCCTGTTCGGCCGCGTCGACGATGCCCTCGGCGAGCGTGCGGAATTTGGCGATGTACTGCTCGCGGGCGAACGGCCGCGCGCCGAGCGGGTGGGCGTCGGCGACCGCGAGTTCGTCGACGATCACCTCACCGCTGGTCAGCGTAACCTCGGCGCGGGCGCCGAAGGCCTTCTCGGCGGGATCGGTGGAGTGGTAGCGGCGGGTCCATTCCGGGTCCTCGGCGGTGGAGATCTTGCGCCACAGCTCGATCGTGTCGGGCCGGCGGGCACGGTCGGGCGTGTAGGAACGCTCGTGATGCCAGGTCCCGTCCTGGAGGGCGACCGCGAAGATGTACATGACCGAGTGGTCGAGGGTCTCCCGCGACGCCTCGGGATCGAATTTCTGCGGATCGTGGGAACCGGTGCCGATCACCACGTGGGTGTGGTGGCTGGTGTGCAGCACGATCGAGGCCACCCGGCCGAGGTCCCCGATGCGGTCGCGCATCCGCCGGGCCAGATCGATCGGCGCCTGGCTCTGATATTCGGCCGAATGCTCCTTGGTGTAGGAGTCGAGGATCGCTCGTTTGGGCTCGCCCGGACCCGGCAGCGGTACCGAATACTCGGCGTCGGGCCCGGCCAGCAACCGGGCGATCACCCCGTCCTCGCCCTCCCAGATGGGCGCGGGCGCACCCTCGCCGCGCATCGCCCGGTCGACGGCTTCGATCGCCATCTTGCCCGCGAAGGCCGGCGCGTAGGCCTTCCAGCTGGAGATCTCACCCTTGCGGGACTGCCGGGTCGCGGTGGTGGTGTGCAGCGCCTGACCGATGGCCTGATAGATCGTCTCGGTATCGAGGCCGAGCGCCGTACCGATTCCGGCGGCGGCCGAAGGGCCCAGATGCGCGACGTGGTCGATCTTGTGTTCGTGCAGGCACATCGCCCGCGCCAGATCGATCTGGATCTCGTAGCCGGTGGCCAGGCCGCGGATCAGATCACGGCCGCTGCGTCCGGCATGGTGGGCGGCGGCCAGAATCGGCGGAATGTTGTCGCCCGGATGAGAATATTCGGCGGCGAGAAAGGTGTCGTGGAAGTCGAGTTCGCGCACCGCGACGCCGTTGGCCCACGCGGCCCACTCCGGGGAATACGTGCCGGGAACGCCGAATACCGGGGCACCGGGCCGATACGGGTGCGCCAGTGCCTGCGCGCGGGCGTCGGCCACCGCACGCCGGGTGATCGATGCGGCGGCGACGGCGGCGTTGTCGATGATCCGGTTGACGATCATCTCTTCGGTCTCCGGCGCCACCGCGACCGGATCCGTGGCGATCTCGGCGATGCGCCACGCCAGGTGTTCGGCCCGCGGGAACACCTCGGCGGAGCGGTGCGTGTGAACGAGGTGATTCTTCACAGTCGGGACCTCCCGAGAACGTCGGTGAATCGCATGATTCGGACGCTACTCAGGACGGGTACCCGTCGAAATACGTTGCAACTGCCTAGTTATGCGTTATCGATCCGGCGAAGTTGCGAATATTGCGGACAATGCGCTCGTCCGCGAACCGTTCACCGATCGGCGGTCAAACGGTCCAGCAGACAGCTCAGCGCGAACCGCACCGTCTGCTCGAGCACCTCTTCCGGCTCACCGTCGAATTCGGCCCGGCAGGCGGTGACGGCGGTCTCGGAGGCGGTGGCGAACCAGACCGTGCCGGGCGGTTCGCCGTCACTCGGTTCGGGCCCACCGACACCGGTAACCGCCACCGAATAGCTCGCGCCGAGCAGCTTGCGCACGTTGGCCGCCAACGCTTCGGCCGCCGGCCGCGACACCACGGGGACATCGGGCATATCCAGGACGGTGCGTTTGACCTCCGGGCTGTAGGCGACGACCCCGCCGCGGAACCACTGTCCCGCATCCGGTGCCGCGCCGAGGGCGGAGGCGATCTTGCCCGAGGTGAGCGATTCCGCCACCGCGATCGTCGAACCGGCCGCCGCGGCCAGCTCGGCGATCCGCTCGGCGGCACCTTCGGTCATCGCCCCGCCTCCCGGGCGGCCACGGTGTCCTCCCTCATTCCGCTCCCCGTTCCGTGCCGTCGTCGCCGCTCTCGCGGTACGCCTGCAGCGCGGTGTCGAGTTCGCGTTGCAGCCGTTGCACTTCCGCCTCGTCTCCGGCATCGGACGCAGTGGTGATGTCCTGGCGAAGCTGGGCGATGACGTCGTGTGAAACCACGGGAACCTCCTCCGGCACGGAACGGGTGAACGGTCGGGAAGCTAGCTGCCCTGCTGGTGAGACCGCTGACGCGCCTCGTCGACGTTGGCCTCGGCCCGGGCCTTCTCGGCCTGAGCTTCCTTCTCGGCCGCCTCGCGCTGCGATTCGGCCTTGTCCTGCTGGGCCCGGCCCTCCGACTCGAGGTCGTTGTTGCCGGTGACGATGCCCGCCGCCTCCTTGGCCTTCCCCTTCACATCCTCGACGACGCCCTTGATTCCTTCACGCGGGCCACTGTTGTGGTCGGACACGGAGTCCCCTTCCGTCGCAATTTCCTGACATGCAACGACCTACCCAGCGCAGCGGCGCTCAATCGGACGATTACCCGCTCACGGCTCGGGCCAGGCGGGGCAACTGCCGCAGCGGGTTGTGGTGCTCGACCTCCATCCGCTGGTCGGCGTCGAAAATGTCGCCGAGACCGGGCGCCGGATCGTGGCTGCCCGACTGTGGCAGAGTCAACGCGCTGAACGGCCAATCCGAACCGAAGACGATGTGCTCACGGCCCATCACCGCGGTGGCACTCGCCATCGCGGCGGCCGAGCCGCTCAGCGCGGTGTCGACGTAGAAGGTCGAGATCTGTCGCTGGATGTCGAGCACGGAGGGTTTCGGTAGGTCCTGCGGCCACAACTGCCCCAGCACGGTCTGAGAGGCCACGCTGATCCGGTGCGACAAGAACGGCACCGTGCCGCCCGCGTGGGCCAACTGGAAGCGAATGTTCGGATATCGCTGGGTGACACCGGTGACCATCATCATGGTCGCCGCGCGGGTGGTGTCGAAGGTGAACTCTTCCAGGAAATCCGGTAGCGGCAGTGTGGGTTTGGCGCCGTCGGGAATCGCCGCGGGGTGGACGAAAACGTAGGCGTTGCGCTGGTTCAGCGCGGCCATCAACGGCTCGAATCGCGGATCCCCCAGGTACACGCCGTTGTAGGCGGACAGCAGGATCACCCCGTCGAGATACAGTTCGTCGAGGGCGTAGATCGCCTCCGCGATCGAGGCGGGGATATCGGGCATCGGCAGGACCGCGAAGGCGCCGAACCGCGTCGGATTCGATCGGAACAGGCCGGCGGCATAGGTGTTGCAGTAGCGCGCCATGTCGTTGGCCTCCTTCCCGCTCAGGAAGGACACACCCGGGTCGGACACCGAAAGTGCTTGTGCCTGAATGCCGTAGTAGTCCATGAAGGCCAGCGCCTGATCCGGCGACCACTCCGGTGTCGGGTAACCGCCGATGGTGAGGTGGCCGTGTTCGATCAGGGCGGCACGGTAGTCCGGGGGCAGGAAATGCGCGTGCAGATCGATGCGGTAGGTGCCGGAGGGCGCGGGCCGCTGGTCGCGCACCGGTGCCGCCTGCGCGGCGGGCAACACCGCCGCCGCGGCCGCGGCCACGCCGAGAGTACCGGCGACGGCCGTACCCAGTGCGCGACGACGGCTCATCGCGGAGATGAGGCGAGCGGCGTTCATGGATTCTCACTTTCCGAATCGGCTCTGATCGGTCGCGGGTCGAGCGCGGGCGACTTCGCTCTCGACGGTTGCGAAAGATCCTGTCCGAGAAGCGTTCCGCGGTGTCCTTCCGAGAAAGGCCGTCAACGCCACCGGCAGGTATTGATCAAATCATCAGATACGATCGGCCGCGCTGTCAAGAGTAAATGATGATATCATCAGAAATTGCCCACCGACCATGGACGACCCGATGGGCATGAGAATCCGGGCTCGACACTGGGGACGACGGCGCGGGTCCCGCCTCATCCGGCCTTGCGCACGGAGGTCGATTCCGCGTCCACCCGCCCGCTCGTCGTCGGCATCCTCGGCGTCGCACGCATCGTCGCGGGCCTGCCGGCCACCGTCTGGGGCCGGCGCAGCGTGTACGCCGTGACGGCAGTCCTCCTCGTCGCGTCGGCGGGCCTGGTCCTGATGCTTCTGCCGGCCGAGGCCCGCGCGGGCCGCCCCGGCTATCGGCAGGTGCTGCGCGGCTCGCGGTCCCTGTTCGGTGACCGGCGTCTGTTCTCGCGCGGACTGAACGCGTTCTTCCTGTTCGCCTCCTTCGGCACGCTGTGGAGCGGCCTGGCGTTGCCTCTCGCGGCCTCCGTCGGTTCGGCGTTCGGCGCGGCCGCCACGACCGCCGCGTATTCGGCCGCCGGCTGGACCGGGTCCAGCATTGCCGGCGCCGCCTTCGCGGTCGGCGGCTTCGCGGTATGGGCGATCACGGACGGCCGCCGGCGACCGGCCGACCGGCGTCCGAGGCGCTCGATCACGCCCGCCACGGAGCCGGGACACGATGTGGTGCAGACGCTCCCAGAGTGATCAGGAATCGAGAAGCGCCGGTCGTGCGATCGCCGATAACGTCTTCGACATGAACATCACCACTGCTCAGAGCACCATCGCATCGGTCATCCTGGAGACCCCGGACCCGGCTGCCGCCGCGGCCTTCTACGAGGCCGCGTTCGGACTCGGCGACCGGCTGCGGGTCCGCAAGTCGGACGCGGAGACCACCGGCTTCCGCGGATACATCCTCTCCCTCGTGGTGTCCCAGCCGAGCACCGTCGACAGCCTCATCAGCTCCGCGGTCGCGGCGGGCGCCACGACGGTCAAGCCGGCCAAGAAGAGTTTCTGGGGGTACGGCGGCGTCGTGCAGGCCCCCGACGGCGCGGTCTGGAAGATCGCCACCTCGGCGAAGAAGGACACCGGCCCGGCCACCCGCGAGATCGACGATTTCGTTCTGCTGCTCGGGGTCGAGAGTGTGAAGGCGACCAAACAGTTCTACGTCGAGCGCGGCTTGACCGTGGCCAAGAGCTTCGGCGGTAAGTACGCGGAGTTCGAGTCGCCGGCCGGGTCGGTCAAGCTCGCGCTCTACGGCCGCAAGGCCGCCGCCAAGGACGCGGGTGTCCCGGCGGAGGGCTCCGGGTCGCATCGCATCGCCGTCACCGGCCCCCTCGGTTCCTTCACCGATCCCGACGGATTCGTGTGGGAGGTCGAGGCCTGAGCCGGGTGGCCCGGCCGGAATCAGGCCGCCCGCAACGGAACTCGCAACGATTTGCGCAGCGACGACGGGCCGACCAGGGGAAGCAGCACGGCGAGGAGCTTCCCCTTGAACGCCCGCGGCGTCCGGGTCAGTTCGACGTCGACACGGCTGCCCTCCGGGGCAGGTGTGGCACGGAAGACCCACCCACCACCGGCGCCGAAGAGTTTGGAATCCCGGGTGGTCACGGTCACCGTGTCGCCCGCCGGGTCCCACTCGTAGCGGGCGCGCTCCCAGGCCGCCTCCGTCCCCTCGGTGACCTCGGCCCACCCCTCGCCCTGCTCGTGCACGACGAAGTGCTCGGCATCGATCGTCGGCCACACCTGCGGCCGGGACGGGCCGAAGTCGGTGAGCACACCCACGACCTCGGCGGGGCTCAGCGTGGAGATGAGATGAAAACGGACCGTGGTCATGGAAACTCCTCGAAACCGGTAGGGCCGCCGGCCGCGGGTTCGCGGTGCCGGACACTCATCGAGCATCGCCGCTGCCGGTGCCGCTACGAATCCGTCGGATGACGCTGCGGTGACGTAATCTCCATGACCTCCATCAGCTGGTTCGCGAACTCTTCGGCCTCGGTGCGCACTCCGTTGTGTGCCCCGGGGAACTCGACCACCTCGAGTCCGAGCCGGGCCGCGATCTCGACCGCGGGCCGATAGGGCAGGCACCCGCGCGTTTCGCGGCCGACCGCGATCACCAGACGGTCCGACACCGCGGCCAGCGCACTGTAATCCGGTGTGTACGAAGTGAATTCACGCAACTCGTGTTCGATCATGAGCGGGCCGTTGGCGGCGAGGCGGGCCCACATCTGCGCGGCACGCTCCGACAACCGCGCAACCTGCGGCGCCGGTTTCATCGCGGGACCGATGCCCGCGAGGAATCTCGCGCCGGCTGCGGCGACGCCCTCGGCGTGGAGCAGGGCATAGACCTCCTCGACCATCGCGAGGTGCCGGTCGGCGTCCGGCAGGACGGCGAAGCAGGGTGGTTCGTGCGCGACCAGTCGGCGCACCCGGTCGGGATGTCTCGCCAGCACGTCGAGTCCGACGATCGCGCCGTTGCTGGTTCCGCAGACGAACGCCGGCTCATCGGACAGATGTGCGAGCAGCCGGGCCACGTCGTCCGCCTGCACCGCCACCTGCTGATCCTCGGGCCCGTGGGCGAGCACGCTGCGCGAACAGCCGCGTGGATCCAGCGCCACGACGGTGAAACGGCGCCCGAGCACCTCGGCCATCTCGTCGAAGACGCCCGCGTCGCCGCCGCCACCGGGGATCAGCAACAGCAGCGGCCCGTCGCCGCGCAGTTCGTAGTACAGCGTGGCGCCGGGGACGGTCAGTGTGTCGGATCTCATTGCGCTACTTCCTCTTCGGTGCCGGACGGCCACTGCGACAGGGCGCGATGCAGGGCCTCGAGAATGCGGTGCCAGCTGGCGTCGATCGCCCGGGAGTGCGCGAATCCGCCGGCCGCCTCCAGGGTGGCGAAACCGTGAAATGTGCTGCGCAGCAAGCGTCCCGCGTCGGTCGCCCCGGGTTCGCTCAATCCGTATCCGCGCAACAGCGCCGCGGTGAGCTCGATACCGCGCAGCAGGGCCGGCTCTCCGGCGACCTCCTCGGGATCCATACGGATCTGCGTTGCCGCGTACCGGCCCGGATGGTCGAGGGCGTAGGAGCGGTAGGCGTCGGCGAACGCGAACAACGCCTCGCGCCCGGAGCGCCCCGCCACCGCCGCGCCGATCCGCTCGTTCATCTCCGCCCCGGCCAGCAATCCCACCTGCACCTGCAGATCCCGCAGGTTCCGGACGTGGGTGTACAGGCTCGGATCCTTCACCCCGAACCTGCGGGCCACCGCGGACAGGGTGACGTGGGCGAATCCGACTTCGTCGGCGAGTTCCGCTGCGGCGCGGGCGATTCGCTGCCTGGACAATCCCGCACGGGGGGACATGTACCACTCCTAACCTAGTCTACTTAGGATGTAACCTAAGCATATTAGGATCGGCGCGGCCACATAATTTTCGCCCCGATGTCGAGGGCGATGGATGTCTAATCAGGAGTCGTCCGCGACGGACGCGGCCGCACCGGCAGGCTGTGTGACCACACCCCGGTTGCTGCCGGTCGTGGGCGCCGAAGCGGCCCACGACCTCGCGGCGATGTTCAAGGCACTCGCCGACCCCGTCCGTTTGCGGGTGTTGTCGGCCATCGCGGCGCGCGCCGGCGGGGAAGCATGTGTCTGCGACGTCTCCGACGGCCTCGACGTCACCCAGCCCACCGTCTCCCATCACCTGAAGGTGCTGCGCGAGGCCGGTCTGGTCACCAGTGAGCGCCGCGCCTCCTGGGTGTACTACCGGGTGATTCCCGAAGCGCTGCAGCGCCTTTCGGATCTGCTCGCCGATCAGGCCGGGCTGGGAGTGCACACGTGACCACGACCGAAGAGACCGCGGTCGTCGCCAAGCTGTCGATTCTCGACCGCTTCCTGCCGGTCTGGATCGGCGTGGCGATGGCCGCGGGGCTGCTGCTCGGGCGCCTCGTTCCCGGACTGGGTGACACCCTGTCGGCGGTGCAGGTCGACGGAATCTCGCTGCCCATCGCGATCGGCCTGCTGATCATGATGTATCCGGTGCTGGCGAAGGTCCGCTACGACCGGCTCGGCACCGTCACCGGCGACCGGCGCATGCTGCTCGCCTCGCTGCTGCTGAACTGGGTGGCCGGGCCCGCGCTGATGTTCACCCTCGCGTGGCTGCTGCTGCCGGATTTGCCCGAGTACCGGACCGGGCTCATCATCGTCGGCCTCGCCCGATGTATCGCGATGGTGATCATCTGGAACGATCTGGCCTGTGGCGACCGCGAAGCGGCCGCCGTGCTGGTGGCGTTGAATTCGATCTTCCAGGTCGTCATGTTCGCCGCCCTCGGCTGGTTCTATCTCTCGATCCTGCCCGGATGGCTGGGGCTCGAGCGAACCACGATCGACACCTCGCCGTGGCAGATCGCGAAATCGGTGCTGATCTTCCTCGGCATCCCGCTCATCGCCGGCTATCTCACGCGGCAGCTGGGCGAGCGGGCGCGCGGCCGGCAGTGGTACGAGGGGCGGCTGCTGCCGCGGATCGGCCCGTGGGCGCTGTACGGATTGCTGTTCACGATCGTGATCCCGTTCGCCCTGCAAGGCAACCACATCACCGCCCGGCCCTGGGACGTCGCGCGGATCGCGGTACCGCTGCTGGCGTACTTCGCGATCATGTGGGGTGGCGGCTACCTCTTCGGGTGGGTGGCCGGCCTCAGTTACGCACGCACCACCACCCTCGCCTTCACCGCGGCGGGCAACAACTTCGAACTCGCCATCGCGGTCGCGATCGCCACCTACGGCGCCGCCTCCGGCCAGGCTCTCGCCGGCGTCGTCGGCCCGCTGATCGAAGTCCCGGTTCTCGTCGGCCTCGTCTACGTCTCCCTTGCCCTGCGTCACCGGTTCCCGGCCTCCTCCGACGCTCCCACACCCGCGAAAGGCCCTGCGCGACAATGAAACCAAGCGTTCTGTTCGTGTGCGTGCACAACGCCGGACGATCCCAGATGGCCCAGGGCTTTCTCACCCACCTCGCCGGTGACCGCATCGACGTCCGCTCCGCCGGCACCGAACCCGCCGACCGCATCAACCCGGTGGCGGCGCAGGCCATGCGCGAAGTCGGCATCGATATCACCGCCGGCACCCCGGCCGTCCTGACGCCGGCACCGTCCGCCTCAGCGACATCGTCATCACCATGGGCTGCGGCGACACCTGCCCGTACTTCCCCGGTGTCGACTACCGCGACTGGCAACTGGACGACCCGGCCGGGCGAGACATCGCGGCCGTGCGGCGCATCCGCGACGAAATCCGTTCTCGCGTGGAACAACTGATCGCCGAACTCGTGCCGACGTCGTGAGGCCACGCGCCCGCGACCGGGGTGCTCACGGTGCCAGCGATTGCGTGCCCAGCACGATCGCCAGGTCGAGACGGGCGGCGTCCTCGGTACCGGGCTCGGCGGTGTAGACGGAAATGCGCAGATCGTCGAGAGTGACGATCAGGGTGTCGCAGTCGAGGGTGATCAGGCCGACCGCCGGGTGGTCGATCGTCTTCCGCCTCGACGGGTCCGGCGCGGGCGGTGGCGTCTCGGAGTTCCAGAGGTCGGTGAACGTCGAACCCGCCGCGCCGAGGTCGGTGATGAGGCGCCGCAGGGTGCGGTCGGCGGGATAGCGGGAGGCGGTCAGGCGCAGGTCGGCCACGAGCCGGGCTTCGTGCTCCGCCTGCTCCCGCTCGGAGTGCACGACCCGGGTCGGCATGCGAGTGATGTTGCGCCACACCGCATTGCGCTCCACGCCGCGCCACGCGGTGGTGTCGCCCATCAGCGCGTTGTACGGCGCGTTGGCCATCACCAGCGTCCAGCTCGCGTCGTAGACGACGACCGGCGTGTGCGACAACCGGTCGAGCAGTCGTTGCACGCTCGCGGTGATCCGCGAGGGCACGACGTCCGGGCCCGGTGCGGCATGCCCGGCCAACCGGTAGAGCAGGTCACGTTCGGCATCCGTCAGGCGCAGCGCCCGGGCCAGTGCCTCCACCACCTGCGCCGACGGCGCGGTCGCGCGCCCCTGTTCCAGGCGGGTGAGGTAGTCGGCGGAGATGCCGGCGAGCGCGGCCAGTTCCTCCCGGCGCAATCCTGCGGCCCGGCGCCGGGACCCCGCAGGCACGCCGACGGCCTCGGGCGCCACCCGGTCGCGCCAGCGGCGCACCGTCCGGCCGAATTCCCACGCTTCCACGTACTCCAGTCTGCGCGAGCGCGCGCCGGCTTGTCCTGGCCCTGGCAGTCCTACGACAACCGGACGACTGCCTACGGCCCGGCCCGGTCGGCACGCTGGGGACATGACCGAAACCGGAACTGTTCTCATCACCGGCCCGACCCGCAACCTGGGCCGCGCCACCACGCTGGCGATGGCCGGCCGCCCGGTCGGACAACCTCCCGACCTCCTTCTGGTCGGCCGCGCCGGGCCGGATCTGACCGCGATCGCCGACGAGGCCCGTGCGCGCGGCGCCGGGGTCCGCGAAATCGGTTGCGATCTGGCCGATCTCACCGATGTCCGCGCCGCCGCGACGACCGTGCGCGAACTTCTCTCCTCCGGTGCCGTGCGATCACTGCGCGCACTGATCGCCAATGCCGGCATCATGTCCGCCGACACCCGGCAAGCCACGCCCGACGGTTACGAGACGACCTTCGCCGTCAACTACCTCGCCCACGCCCAGCTCATCGGCGATCTACTCGACGTGTTCACCGCCCCGGCGCGGATCGTTCTGCTCGGTTCGAACACCTATCACGCCAACTTCTGGCGCAGGCTGCTCCATGTCGCCGAGGCCGAATGGGCCGATCCGCTCGATCTCGCTCGCCCGGCCACCGGCGAGCGGGCGCCGGGCATGACCGCATCGGGGGTCGCGTACTCCAACGCCAAGCTGGCGATTCTGTACTACGCCCACGAACTGCAGCGCCACGCCGGCCCCGAAATCAACGTCTCGGTCTTCGAACCGGGCTGGATGCCGGGTACCGCGCTCGGCCGCGGCGCTCCTGCGCCGGTGCAAGCGATCGGCCGCGCTATCGGCCGGCTCCCCGGCGTCTCGACCCCGCAACGCTCGGGACCGCTCCTGGCCTCGATGGCCCTCGACGAGAAGTGGGCACACTTGCGCGACGGCGCCTTCGTGGTGAAGACCGCGCTCACCGAGGTGCAGCCGGTCGCCCACGACCGTGACCGCGAGCGCCGCCTGTGGGAGGCGACCACCGAGCTGCTCGAGCGCGTGCGGGCATAGGCGGCAATCCCCGCTCGATGGCGGGAAACACGTGGTGGCAGGGGTTTCATGGCGGATTCACACGGGCGCGGCGCGGGTACCTGCCGGGCCGCACCCCGGTCGGTAGGTTGGCCGTCATGCGTACCGACGAGGATTCCTGGGATATCAACACCTGTGTCGGATCCACGGCATTGTTCGTCGCGGCCGCTCGCGCCCTGGGCGGCCGCGCGGACGACGCTCCGGCTCGGGACCCGCTCGCCGAGCTGTTCGTCTCGGCCGCGGGCGGCGAGTGGGCGGATCTGATGGCGGGACGACTGCCTGAACATCCCTTGCTGACAACCGATTTCGGCATCCCGTTCCAGCAGCATCAGCTCTTCCGCACCCGCTATTTCGACGACTACCTGGAGGCCGCGGTGTCGTCGGGAATCCGGCAGGTGGTGGTGCTCGCGGCGGGCCTGGACGCACGCGCCTATCGACTGCCGTGGCTGGCGGGCTGCACCGTCTACGAACTGGATCGGCCGCGGGTACTCGAGTACAAGCGCGCGACGCTCGCGCAGGCCGGGCGCGAACCGATCGCGGATCGCCGGGAGGTGGCGGTCGATCTGCGCGGCGATTGGCCGAAAGCCCTGCGCGACAGCGGCTTCGACTCCGACCGGCCGACCGCGTGGTTGATCGAGGGGCTGCTGATCTACCTCACACCCGCCGCCCAGGACCGGCTGTTCGATACGGTTCACTCGCTCAGCGCACCCGGCAGCCGGGCCGCCGTCGAACAGATGGATCCCCTGCCCGCCGAGGCCGCCGAAGCCCTGGCAGCAGACGGAGCATCCGGCTCGGAATGGGTGAAGTTGATCTACAACGAGCCGCGCAGCGAGGCCACCGCCTGGTTCACCGACCGCGGATGGAGCGGTGAGCGCGTCTACCTTCCCGACTACATTCGCAGCCTCGGCCACACCCCGGCGGGCCCCGACGGCCGCCAGCAGTCACTGATCAATCTGGCGACCGTCACCCGGCCGTGAGCCGTGTGCGGCAATCGGATTCGCCCACCGAGCCGCTGTCGCACTCCTACCCCCGGTATCCGCTCAGGTTGTACACCGTGACGTTGCCGAGGTGCTGAGCCGGGAAGGTGGCGGTGACCCAGGCGGTGATGTCGGCATGCTGATTGCGGCCGAAACCGCCCGGGCCGCCGCTGTTCTCGGTGGTGTCCGGCTGCGGCTGCCCCGGCGTGCTTCCCGGTGCCGTCTGCTCCCGGCCCCGGCTCGTGGTCGCACCCTCGGCGCGCCCGGTCGTGCCCGGATTCCGGTCGCCGGGCGCGGCCTGCTCCCGCACATCCGCCGGACCTTGGTTGCGACCGTCGGCCTGAACGACGTAGTAGGCGATCTTCCCGTCCTTCACGTCGGCCTGGAACTGCGCCGACGTCGGCACCGGGTCACTGCCGGAGAACCCGCCGATCGCCATCACAGGCCTGCCGCTTTCCAGTTCGAGCGCGGCGGCCGCGGACGAACCGTTGGTCGCCGCCGCCCAGGTCGCGGTCGTCGCCTTCAGCATCGCCGAGAGCTGCGGATCCGGACGCGTCCGACCGAAGTCGCCACGCCCGCCGGCCTGCGCCGGGCCGACGGTCGGTCCGCCGCCGGAGTGCGCGGTGGCGACGGTCGCGAACGAGTAGGCCGCACCGCCCGCCAGAGCACCGATCAGCCCGATCGTCAGGACGACGGCGGCGAGTCGGCGAGACACGGCGTAGGTCCGGGGCAACACCAGTACGACCGCTGCGGCGATCGTCACCACCGCGATCGTCCAGCGCAGCTCCGGATACCAGCCGCTGTTGCGGTGCAGCAGAACGACACTCCACACGCCCGTCACCACCAGCAGTGCGGCCGTGCCGAATCGGCCGAAAGCCGTGTGCCGCCAGACCGGCCCGCTCGACGGCTCTGCCGCCGAATCCGGGAGCGGCGCCGGGTTTCGCGGGCTCGGGCGGTACCACCGGCGAATTCTCGAGGAGTGATGTAGTCACGGTGCCTATTCAGCCCGCGCAGCTCCACAGCTACCTGTGAGCGAGCAGTGAGGTTGCGATGAACGCCTAGCGGGCCGGCTTCTGCCCCGCGGCCGCGACCGCCCGGCGCCGGGGACGCTCACCGGGCACGAGCAGCGCGAGGACGGCGACCACCACCGCACCGCCGAACAGGTACAACCCCCACGTGCCGGTGAGCAGATGCTGGTAGTCGTCGCGCAGCTGTCTGTCGAACCGCTGATCCAATCGCCAAGCCGGTACCGCGATCGCCGCGATTCCGGCCAGCACCGCCAGCCATCCCAGGAGGCGCGAGCCGAACAGCCCCGCCAACAGCATCACCAGAGCGACGAGCAGCAACACCACCGTGTAGGACGCGCGCAGCTGCGTCGCCTGGGCCTGCACCCCGTCCAGCGGGATTCCGGTCGCGAAGCCGTCGCGGATATCGACGAGCCGGATGTGGCGGGCCTGCACAACTCCGACGAACGGCCCGAACGCTCCGACCGCCATCACGACCCCACAGGCGAACAGCACCAGATGGACGACAGCGCGCATACGTCCACGGTATTCCGGGCGGCGCCGCAATGCACCGACCCCGGCGCGATCGTCGTCGTGTCGCGACCGGACACGCCGATAATTCAGACGCCAGTGGTCGATCCCGGGCGTACGACCATCAGCACCGCGACGATCGCCCACAGCAGGTTGAAGATTCCGGCCGACATGGCCAGGCGCGCGGCCGTGGCATCGACGCGGCCGGCTGCCACGGTCGTGAGCGCGGCGCGTTGGTCGGGCAGGATCATCGTGCCCAGGATCGCGGCGGCGGCAGCGGTGAGGGCGATCGACGTGATCAGCCATCCCGTGCCGAGTACACCCAGGGCGGCGCCGGTGGCCAGCCCGAAGATCGGAACCGCGAGCCCGACGGCCGCGTATACCCGGCAAATGCGGTGCAGTACTTGAAGATTCGCGTTCATGTCGGCCGATCCGGCGGCCCGGCGCAGGGCTGGGGGAAACATACTGGCAGCGACGGCAACCGGGCCGATCGCGATCACCGCGGCCAGAACATGCAGCGACAGCAGCACTTTCGTCACCGGATGTGCTCCGCTCCACCGCGGCGCACGCCGGTGACCTTCGACGCGGGCAGGCGTCCCGCCTTGGCGGTGCCGGTGAGCGCGTCGCCCTCGACGGTCACCGCGAAGGCGAGATTCAGGCGCATCGGTTTCCTGACGGCCTGATTCCAGGTGAGCCGATCACCGTCGAGCACGATGTCGTGCAGCGAAACCCGTTCGCCCGCACCGCTTGCCGTGCCGGCGAGGGTGCCGTTCTCGCGATGGATATCGAGTTCGACGGCAATCCTGCCGATCGGGGTGGAGATGGACAGATCCCAAATGCCTTCGGCGGACATGACGCAGTTGTTCCTCGGATGTGTCGTGGGTGAGCAGGTCGGATCAGACGGTGACGGGAACGGGGCCCTGGCGACGCCAGACGATGCCGCGGCGTTCGTGCGCGAACAGCCGCTCGACCGCGTGCGCGATGCGCGGCCCGACCTCGCGTTCGAGCAGATGGAGCCCGAGGTCGAGCCCGGAGGTGACGCCGGCGCCGGTGACGAGATCGCCGTCGTCGACCACTCGCGCGTCCACGGCCTCCACGCCCGTTGCCTCGAGCAGATCCAGTCCCAGATGATGGGTGGTCGCCGGACGCCCCTCCACCAGCCCGGCCATGGCGAGAATCAACGACCCGCCGCAGACGGCGGCGACCGTGATCCGCGGATTCGCCATCGCCGCGCGGAGCAGCTCGGGCAGTCCGGTGGTCAGCGTGCGGCCGAGCAGAACCGGGATCGATTCGTCGCGACGCCACTCGCCGGCGGCCCCGGCATCCTGATCCGGCATCTCCCCCGGCTCGCCGATACGGCCCGAGGCACCGGGGACCAGCACCACACCGGGCCGCGCCGGATCGAGCGCCGCGGTGGCGCGCAAGGTCAGGCCGCCGGTGCCACTCACCACCTCCCGCGGCCCTTCCGCCGAGACCAGTTCGACGCTCACGGCACCGTCGGATGCGGTCCCGCCGGCATAGAGCACCTCGTAGGGGGCGATGACGTCCAGCGGATCGAACCCGTCGAACAGGACGATCTGAGCATGCATGGGAATCCCTTCGAATCCGCCCGGCCGCCCGGGCACGGCCTGACGGTATTCGGGAGGGTACGCGGTTCCCAGTGGCGTTTTCGACAGGTTTCGACGGGAAAACGACATACCTCGAAAAAGTCGCTATCACCTGGGAGAAGAGGGCGATGTCCGGAGCATCATGGCGAACATCACAGGTGGCGACGAGGTATGTTCCGGCCATGCACACCGTCGCCGTCCTCGCCCTGGAAGGGGTCGTCTCGTTCGACCTCGCCGCCCCGATCGAGGCCTTCACCCGGACCCGGCTGCCCGACGGCCGCCCCGGCTATCAGGTCCGGGTCTGCGCGGAACAACCCGAGGTCGACGCCGGTGCCTTCAGCTTGCGTGCTCCCTGGGGGCTGGCCGGACTCGAGGACGCCGACACCATCATGGTGCCCGGCACCGCGAACCCGGCCGCACCGATTTCGCCCGCCGTCCGGGACGCGCTGCGTAGCGCGGCCGCGCACGGCACGCGCATCGCCTCGATCTGCTCGGGCACCTTCCCGCTCGCCGCCACCGGACTGCTCGACGGGCTGCGCGCCACCACGCACTGGATCGCCGCCGCCGAGCTGGCGGCCGCGTATCCGGCGATCGAGGTGGACCCGGATGTGCTCTACGTCGACAACGGCCAGATCCTCACCTCGGCCGGCGCCGCCGCGGCCCTGGACCTGTGCCTGCACATGATCCGCCGCGACTACGGTTCGGCGGTGGCCGCGGACACCGCCCGGCTCTCGGTGATGCCGTTGGAACGCGAAGGCGGACAAGCCCAATTCATCGTCCACGGCTTCGCGCCCACGCCGCGCGGCTCCGATCTCGAGCCGCTGCTGAACTGGCTCGAGACCAACCTCGCGGCCGACGTGACCCTCGACGAGATCGCCGCGCGCGCCGGAGTCAGCACCCGCACCCTCCTTCGCCGCTTCCGCGAGCACACCGGCACCACGCCCCTGCAGTGGCTGCATCGCGCCCGCATCCGCCGCGCCCAGCATCTGCTGGAATCCACCACCCATTCGGTCGAACGCATCGGCGCCCAGGTCGGATTCGGTTCGCCCACCGCCTTCCGCGAGCGGTTCAAACGCACCACCGGAGTCAGTCCGCACAGCTATCGCCGCAGCTTCAGCTGATCTTCAGCTCACGGTCGCCGCCCCGGCAACTCATTGCTCACGCACAGCTCACACCCAGCCTCGGTCCGCATGCTGGCCTTTCAGAGAGGGCCGACGCGCGTCGGCACAGCACCGAACGAGCAGGTGACCGATATGGGAACGTCACATCCGAACCGCCGCGTGGGCCGGACAGCGGCCGGGGTACTCCTGGCCGTCGGCGCCGTCGGCACCACGACGGCGGCGGTCGTCGCATACGCCGACAACCAGTCCGCCGCGACCACCAACACCAGCATCACCGACAACACCGGCAGCGCGAGCACCGGCAGCGCGAGCACCGATCAGTCCTCCGGCACCGCGGGCACCGTGCCCCAGCTGAGCCCCGGCCAGGGCACCGCGCACGCGCGTTCGAGCGGCTCATGACCTCGACACACGCGGCGGAGACCGCCGCAGCCGAATGGGAGCTGTGGAGCACCACCGCTCGCCTCGTCGTCACCGATCCGGCCGCCCTGGCCGGGGCGCGCCGCCTCGTCGACGCTCACCTGGATCGAGTCGACAACGCCTGCAACCGTTTTCGCGCCGATTCCGAAATCGGCATGCTGACGCCCGGCCGCCCGGTCACCGTCAGCGCGTTGTTCGACGAATATCTCGACGCGGCCCTGACCGTCGCTCGCGACACCGACGGCGACGTCGATCCGACGGTCGGCGCCGACCTCGACAACCTCGGCTACGACCGCGATTTCACGCAGATCACCGCCGGGCCGGCGGTCGTCCCGCTGAGCGTCACCCGGCGACCCGACTGGTCGCAGGTGATCCGGTCGCCGCGGTCGGTGACGCTGCCCGCCGGCGTGCGGCTCGACTTCGGCGCGACGGCGAAGGCACTGGCCGCCGACCGGTGTGCGCGCACGGTTGCCGAGGAACTCGACTGCGGCGTACTGGTGAGCCTGGGCGGCGACATCGCCACCGCCGGGCCCGCTCCCGACGGGCACTGGCAGGTGCTCGTCCAGGACGATGCGACCCAGCCCGCCGCCCTCGTCCGACTGCCCGCGGGTGCGGCGATCGCCACCTCGAGTACGGTGCGACGGCGCTGGATTCGCGGGGGACGGCCGCTGCACCACATCCTCGATCCCCGCACCGGGTGTGCCGCGGAGCCGGTCTGGCGCACGGTGTCGGTGGCCGCCGACTCCTGCCTCGCGGCCAATGCGGCCGCCACCGCCGCGGTCGTGCGCGGGCGTGCGGCACTGCCGTGGCTGCGTTCCGCCGGGCTGCCGGCCCGGCTGGTGGACCGGCACGGGCGAGTCCTCACCCTCGGCGGCTGGCCTGACGAGCCGGACGGAATTCGATGAATACCTCTGCGTTCGACCAGGCATTGTGGGCGTTCGGCCGGGCCGGCGGGATCACGGCACTGATTCTGCTGACCGTCGCGGCCGTCGCCGGGATCGCCGCGCGCTCCGGGCGGGCCGTCCTGCTTCCCCGCGCCGGCCTCGCCGAATTCCACCGCGGCGCGGCACTGTCGGCGACGGCATTCGTCGCGCTGCACGTGCTGGCGATGCTCCTCGATCCGTACGCCCAGTTGCGGCTGCTGACGGTGGTGGTGCCGTTCACCGGCGGCTATCGGCCGCTGTGGGTGGGTTTCGGCACCCTGGCCGTCGACCTGATGGCCGTCGTCGTGATCACCGCGCTGCTGCGACATCGGCTGGGCCCCACCGTCTTCCGCCTGGTGCACTGGTCGGTGTACGCACTGTGGCCGGTGGCCCTGATCCACACGCTCGGATCGGGAAGTGACGTCGACCGGATCTGGATGCTCGTCCTCGTCGGCGCGTGCGTTCTCGTCGTCGCCACCGCCGGCGTCTGGCGGTTCAGCCGCGGTTTCACCGAATTCACCACAGTCCCCGAAAGGAGCCGGCGATGACGGCGACACTGACCGGAAATCCCGCGACTCCACCCGCCCCGGCCGACACCGACCGATTGCTGGCGGCCGGCGATTCCAGCCTTTCCGCGCATGCGGCGTGCTACGGCCCCGCCCGCGCGGTCGGCAGCGAGTTCATCGACGTGGTGGCTGCTGCCGGTCTCACCGGTCGCGGGGGCGCGGGCTTCCCGGTGGCGCGCAAACTCGCGGCGGTGGCCGACGGCCGGGGCGCCGTCGTGGTCGCCAACGGCGCCGAGGGCGAGCCGGCCAGCGACAAGGACGCGGTATTGCTCTGGCGCGCACCGCATCTGGTGCTCGACGGACTGTCCGTGGCGGCCGCCGCCGTGGGGGCGCGGCGATGCCACCTGTACGCACCGGAGCGGCTGCTCGACCCGATTCGGCACGCCCTCACCGAGCGGCAGTCCACCGGCTACGACACGCGGCGCGTGGATCTCACCCCGGCCGCCGACGGCTTCCTGGCCGGGGAGAAGAGCGCGGTTCTGGAGCGGCTGGCCGGTCGCGCACCGATACCGCGGGACAAGCCGGTCAGCACCTCTCGATCCGGGCTGAACGGCCGCCCGACGCTGGTGCAGAACGTGGAGACGCTCGCGCATCTGGCACTGCTGGCCCGATTCGGCCCGGCCTGGTTCCGCTCTGCCGGAACCCCCGACGAACCCGGCACCATGCTGGTCACCCTGTCCGGCACCACCGCATCCGGCGTCGTGGAGATCCCGATCGGCACCGGCCTGATCGAATTGATCCAGCGGTTCGGGCGCACCGATCCGGCCCAGGTCCAGGCGGTGCTGATCGGCGGATACCACGGCACCTGGCTGCCGGGCAGCGCACTGGCCGGCGCGGCAATGTCCCGAAACGCCCTGCGACACCGGCACGCATCGCCCGGCGCCGGGGTTGTACGCGTACTCCGCCACGACGAATGCGGGCTGCGGGTCACCGCGGACATCATCGCGTACCTCGCCGCCCAGAGCGCCGGACAGTGCGGGCCGTGCCGGAACGGATTACCGCAGCTGGCCCGCACCGTCGGCGATCTGGCGGCCCGCGGCCGCACCCGGCCCCAAGACGTCGCCCGCATCGCCGATCTGGTCGACGGTCGCGGCGCCTGCCACCACCCCGACGGGACCGCACGCCTGGCACGTTCGGCCCTGGCCGTCTTCGCCGAGGAAATCGCCCGCCACCGGCACGGTTCCTGCCGTGCCCGTTCCCGGGGAGCCGCGCTGTGACCGCACCCGATCGCCCCACCTGGCGCCTGCACATCGATTGGACTCGCTGCGACGGCCGCGGCCTGTGCAGCGAACTGCTGCCCCATGCCATCGCCCGCGACGACTGGGGCTTTCCGCTCACCCGCGACCACCGCGATCCGGTCCTCGACAGCGGTGCGGCCGCCGCGGCCCGCGACGCGGTGAGCCTGTGCCCGCGTCTGGCCCTGTCGCTGCGGCGGATCGGGTGAGCTGCGGCGGATCCGATGACCCGGGTTGAAGACGACCATCCCGGGTAAGGGCTCGGTATTGAATTACTGGTGATCGCCGGTTTGGTAGTCCTGGTCGCGGCGGTGGTGCTGTACCGCACGATCCACAATCACCGGTCGGGTCCGACGGAGCCGCCGGACAAAGAGGGCTACCTGCGGTGACGAGGCGCGCGGAACGACAGGAGGCTGGTTCGGTGACATCTCTGTGGCTCGATCGAACGCCCGTCTCGGTCCCGGTGACTCCGGATCCCGGCGGGGAGTACGACGTTGTGGTCGTCGGCGCCGGGCTCACCGGTCTGGTGACCGCGTTGCTCTTCGCGCGCGCCGGGAGCACGGTCGCGGTCCTCGAGGGCCGCACGATCGGCGCGGCCGCGACCGGCAACACCACCGGCAAGCTCAGCTTGCTGCAGGGCACCCACCTCTCGGCGATCACCGCGAAGCATTCGACGGCCACGGTGCGCAAATACGTCGACGCGAATCTGGAGGGCCAGCAATGGCTGCTGCGGTTCTGCGCCGAGAACGACATCGCCACCCAGCGCGCCGACGCGATCACCTACGCCGGTACCGAAGCCGGAACCGACTCGGTGCGCAAGGAATTTCGCGCCTGTGAGCGAGCCGGTCTCGACGTCGCGTGGTCCGACGACACCGCCCTGCCGTTCCCCACCTACGGCGCCGTGCGACTGGCGGACCAGGCGCAGTTCGATCCGATGGACGTCCTCGAGGGACTGACCCTGCAGGCCTGCCGGCACGGTGCGACGATCTTCGAACACACCCGCGTGCACGCCGTCCACGGCGATACGGTGTCGACCGACCGCGGCGATATCCGCGCCGGAACCGTCGTGCTGGCCACGGGCACACCGATTCTCGACCGCGGCGGGTACTTCGCGCGACTGGAGCCGCACCGCTCCTACGCGGCCGCGTTCCGGGTGCCCGGCGTATTCCCGCACGACATGTACCTGTCCGCCGACCAGCCCACGCGGTCGCTGCGGTACGCCCCGCACGACGGGGAGGATCTGCTGCTCGTCGGCGGCAGCGGGCACGTCGTCGGCCGCACCCGCTCGGAGAAGGCGCACGTCGCCGACATGTACACCTGGACGCGCACCCACTTTCCCGACGCCGAGCTGACCCACCGCTGGTCGGCCCAGGACTATTCGGCCATCGACGAACTGCCCTACGCCGGACCGCTGCTGCCGGGCAGCGATCACATCCTCGTCGCCAGCGGCTACGCGAAATGGGGAATGACCAATGCGGTGGCGGCGGGCCTCGCGCTGGCCGGCACCGTGCTCGGCGGCCATCAGCCGTGGGCGCAGGCGTATCGCACCTGGCGCGGCAGCGAAGTGACCGGGCTGGTGAAGGCCGCGTCGATGAATCTCCAAGTCGCACGGCATCTGACGACCGGCTGGCTGAGCGCGGCCTTCGGCGGTGGCGACACCCCCGCCGAGGGCGAGGGCAGGGTGGAGCGCCGCGGAATCCGGCCCGCCGGAGTCTGCACCGTCGACGGCATCACTTCGGCCGTCTCACCGATCTGCCCACACCTGCACGGCATCCTCAACTGGAACGACGCCGAGCGTTCGTGGGATTGCCCGCTGCACGGCTCGCGATTCACCCACGACGGAAAACTTCTGGAGGGACCGGCAACTCGCGATCTCGAACAGCTGTGACGGTCCGGCTACGCCGGACCCCTCACCGCCCTAGGGCGTCACGATGGCGAAGTCGGGGTCGGGCGCGTCGAGATATCCGACCAGTTCGATCAGCTTCGACACGTCGCCCTCGACGGTGACCGCGCCGTCGGCGATCAGCTGCCGCATATCCTTCGCACCGAGCAGGGCCGCGTGCAGATCGGCGTCGGACAGGGTGAATGTGGCGTCCGGGGTGGGCATATCCGTGCTCGCGTCGAAGTGGACGAGGACGCCGTTGCGCAGCTGGGTGCGGTGCACGAGATTCCGGTCGGAGACGTTCCAGTCGATGGTGATGGCGGCCGACCAGGCCTTGGGACCGTCGATCCGCAGCGCGATGGCGTCGAAAAGCTGTTCCACCGTGAGCGCGGCCGCGATGTCGGGTGCGTCCGAGGCGGTCGGTGTACCGACCGATCCGTGGCGCAATTCGTAGGCGCCCATCAGGAAGAAGTTCGCCAGGTACCGTTCTCCGCGCCGTAGCCGAGTTGTTCGAACGTGTCGGCCTGCAGCTCCCGCGCCTCGCGGTTGTCCGGTGCGGCGAAGATCACGTAGTTCAGAACCTGTGCGACCCAACGGAAATCGCCGGCGGCGAACGAGTCGCGCGCCTTGTTCAGCACCTGCTCGGCACCGCCCATGTAGTCGACGTGCCGCTTCGCCGATTCGGTCGGCGGATGCTCCCACAGGGTGGCCGGATTACCTTCGAACCATCCCATGTAGCGCTGGTATATCGCCTTCACGTTGTGGCTGACCGAACCGTAGTATCCGCGCGCATGCCAGGCCGCGGCGACGGCCGGGGGCAATGCGATGGTTTCGGCGATTTCGATACCGATGGCGCCCTTGTTCAATGCGCGCAATGTCTGGTCGTGCAGATATCCGTACAGATCACGTTGCAGCGCAAGGAATTCCGTGAGGTTCTCGGTGCCCCACGTCGGCCAGTGGTGCGAGGCGAACAGCACATCCGCCCGCGCAGCATAGCGATTGATCGACTCCGTCAGATATTTCGACCACACATGCGGATCGCGCACCAGGGCTCCGCGCAACGTCAGCAGATTGTGCAAGGTGTGCGTCGCGTTCTCCGCCATACACAATGCACGCCGGTCGGGAAAATAGAAATTCATCTCCGACGGCGCCTCGGTGCCCGGAGTCATCTGGAATTCGATGCGCACACCATCGACGACCTCGGTCTGCCCGGTGTGGGTGATGTCGATCGTGGGTGGGATCAGGGTCGGGGTTCCGGTCGAGGTCGTCGGCCCCAAACCGGCGCCGACCGCGCCCTTCGGGCCGCGCGCCAGGGCCGCGCCGTACATATAGGCGGCGCGCCGGCCCATGGCGGTGCCGGCGTAGACGTTCTCCTCGACCGCATGTTCCACGAATCCCGCCGGCGCCAGAATCGGGCAGCGGCCCGTCGCGACATCGTCCGCCGTGGTCACGCCTTTGACGCCGCCGAAGTGATCGATATGCGAATGCGAATAGATCACCCCCGTCACCGGCCGGTCACCGCGATGAGTGCGATAGAGCGCGAGGCCCGCGGCGGCGGTTTCCAGCGAGATCAACGGATCGATCACGATGACACCGGTATCGCCCTCGACCACGGTCATATTCGACAGATCGAGCCCGCGAATCTGATAGATCCCCTCGGTCACCTCGAACAAACCCTGAATGGCACACAATTTCGACTGCCGCCACAGGCTGGGATGCACGGTGGGCGGGCATTCCGCGTCGAGAAAGGAGTATCCGTCGCTGTCCCACACCACATCGCCCGCCGCATTCTCGACCACTCCGGGTTCCAGCGCCGCGATGAACCCGCGCCGCGCGTCCGCGAAATCCTGATCGTCCCCGAAGGGCAGCGCCCGGGTCGCCTCCTCGTTCTGTGTCCGCACATTGCCGGAAACGTCGCCC
This sequence comes from Nocardia sp. 852002-51101_SCH5132738, assembly GCF_001665695.1. Lineage (NCBI taxonomy): Bacteria > Bacillati > Actinomycetota > Actinomycetes > Mycobacteriales > Nocardiaceae > Nocardia > Nocardia sp. 852002-51101_SCH5132738. The sequence continues at coordinate 270,427 of NZ_LZML01000183.1, read as the reverse complement.
TGGCCGCTCATGGCACGCACCCCAATCCGCACGAAGGCTGTGGTTGTGTCGACTCGCCTGCGACCCTGCCAGCGGCGTCGGGAAATCACCTCACCCGAGACGGGTGAGCATGACTGCTGCGGCCGCATCGCCCGATGCACGCACCGGTCCGAGCGGAGATCACCTCCTACGGGTGAAGCCCGCACGCCTCGCACCCGAGATCATCGGCTCGACGGCATGCGGCGCTGCCGCCTCGGCAATCGTGTCACCGACGAGTACCAGGAGGACGCTATGGATCGGGCCGCGAAACCTTCCCTGCTGTCACGCATTTCGGCGCGGCAGTGGGTGGCGATCGTGCTGGCGGTGCTGACCGTCATCTTCGTCGCGCAGAACCATCATCGCGTCGACATCAACATCCTCACCGTCACCATCCGGTCGCCGATGTGGCTGGTGCTGCTGATCATGTTCCTCGTCGGCTGGGTCGCAGGCCTGCTCACCCGGCGCAGCCGGCGCTGACCGGTCAGAGTCCGCCGATTCCCTTTCCCAGGACGACGGCACCCATCACCAGCAGCACGATCGCCATCACGACGTGGTTGTCGGCCTGCAACCATCGCCGGGCGCTGTCGAGCGGTTCCCGGAGCCGATCGGCGGCGACCAGATATCCGATCACCACCGCCAGCACACTGGCCGCCGCGATCACGGTGAACACCACCACCGCGATCACCTGCCGGCCACCGCCGATCCCACTCGTGCCGATGGCCACCCCGGCCGAGATGCACAACAGCAGATTCTTCGGATTCACCGCCGAGAGCATCGCGCCCAGACCGACCGCGCCCACCGCGCTCAACGTGTCGATCGCACGCATCCACCCGGGAACGTCGGTTTCCGAGCGAGACCGCCACTGCCTCGCGGCCAGACCCAGCAGCACGATGCCCAGCACGATCTTGATCCACGCGGTCACCGTCGACGGATGCTCGTTTTCCGAATCCGACATCGTTCCCGACAACAACACGAAGATCGTGGTGACGACGACGATCCCGAGGAGCCAGCCGATCGCGAAGCCGGTCCCGGCCCGCGCGGCATTCGCCGAGAGAATGATCAGGATGGCGGCCACGATCGGGATCGGCGAGATCGCGACACCGACCGCCAGGGGCAGCAGATCGCCGATGACAGCGCCCATCTGCGCATCACATCTGCGGGCGCCAGGTGGCGACGGCCCAGATGACGACGATGTCGAGGGCGATCACGGTCAGCGACCACCACGGATACCAGGGCAACCACAGGAAATTCGCGATGATCGACAGGGCCGCGATGCCGATCGCCGCACCGCGGCCCCACGCGGTTCCGGTCATCAGGCCCAGCGCACACACCACGAGCACGATCCCGAGTCCGATGTGGACCCAGCCCCACGTGGTGAGGTCGACCTTGTAGACGTAATCGGGCCCGGCCACGAACAGGGTGTCGTCGGCCACGGCCGAAATCCCTTGCAGGATCGACAGAATGCCGACCGTGACGAGCAGGATCGCGGCGCCGATCGAGGTACCGGCGGCGAAGCCCTGCCGCACGGGGTGGCTGTGGGCCGGCGCCCGGTGCTGCGACGAGGTTGTCATCTCCGACTCCTTCCGAGCAGGGTTGCCGATGACTGTCGCGCAGGTGAACCCGGCTCACCTCACCCGAATCGGATGAAGTGCGAGCTACTTCCCGGTGGCGACCGCGCCGCCGTCGTTCTTGTGCCGACCGGCGAGATGGTCGATACCGAGTTTCTCGGCGAACAGATGGCGCTGCACGATCCAGCCCGCCGCCGAGAGCGCGATCCAGGCCAGCGCCGAGAAGATCTGTTCCCAGGTGGAATCCGGCGCCCGCAGGAACGACAGATGATCGTTCGTGCGACCGATCCCGCTCAGCACCATGCTCGCGCCGCCGATCGAGGTCAGCCACAGCAGTGCCCGGGCCCGGAATCGGTCGGCGAGGAAACCGCCGGCCACGCCGACCGCCAGGATCACGATCATGCTCAGCGCCCAGTTCTTGTCTCCCGGTTGCAGCACCGACGCCAGTTTGGCGCCGACCATCGCGCCGGTCAGCCCGCCGATGACATACGACGCGAAACGGAAGACCAGCGAGGTCACCACCCACGAGGAGAGCGCGCCGATCGCTCCGAACAGCAGCAACCACAGAAACGACGGATTGAACAGATCCGCGACCAGCCACCCGATGCCGAATCCGATCGCCAGGATCCCCAGATGCACCGATCTGATGCCGTAGAAGCAGAGCAGAGCCCCGACGAGCGCAACCACGATGCCGTTCATCACGACCCCTTTCGACCGTGAACCGCGTGCGCGACGATGCCGCAGCTTCACAGTAACCGGCCAGTTACCGGCGAGCACGGGGAACGTGCGAGGGAATTCCGGCACCCGCGGGCCCGCTGCCGGGCCTCGTGCCGCTACAGCATGCGCTCCCGGCCGTAGGTCGCGAATTCGGCCTCCCACGCCTGCTTGTCCGCCGGCCTCATGCGGTCGTACGCGGGTTCGCCGCGGCCGATCCAGCGATAGACGGCATCGTCGGTGCGCCACGCCTGCTCCTGCAGTCGGCGCTTGAGAACCTTGTTGGACCCGGTGACCGGCAAATTCGCCGACACCCGAAGCAGTCGCGGGGTACCCTTCGCGCCGAGATCCCTTTGCGCGGTAAGGAATTCGGCGAATACGCGCACATCGAACGAATCCGGGTCGGCGACCTCCACGGCGGCCATGACCTGGTCACCGGATCGCGGGTCGGGGACGCCGAACACGGCGGCGGCGACGATCGCGGGATGGCGGCGCAGGACCTGTTCGATCATCAGGGCGGAGGTGTTCTCACCGTCGACGCGAATCCAATCGCCCTTGCGGCCCGCGAAATACAGGAATCCCTCGGTATCGATGTAGCCGAGATCTCCGGTCCAGTACCAGCCGTTGCGAATGCGTTCGGCATCGGCGGCGTCGTTCTTGTAATAGCCCTCGAATGCCAACGCGCCGGCTTTGTCGATCATCTCGCCGATCGCCTCGTCGGGATTGCGGACCCGGCCGTATTCGTCGAGTTCCGCACGCACACATTCGCGCAGCGTATCCGGATTCACCACCGCGACACCGGCATGCGCGGGACGGCCGAGGGCGGCGGGCGGGGCATTCGGATCCAGCGCCGCCAACGTCGCGCCCTCACTGGAACCGTAGCCCTCGAACAATTCGGCGCCGAACCGGCGCCGGAATTCGGCCTGATCGGCCACCGACGCCTCGGTACCGAAACCGCGCACCAGACTGTTGTCGCCGTCCTGCGGTGATTCGGGGGTGACGAGCAGATATCCGAGCGCCTTGCCGACGTAGGTGAAGAAGGTCGCGCCGAAATATCGAACATCGGGAAGGAATTGGGAGGCAGAGAATTTCGGTGTGAGACATACCGTCGCGCCGACCGTCAGCGCGGGCGCCCACAACGCCATGATGGCATTGCCGTGGAACAGCGGCATACAGCAGTAGTCGACATCGTCGCGCACGTGACCGAATTTGTCCCGCGCCGCGTACGCGATCATGGCCAGGCGGCGCTGACTGCATTTCACCGCTTTCGAGGTTCCGGTGGTGCCGGAGGTGAACAGCAACAGCATCAGCGCGTCCGGGCCGCCCGCGGCCACCGGTTCGCCGCGATGGGCGTCGACGAGCGCGGCATAACCGGGGTCGTCGACCTGCAGATACCGGTCGCCGGGAAGGTCGAGATCCAGTTCGCGCAGTCGCGCCATCCCGGCCGCGTCGGTGACGATCAACTGGCAATCGACGTATCGGATATCCGAGGCCAGCTGAGCGTCTCCGCGGGTGGGATTCAGGCCGGCGACCGTGGCGCCCGCCAAGGCCGCCGCACCCAGCCAGAACACGAAGTCGGGAACATTGTCCAGCAGCACCCCGATATGGAAGGGCCCGTCGCGGCGCAGGGAGCGCGCCAGCTCCGCACGGGCGGCCGATTCCCGGACCACCGCGTCCCAGGTCCAATCCCGATCGCGGGTGCGCAGTCCGAGCCGCTCGTCTCCGAGCCGGTCGAGCAGCATGGTCGCGATATCCGTGCGGCGCACGTCCGCGGTCGCATGGGAGAGTTCAGTCATTTCCGTATCGCCTTCCATCAGCCGAGTCTGGCCGTTTCACGCCTTCGAGTGCACGAGTTCGATGTATTCGCCCGGCAATTCGTCGAAACTCAGTTTGCGGATCTCGACCGGACCCGAGTGATACGAGTCCTCACCGACCATCCGTCCTTCCGCGTCGGCGGGCCACAGCAGTAGCTGCCGGAAGACGACCAGATAGTCGGCCGCGGTGTCGTCGACGGGGATGCCGATCTGCACGGCGTACGCGCCCGGTGACTGCCATGTCGAAACTCCTTCTGTCGCTGCCGATCATGGCCGAACCGAGTGATCCGGATCACCCGCCGCCCGTCGCCGGATGGGCCGCATTCATCCGACACGCGTCGGATCGGCACGCCCGGCCGCTTCCGGATCCGCGGCGAGTTCGGCCGAGGACAAGGCGATGCGTCGCACCATCAGCGCCAGCGTGGCCATGAAGCGGTCGAGCGCCTCGTCGACATCCCAGCCCATCACCGCCTCGACCTGCGCGATGCGCGCGGCCACGGTGCTGTGATGCAGATGCAGTTCCGCGGCGGTGCGGCGCAGCGATCCGAAGACACAGAACGCCTCGACCGTGTCGACGGCGAGCGCACCGGCCTCGGTGGCGGCGAACTCGTTGACCCGCAACACATCCGAGATGCCTAGCAGTCGCTGCACCGGAAGCTCGCCGAGGAGGGCCAGCGACCCGAGGCGTTCGTACGCGACCACCCGGCGCCCGTGCCAGGTCGAGGAGGCGAAACGCAACGCCCGCCGCGCCTGCTCCCACGACGTGGCGGCCGCGTAGGCCGGCAACCGCTCCCCCATCCCCACCCACGGCCCGCACGCGCCCCGGCGTGACGCCGGAAATTCCTGCACCACAGCCGAATTCAGCACATCCGACAGCTCCCGGCAGCCTTCCCGGTCCTGGATCAGCACCGCGGTGGTCGCGCCGATCGGCGCGGAACGCACCAGCCGCACCCGGGCGCCGATGATCCGGGCCGCTTCCACCGCACCGGGTCCCGATACCGCGAGCACCCGCATCGGCTGCGCCGGGTCGATGCCGAGCAGGCGCATGGCCCGCACGCGATCTTCGCGCCGCTGCTTCTCCGACAACACCACCTCCAGCAGCGCGGGATCGTCCAGACCCGTCGGCCCCGCCACCGAACCGCGCACCGCCACCACCCGCAGACAGTGCCGCAGCCGATCCACCAGGACCGCGTCGAGGGCGTGCGCGGCGCCGGCCCGCTCCAGCCACACCGCCGGCTCGCCGATCACCTCCGGCGGCGGCATCACCGCCGGCAGCGGACGCCCCGCCGCGTCGTAGCGAATCGTGGTGCCGGACGGCCACCTCGCCCCCGGCGGACATTCGGCCAGTAGCGCCGCGGCGCGGACCACCGCATCCGCGTTGGCGTCGGATTCGTCGAAACCGTCGAAGTATCGGATCAGCCGCAGCACGGCGTCCGGGGCCGCACCGAGTTCGCGCAGTCTCGGCGCCTCGGCACCCGGCTCGTCCATTCGCCCACCTCCACTCCGGCGAGTCCTCCGCTCAGAATGGCAAGAGTGTGGCGGCACGCCGGGTCCTTCCGGCGAATCCTCCCGCTGGGTGGGCCTCAGGCGATGGCGCCGTTGGCGAAGAGGACCTGGCCGTTGATCCAGCGGCCGGGGCCCGCGAGGAAGGCGACCGCTTCGGCGATGTCCTCGGGCGTGCCGAGTCGTTCCAGCGGAGACTGCGCGGCGAGGCGGTCGACGGCCTCCTGATCCTTTCCGTCGAGGAACAGGGGCGTGGCGGTCGGGCCCGGGGCGACCGCGTTCACGGTGATGTCGCGGCCTCGCAGTTCGCGGGCCAGGATCAGGGTCATCGCCTCGACCGCCCCCTTGCTCGCGGCGTAGGCGGCGTACCCGGGAGGTGCCAGGCGGGTCACCGAGGTGGAGAAGGTGATGACGGCGCCACCCGCGCGCACGCGCCGCGCGGCCTGCTGGGCGACCACGAAGGTGCCGCGAATGTTGATGCGGTGCATGCGATCCAGGGCGTCGAGATCGAAGTCTGCGACCGGCCCCAGCGTCATGATCCCGGCCGTGTCGACGACCACATCGATCCCGCCGAAGGCGGCCTCGACGGCGTCGAACGCGGCGGCCATCGCGTGTTCGTCGGCCACGTCGCCGCCCACCGCGAGGGCTCGGCCGCCGCGCCCTTCGAGTTCGGTCACGAGTTCGTCGGCCGCGGCCTTGTTGCCGGCGTAGTGCACGCCGACGGCCATCCCGTCGGCGGCGAGGCGCCGGGCGACGGCGCGACCGATGCCGCCCGAGGCTCCCGTCACCAGTGCGACGCGCGTGTGTTCGGCCATGATGCCTCCTCGAAACTTATGAACTCCGCGTCCATATAAACAGATTGTGGACGCTGCGTCCATATGTCACGCTGAGAACGTTCGGAAAAGGAGGGTGAGGATGCCGGAACAAGACGACGTGGCACGCCCGCGACGAGGCCGTGGCCGCCGTCCGGCCGCCGAAGTGCGCGCCGAGGCGCTCGACGCCGCCGGCGCGCTGCTGCTCGAGTCGGGGATGGGCGCGTTCACCATCGAGGCGGTCGCGGAGAAGGCCGGCGTCAGCAAGACGACGCTGTACAAGTGGTGGCCGTCGAAGGGCGCGCTCGCACTCGACGGATACTTCCACGCCGTCGAATCCGCCCTGACCTTTCCCGACACCGGCGATATCGAGGCCGATCTGACCGCGCAGCTCCGCTCGTTCGTCCACGTCCTCACGCGCACCCGCGCCGGGCGGGTGATCGCCGAACTCATCGGCCAGGCCCAAACCGATCCGGACCTGTCCGCCGCCCTGCTGGAACGCTATTCCGGACCGCGCCGCCGGCTGGCCGTGGAGGCCATGCGCGGCGCACAGGAGCGCGGGCAACTGCGTGCCGATGTCGACCCGGAGATCCTCGTGGACCAGCTGTGGGGCGCCTGCTACCACCGCCTGCTGCTGCCGAACCCGCCTCTCGGCGAGCACTTCGCCACCACCCTGGTCGCCAACGTCCTGCACGGCACGGCTACGTCGGCCGACGACCGAAAACCCGTCCGCGAGGCATGAATACACTCACCACGTCCGCGAGCCGATCGATCGATGGGAGTGCCGTGCCGTTCCCCCCGCCCGAGCCGTACGCGCACGGGACGCCCACAGTCGGCGACGAGCACGACGATCTTCCGCGGACGACGGCCGAACGGCCTTACCCCTCCGCGTTCCGCCTGCGGCATGCGCCGACGACGATCGAGGCCGCGCGGCGGGCGATCGCCGGATCCGGGGTGCGGAGGTCGGGCGCGTGAGGGCGGCGTGGGGGCGGATCGCGCTCGAATCGCTTGCCGCGGTCGCGACCGTGGTGGGCGCCGCCGGTGTGGCTCTGCATTTCAATCGAACCGAGTCCCGGTGGCTGGTTCTGGCGGCGTCGGGCGCGCCGTATCTGATGTGTGCCGCACTGGCCGGAGTGGCGCTGTTCGCTGCCGCGAAGCGGTGGGCCGGGGTCGCGGTCGCCATTGCCGTTGCGGGCGTGGCGATCTGGACGCAAGCTCCGCTGTATGTCGGCCACTCTCCCGGCGATCACGGCACGCCGGTGACGGTGATGCAGGCCAATCTGCTGTTCGACGGCGCCGATCCGCAGGCGCTGATCGAGCAGGTGCGCGAACGCAAGGTCGACATCCTCACCGTCGAGGAACTGACTCCGGCCGCGGTGCGCGCACTCGAGGGTGTGGGCCTGGACCGGTTGCTGCCGCATCGGTATCTGTCACCCGGGCGGACCGCCACCGGTACCGGGATCTGGAGCGCCCATCCCCTCTCGGACACGGTGGAATACGACGGATTCGTCCTGAACCAGCTCTCCGCGACCGCGACCGTCCCGGGAGCCGGACCGGTCACCGTCTATGCCTTCCATCCGGTGCCCCCGATCTCCGGAACGCACCTGTGGGCCGACGAATTGTCCCGGCTGCGAACCATTCTCGACCGCTCGCCCGCGGATCGGCCGGTGATCGTCGGCGGCGATTTCAACGCCACCTTCGACCATGCCCAATTCCGCGCGATGCTCTCGGGCCGGTTCCACGACGCGGCCGAACAGGAGGGCGCCGGCCACCTCGTCACGTATCCCACCGACAAGCGCTGGCCACCACTGGTCGGCATCGACCACATCCTGGTCGCCGACGGTCGCGCGGACACCGTCGACACGTTCCGCCTGCCCGGCGCCGATCACAAGGCGCTCATCGCACAACTGCTCCTCCGCCCGCACTAGCCCCGATCGACTCCGGCCGGTTGTCGGTACCCGCCGCTATCGTCCGCATATGCACCCGGCCACCGCAGTCGTCGCGGACATCGTCGCGGCGATCACGCCGCTGGACCCCGTGGAGCAGGAGCACATCGACCAGACGCTGTCCTGGCTGGACGACACCGACGACATCTTCCGGCGGGAACCTCCCGCCACACCGCCGCAGCACCTCGTTTCGTATGTGGTGGTCGTCGATCCGGATGCCCGCGCGGTACTGCTCGGCGCGCATCGCAAGTCCGGACTGCACCTGCCGATGGGCGGTCACGTGGACCCCGCCGAAAACCCCTTGCACACAGCGCGACGCGAGGCCGCCGAGGAACTCGGAACGCAGGCCGAGTTCACCGTTGTCGGCGAACGCCCCCTGTTTCTGACCATCACCCGGACCGTCGGAGCGCATCCACACCGCGACGTCTCGCTGTGGTACGTCATGCGCGGCGACCGCGAACGTCCCTTCGCACTCGACCCACGAGAATTCGCCGGCGGGCGATGGTGGGACATCGATGACGACGCCATCCCCGAATCCGACCCCCACCTGAGCCGGTTCCTCACCAAACTGCGCACCGCGCTGTCGGCGCGGTAGCAGCCCGGCCGCCCTCGACTACGCACCCGAGTCCGCCGACCGGGAACGTTCAGGGCTTGTGTTCTTCGAGGTGCGTCCAGTAGCCGGGGGCGAAATACGTGTACTTCGCCGCCGTGTAGACCGCCAGCACTCCCCCCTCGAGGAACTTGAAATTGTCCTCCGGGTCGGGGAAAGACTGTTCTCGGTCTGGCCCACTCGCTGTCGTGTATACGCGGAAAGGCATGACAACCACGGTATCCCTCTCGCGGGGACGGCGGACCGACCTGACCGTCTTCTACACCAACGATTTTCCGAGCGCCTGCCGCCGCCGCATATCCTCGAGGTACCCGTCGAACGGGTAGCTGCGCCAGTGTTCGGGCAGGCGCTTCAGCACCGTTCCGATGGTTCGCATCACGATCTCGAAGGCGCGCTGCCGCCGCGGACCCCATCCGAGCCCCAGCGCGTCGCGGAACTGCTGAGGAAGGAAGCCGGTGGTGAAGAAGCGATTGACCCGCGCGAAGGCGATTCGCTCGACACGGCTGTACGGCCCCAGGCCGATGACCTGATCCAGCAGATAGCGGCGAACCTCGTCGTCGAACGAGATCTCGCCCAGCTTGGCGTTCCAGTACTCCTCGAAGGCCGCCCGGTCCGGCGGCCACAGCCGTTCCGGCATCTGCAAGGTGGTGCCGAAGCGTGCGGACTCACGATAGAACTCCTCCGCCAAGTTATCGTCGATTCTTCCGTAGAAGAACCGGGTCGAATCGTCGACGCCACGATAGATGCAGGCGGCCACCCAGAGCTGGAGTTGCGGGTCGAAGGCGTTGTAGCGGACCGGGCTGCCGGGACGCGAACGCACCTGCCGATGCGAGGTGTCCACGGCGGCACGGTAGGCGGCACGGTCGTCTTCGGTCCCGAGCATGGCCACCGCCAGATAGGTCAGCGTGGTGCGCCCGCGCTTGCGCGGATGCCGCGCGTATTGGCCGCTCTCCACGGTACTTTCGACGACTCCGCGGCCGACCGGCGGCAAACCGAGTTGCATCACGACATTCGCCGGGCCGCCCAGCAATGCCGCGGGACCGGCCATGTACTGCCGCCGGCGGGCGAGTCCGGCATCCGGCGTCGGGGCCGCGGCGGCGGTTCGGGCGGCTCGATTCATACGTATCACTCCGAGGATCACTGAGACATCAGACGTCTCATCTTCTCACCATCCGAAGGTCGACGGCAATGCCCCCGAAACCGGGGCAACCCGCGATATGTGAATGTATATTCTTAGTCTATTCGGCGACACGATACAGAAGGGTTCGCCGGCCGAGCTGGGATCGAGGTCTGTGTGGTGCTGTCGAGTTCTGCGAGCGAGCTGGTCCGGTCCGTCGGTGACGCGTTCGCCGCCGCGTCGGTGTTGCGGCGGCGGGGCATGTTCGACCCGTGGCATCCGCTCGATATCGTGCGCACCGCGCGCGACGCCGGAACCTACGGCCCCTTCGTCACCGTGCTCGCCCACGCCGCGCGCCGCGATCCGACGGCGCCGGCATTGGTCGACGAACGGGGCACCCTCACCTTCGACGACCTCGACCGGGAATCCAACGCACTCACCCGCGGGCTCGCCGCGCGCGGTTTCGGGCCGGGATCCGTGCTCGCCGTGCTGTGCCGCGATCACCGCGGCATGGTTCTGAGCCTGCTGGCCGCGGGCAAGCTGGGCGCCCGGGTGGTGCTGCTGAACACCGGGTCCGCGGGCCCGCAACTCGCCGAGGTCGTCGCCCGCGAGAAGATCGAGGCTCTGCTCCTGGACAGCGAATTCGTCGAGCGCGCCCGCGCCGTTCCGGCCGGCATCCCCCGGCTGCTCACCTGGGACGACGACGAGACCTCCGCCCTCACCACCATCTATGCGCAGGCCGGGCCGCATTCCACCGACCCCGTACCGGCGCCACCGCGCCCCGGTGGACTCGTGATTCTCACCAGCGGGACCACCGGAACACCGAAAGGCGCTCCGCGAGACAAGGTTTCCCCGCTGCAGTCGGCCCAATTCCTCGACCGGATACCGCTGCCACGCGATGCCACGATGGTGATGGCCGCGCCGATCTTTCACGGGACCGGGCTGTCCCAGTGCACACTGGGCTGGGCGCTGGGTAATCGAATCGTCTTCCGACAGCGCAAGTTCGATCCGGTTCGCACGCTCGCCGCGGTGGCCGAATACGGCGCCGCGACCCTCGTGCTGGTGCCGACGATGTTGCAGCGCATCGTCGATCTCGACGAGTCGGTGTTGCGGCAGTACGACACGTCGTCGCTCGAGGTGATCTTCGCCGCCGGTTCGTCCATCTCACCGGATCTGAGCCGCCGCACCGCGGACGTCTTCGGCGACGTGCTCTACAACCTGTACGCCTCCACCGAGGTCGCGGTGGCGGCGGTGGCGACACCGCGGGATATGCGCGAGGCCCCGGGAACGGTCGGCCGGCCGCCGGTCGGATGCCGGGTCGCGATCTACGACTCCGACCGCAATCCGGTGACCACGCCCGGTGTGGTGGGCACGATTTTCGTCTCCAGCGGCCTCAGCTTCACCGGATATACCGACGGGCAGCACAAGGAGATCGTCGACGGGTTGTTGTGCAGCGGCGACGTCGGGCATTTCGACGCCGACGGCCGGCTGTTCGTCGACGGCCGCGACGACGACATGATCGTCTCCGGCGGTGAGAACGTCTACCCTCTCGAGGTCGAGAACCTGCTGGTGAGCCGGGCCGACGTCGCGGAGGCCGCGGTGGTCGGCGTGGACGACCACGACTTCGGAAAGCGGCTGCGCGCCTTCGTCGTTCGCGCCGGCGGAGCCGACGTGGACGCCGAGCAGATCCGCGACTACGTCAAGGCGAATCTGGCCCGCCACAAGGTTCCGCGCGATGTCGTCTTCGTCGACGAACTGCCGCGCAACGCGACCGGGAAATTATTGCGGCGGCAGTTGGAATCCGAACGCGTCGCACCCGCCGACTAGTTCGCCGCGAAGAACCGATCCGCGATCGGATACCAGCCGGGGACCGCCGACGCGAGTTCCCCGGCGACACCGAGCAATTGCGCGGCCAGCAACTCGAGCCCGGTATCGCGTCGGGCCAGGGTCGTGGCGAGTCCGACCGGTACGGTTGCGCTCAATTCACGCAGCCGGGTGAAGCCGCCGGGATCCGGGTTCGCCGCGCAATACAGCAGGGCGCTGCCCCACCGCTGGCAGAATTCGGCACTGTCCCACAGGTTTTCGGCAGAGCCGACGTCGATGACCACCGTGGGCGGCCCGTCGATCACCCAGCCTCTGCGAGTGACCCGGCCGACCACCGCCACCGACTGCTGCCCACAGACGCGATCGATCACACTTCCCAGCGGCCCGTCCGCACCGACGATCGCCACCGCACCACGATCGGCCGTTTCCCGCATACCCACCTCACCTGCCTATCAGATCCACCAATTGCCGGCGCAGCCAGGACAGCGCAGTCTCACCGTCGGGCCCGACGACGTAGAACGGATAGCTCTGGTGGACACCGGAATTCACGAACTCCGCGATCTGGGCCTTGCGCTCGTCCACGGCGTTCGCGTCGAGCTGGCCGGCCAGCAAGCCGAGACCTCCCGCGGCCAGCGCCGAATCGAGAAGATCCCCCGCATCCCGGGAGTACCGGTCGAACATCGCGGGATCGGGATTCGAGATCTCCACGAAGAATCCGGCGATACGGCCGGCGAAATCGCCGTCGGGCATCGCACAGTACAGATCCCCGGCCGCACAGAACGTGTAGGTCCGCGGACCGAGCAGACCGAATCCGCCAGGGCGCGGGCCGCCCGCGCCGGCCCCGACGACGGGCGGACCGATCAGGGTGTCGGTGGGTGCGCGGCGAGGATCGGAGATCAAGCCCACCAATGCGATTCGGTCGGGCGCCACCACACCGTGGCCGGTGCCGATCTCGGCCGCGAGATCACCCGCGGCGTCGGCGCCTTGGCTGTAGCCGACGATCGCGATGCGGGTCGCGGTGCACGACCCTGCCACCGCGGCGACCGCGGCACGGGCTTTGTCGACGGCTTCGCGCTTGGAGCGGCCGTAGACCTCACCCTCCCAGGGGAAGGCGGTCGCGGTGTATGCGATATAGCCGACCCCGACGTCGCCCGGCAGCGCATCCACACTCGCCGCGAGCATTCCCTTGCGCGGATCGGCGTCGGAGGTTTCCCACGTGCCGGGCACGGCCAGCACATACAGGCCGGGACAACTCGGCGACGCGTGCGCGGGGGCGCCACCGCCGAAGTGCGCCAGGCCACACGTCGCCGCCACCAGCCCGGCGGCCGCGAGGGACTTCCAGCGCGCAAACGGAGACAAGGTGACACCTCCGAATCACTCGGCAGCTTTGCCGCGACCTCCGCACCCGGGGGCGCGGTGTCGTTGTTGAGAGAATGATAGATAACTTATCACTCCCATCGGCCGAGTGTCGCCGGATTCGCGCGAATTCGCCCACGTCGAGATCCGGCGTCCGAAAGTTCAGAAGAGTTCCACGACAGTGACATTGACTGTCGGCCGACGAGTGCGCGACATCGACATCTCACCTTCCGTCATGCACGACGAGAAGGCAATCTCGCGCCCGCGAGCAGCTCCGGCAAGAACGAGTAATAACTTCTGGCCCGTACCTTGCTTGCGGGCGGTTCCGTCTTGTTCCGTCGAGCCCGGTCCGGGGCGTCGGCGCGGGCTCGCGATTCGACAGCCGCCGAACGGGTACGCGCACGGCATGAGTCACCCCGAGAACACCGACGCAGGCGCCGACGCCGAGCAGGACGATCAGGAAACCCAGGGCAAGCGCACAGTCGATACGCCGCCGGAGCACTCCGGCAAACTGGCCGGGCCCGGACCCGCCCGCGACCAGAACGAAGATCCCGACACCTGATTCGGCTCGAGCCCGCGTTCCCGGTCGGATATCACCGAGAACGCGGGCCAACGCCGCTAGTTGTACTCGTAGAACCCGCGACCGGTCTTGCGGCCCAGGCGGCCGGCGTCGACCATGCGGCGCAGCAGCGCCGGCGGTGCGTAGTGCGGCTCGGCGAATTCGCCGTACAGCGATTCGGCGGCCGCGAGCGCGATGTCGAGGCCGACGGTGTCGAGGAGGGTGAGCGGACCCATCGGGTAGCCGCAGCCGCCCTTCATCGCGGCGTCGATGTCCTCGGCGCTGGCGTAGCCCGACTCCAGCATCCGCACCGCCTGGCACAGGTACGGGATCAGCAGCGCGTTGACGATGAATCCGGAGCGGTCACCGGCCTGCACGGTGGTCTTGTGCAGGGTGTTCTTCGCGTAGTCGGTGACAGCGGCGGCCGTCTCCGGCGAGGTGACCAGCGTCGAGATCACCTCCACCAGCGGCATCACCGGCACCGGGTTGAAGAAGTGCAGGCCGACGACCTGCTCGGGACGCTGCGTGGCTCCGGCCACCTTGATCACCGGGATCGAGGAGGTGTTGGTGGCGAGGATGCCGGCGGGCTTCACGATCTTGTCCAGCTTGCCGAAGATCTCGTACTTCAGCGACTCGATCTCCGGAGCGGCCTCGATGACCAGGTCGCGATCGGCGAACTCCTCGATGTCGAGGGTCACCCGCACCCGGGCGAGCACGACGTCGGCCTCGTCCTGGGTGATCTTGCCCTTCGTCACTCCCCGCGAGATCGACGATTCGATGCGCTTGTGCGCCGCCTCGGCGAAGTCCGGAGTCGTCTCCAGGACGAGAACCTCGCTCCCGGCCTTCGCGCATACCTCGGCGATTCCCGCACCCATGGTTCCGCCACCGATCACACCGATCAGCTTCACAGTCGTCTCTCCCACCATCTCGGTTTCGAACACTTTCGCGCTCATTATCGCTGTTCGGGTAGTTGGAACAGGTTGCGGGCAAATTCGGGACCCGGCAACCGCTCCGTCACCCGCCACGCCGCGACGGGCAGCGATGGGCGATATCGCTGCTCGATCGGCTCGCCTCGCGCCGATTCCGTTCCGGCAGGACGACACCCAGCGCGGCAGCGGTGAAGGCGGCACCGCACCACAACGCGGTGGCCGGGCGACCGGTGTGATCGACGGTCGAACCGGCGGCGACCGGCCCGAGGGTGCCCAGATAGGTGAATGCGGCGAAGGTCGCGGCGTTGACCAGGGCTCCGGCGATGACGGCGAGCACAACTGGGCGCTGCGTCAGCACGGACCATTCGCGCCGCATCGGAGGGACGGTCCCGCTCGGCGCACCACCCTCGGCCTGTGTTCGCCGGCCGAGCATCGTCCACACCGGCACGAGCACCGCCGCGCTGAGCACCGCGACGGCCCAGAACGCCGAACGCCAGCTCCAGACCTCACCCAGCATCGTGCCTGCGGGCACACCGGCGATACAGGCCACGGTCACGCCGGAGACCACCACGGAGGCCGGGCGCGCCCGACCATGGCAGGACCGGCCAACCGCGGCAGTGCGGCCGGCACGACCGCGAGGAATCCGGCCTCGGCGACCGCCGCGACACCCCGTGTGACCACCAGCGCCGCGAAACCCGTTGTGGTAGCGCCGATCACGTGAGCGGCGCAGAAGACCCCGAGAAACGCCGTGACCGAATATCGAACCGGCAACCGGCCCGCGGTCATCGCCATCACCGGCGCTCCCATCACCATTCCGGCGGCGAACAGCGAGGTCAGCAAACCGGCGGCGCCGAGCGAGACGCCGACATCGTCGGCGATCCGCCGCAGCAGTCCCGACACCATGAACTCCGATGTGCCCTGCGCGAACACCGCGACAGCCAGCACGAAAACCACAGGGGGCATGAGGAAGTACTCCAGGAGACTGGGCGCACACGTATGCGGGCGCCCGGCGAAAGAATCCGGCATCATCCGGCGCTGCGAGAGACGCCGACCGCACCGGTCGCTCAGCGACCGGCGGGAATCCTGCTCACAACGCCGCCCGGCCCACAGGCCGAGCGGCTACCGTTCGGATGCCTCCGGAGAACTCACCTCGCCACCTTGACAACGCGTATCGACGCGGTGGCGACGCCGCCGGAAATCGAAGGCGCCCGGCGACACTCGACCTAATTCAGGCGGGCGGCACGGTCGCGCAACAACGCCTGTTCGGCGGCGTTGGCGGTGAGTGCGGCGGCGCGCAAATAGGCGGCGCGGGCATCGGCCGGGCGGTCCAGCTGCGAGAGGAAGTGGGCGCGCACGGCGTGGAGCAGATGGTAGGAGTCGAGTGTGCCGGTCGCGGCCACCGCGTCGACGAGGTCGAGACCCGCGGCGGGACCGTGCACCATGGCCACCGCGACGGCGCGGTTCACCTCGACGACAGGCGACGGAAAGCGTTCGGCGAGAACGGCGTACAGGCCGGCGATGCGCCGCCAGTCGGTGTCCTCGGAGGTGGCGGCCATGGCGTGCGCGGCGGCGATGGCGCCCTGCAGGGCGTAGCGGCCGGGCGGAACACCACGACGCACGGCCAGGTTGTGGGCCCGGCCGAGGGCGGCGAAACCGCGGCGGATGGAGAGCTGATCCCAGCGGCTGCGGTCCTGATCGGGCAGCAGCACAAGCTGTTTCGTCGCGTCGCTGCGCGCGCCGGTCCGGGAGGCCTGCAATTCCACGAGTGCGGCGAGGCCGAATGCTTCCGGCTCCCGGGGCATCAGCCCGGTGAGGATGCGCGCCAATCGCAATGCGTCGTCGCACAGTTCGGCGCGCACCCAGTTGTCGCCGGAGGTGGCGGCATACCCCTCGTTGAAGATCAGATAGATGACCTCGAGCACGGATTCCAGCCGGTCGGCCAGCTGCGGACCCGCCGGAACCTCGTAGGGCAGCTTCTTCTCGGCGATGGTGCGTTTGGCTCGTACGATCCGTTGTGCCACCGTCGTTTCCGGCACGAGATACGCGCGGGCGATCTCCTCGGTGGTCAGGCCGCCGACCATGCGCAGCGTCAATGCCACCCGAGCCGGCTGCGACAACGCGGGATGACATGCGGTGAACACCATGCGCAGCAGGTCGTCATCGATGTCGTTCGGTTGCTCGCCGGTCTGTTCGGTGAGCAGGTCGTGTCCGAGCATCGGCAGTTTGCGGGCGAAGGTGGCGTCACGCCGGATCCGGTCGATGGCGCGGTGTTTCGCGGTGAGCATCAGCCAGCCGCCCGGGTTCGGCGGAACCCCCTCGCGCGGCCACTGTTCCAGGGCCGCCAGATGTGCGTCCTGGGCGAATTCCTCGGCGGTGGCGATATCACCGACCAGCCGGGTGAGTCCGGCCACGAGTTTCGGCCATTCGATGCGCCACGCCGCCTCGACGGCCCGAGCCGCCGGTGAGCGGCCGTCGGCACCATCGTGCGGGCGGCCACTCACCTCGGGTAAGGACATAACGTCAAGCCTGGTCGTCGAGCTGACGGATCTCCAGTTCGATATCCCATTCCGGCCCGTGCAACCGCAGGAACCGCGAACCCCACTCCACGGCTTCGTCCTGCGAGCGGGTCTGCACGAGGCAGTATCCGCCGATGACCTCCTTGGACTCGCTGAACGGGCCGTCGAGCACGCTCTGCTTGCCACCGGTCTGGCGAACCCGCACGCCCTCCTCGACCGGTCGCAGTCCCGCCGTGTCGAGCAGGACGCCGGCCTTGGTCATCTCCTCAAGCAGTTTGCCCATATTCTCGGCCATCGCGGGATCCGGCCCCTGCGTCGGCGCGGCCGTGGGATCGAGACGGATCAGCATCAGATAGCGCATGTCCGCATCCTTCCTCATCGCACCTGGTAGCGCAGATACACCGCGCCCGAACCGAAAGCCTTCGACTCCAGCAGGTCGAGATCCAGTTTCGCCTTGTCGTGAAACACCGGCGTGCCGGAACCGAGCGTGACCGGATGGACGACGATGCGGAACTCGTCGACCAGACCCATATCGATGAACGAATGCACCAGCTTGGGACTGGCGTAGATCGCGATCACGCCGCCGTCCTCACGCTTCAGCGCCTCGATCTGCGCGGCGAGGTCGCTGCTGATCAGCCGGGTGTTGTTCCATTCGGCCGACTCCAGCGTGGTGGAGCAGACGATCTTGTCCACGGCGTTGACCCATTCGGCGTGCCTGCGTTCGGCCGGCGAACTCTCGGCATTCGGATGCTGCGACCAGTATCCGAACATCCCCAGATAGGTCTCCCGGCCGTAGACCGCGGTGTCGAAGTCGGCCTGAATGTGTTCGGCATACGCCTGCAATTCGTCGTCGTAGGCGCGGAAGGTGAACTCGAATCCCAGGTTCTCGCCGGAGGAGGCGTAACCGTCCAGCGTCATGTGCTCGAAAGCCACCACTGTGCGCATGCTTGTGTCCTTCCAGGGGTGGGCTGCCTCTCAGCCCCTCACCTACCCCTCGAACGGGACACCCCTGGAATCGACATCATCGGAAAAAATCTTTACCGCTTGCGGCCGACCGCGGCATATCCGGCGGCCGGAGGCGCGGTCGCACCGGTGTCGAGCGTGCTCACATCGTCGGGCAGTGCGGGAGCCACCCCGCCGGCGTGCCAGTCGTCGATCGCCACGATGCCGGGCTCGATCACATCCATGTCGCGAAAGAAGCGCGCGACCCCGTCGTAGGACCGAGCTTCCATCTCGATCCCGCTCTGCCGATAGGCCGCGACCGTCCCCTCGACCATGTCCGGGGCGAAATCGGGGCTCAGGTGTGTCATCACCAGAAACGATCCAGGGGCCAGCGGTGCCAGCAGGGTGTCGATGATGTCGTACACCTCGTCTCCCGGCACGAAGTGACACAGCGCTATCAGACTCAGCGCCACCGGCTTCGAAAAGTCCAGTGTCGCCTCCACCTCGGGTGCGGACAGAATCCTTCCCGGATCGTGCACATCCGCCTCGACGTATCGGGTGACCCCCTCCGGAGTCCCGGTCAGCAGTGCCCGCGCGTGGGCCAGCACGATCGGGTCGTTGTCGACGTACACCACGCGCGCATCGGGTGCGGCCTCCTGCGCGACCTGGTGCAGGTTCGGCTCGGTCGGGATTCCGGTGCCGATGTCGAGAAACTGGCGAACGCCGAGGTCGGCACTCAGGTGCCGGACCGCGCGCGCCATGAATGCCCTGTTACCCCGCGCGACCGCCCGCACCGACGGGATGGCCTGCTCGATCGCTGCCGCCGCTACCCGGTCGGCTTCGTAGTTGTCACGTCCGCCGAGGTAGTAGTCGTATATGCGGGCACTGTGCGCCCGATCCTGTCCGAGATCCACCACACCGCCGTCGTCGGCCACGGCCCGCTCCTCTCCACTTGTGTTGTCGCAGAGGAGTTAACCACTGCGGGCCACCGTCACACCACGGCATCGATGACATCAGTGGAGCGGCCCGGATGACTTCCGGAATGGCTACGGCCCCGCGACCGGGCTGAGGCAGCTGGCCGGGGGGTCGACGAAGATGCAGAGGGCCGGGGCTCGGGTGGGGCGGTAGTCGGCGGGGACGCCGCCCGCGGCGACGATCTGCGCGTAGGTGCCGACGGCGTCGGTCGGACGGCGAGTGAGCGACGGATCGGTGCGGACGTCGACGGTGTAGAGGCCGAAACGGGGTGTGTAGCTGCCCCATTCGTAGTTGTCGGTGAGGCTCCAGTAGTTGTAGCCCATCACGTTCATACCGTCGGCCTTGGCGCGCTGCAGCCAGTAGACGGTGTCGCGGAGGTGGTCGCTGCGGGTGTAGCCGTCGCCGCGGGGCAGGCCGTTCTCGGTGGGCATGCCGTTCTCGACGATATACAGCGGCTTGCCCGGGAAGCGGCGCGAATAGTGTTGCAGCGCATAGTAGATACCCTCGGTGCGCAGCGGCATCTCCCAGATGCGCGGGCCGGGCAGGGGCGGCATCGCGGAACCGGTGGCCCGTCCGATCGCGCTGTACAGCGACTGCGCCGGGTCGAATCCGAAGTAGTAGTCGACGCCCACGTAGTCGAGCCGGGCGCCGATCCGGTCGACCAACTCGCCGTTGACCTGATCCTCCGCACCCGCGACATATCCGACGTTGGCGGTGACCTGAGCTCCGGGCTGCTTCTGATGGATGTAGTCGTAGCTGGCGTTGTGCACGTCGACGACCCCGGTCAGCATCGTGTTGGCATCGGCGCCGCCCTCGCGCACCTCGTTCTGAATGTAGGCGACCGGTTCGTTCACGGTGACCCACAACGGGTTCCGCGAGGAGTAGCGATCGACGACGGCGCGCATGTTGGCCAGCCAGTCCCCCACCATGCCCGGATTGCGCCAGCCGCCCCGGTCCGCCTCCCAGCCCGGATACACCCAGTGGTCGAGGGTGATCATCGGCCGCATCCCGGCGCGCACGATGCTGTCGACGACCGAATCGTAGAAGCGAAACGCGTTGTCGTCCCACTTCCCGGGCGTGGGCTGCAACCGCGCCCATTCGATCCCGACCCGGAACACGCGCATGCCCATATCGGCGGCCAGGCGGATGTCGGAGTCGTAGCGATCGACGAAGTCGACCGAATCCTGCAGTGGTTCGTAGCCGGGATTGCGAGCGATATAGCGAGTCCAGTTGCTGTCCGGCGCATGTCCTTCGGACTGGAAACCGGAACTCGACACGCCCCACAGGAAACCGGGGTCGAGCGACGACAGCGCCGCCGCCCGCATCGGTGGGCCGGCGAGGGCCGGAGTGCCGCTCAGCAACACCGACGCAACAGCGACGAACACGGCCGAGACATTGCGCAGAAACCGGGATCGCATCAAGCCAGGGTAACGAATACAGTCCGTCCGCGCTGGTGATCGGTCACCACTACGTCACCGTCACAATGGGTTCCGCCGGCGCACCAGCGACCCGCGAGCATCGCGACGGCTCGCGGCCGCACCGCATCGGAGGACGGTCAGCCGCCCAGCTCCGGCCTGGTCAGATCGTTTTCTCCCGCAGTCGGTCCGCGACCCACGTGTCGATCTCCCGGAGCGCGGCGGCGGCCATGCCGGTGGAGCGAGCCCGCGACCACCGTGTCCGGGTGCCGCACCCGTTCCGGCAGACTGGGCGGATGGCACATTCCGCCGCGTACCGCCCCACGCCGGCGGACCTCGCCGCCGCGAAGGACCGGACCATTCCCGATCTGGTGGCACCCGGCCTACGGGTCCTGTTCTGCGGTATCAATCCGGGACTGTGGTCGGGCGCGACCGGCCACCATTTCGCTCGCCCCGGAAACCGCTTCTGGCCCGCGCTGTTCCGCTCCGGCTTCACACCACGCCTGTTCCGCCCCGACGAGCAGGAAGAACTGCTCGCACTGGGGCTGGGCATCACCAATGTCGCCGCACGAACGACCGCGAAGGCCGACGAACTCACAGCGGAGGAGCTGCGCGAGGGCGGTCGCGCGCTTGCCGAGCGAGTCCGGCACTACCGCCCACGCGTCCTGGCCGTCCTCGGCCTGGGCGCCTACCGCACCGCATTCGGCCGGCCGCGAACCACCGTCGGACGCCAACCCGAAACCCTCGGCACCACCGCGATCTGGGTGCTACCCAACCCGAGCGGCCTCAACGCCCACTACACCCTCGACGCCCTGGCAGCCGAATTCCGCACACTGCGGGAGGCGACGGAAACCGGCTGACGTCGGTATGTCGCTGCCACCGCGGTTGACCACGGCGACACCGGCCGATGCCGCTGTCACCCGATTCGAACGACCCGTGCCCAGTCGGGCGGCCGCGCCGGAAAGTAATCCGGATCGGCCTCGTTCCACGACCGCTGTCGTCCCAGCAAGCCCACGACCGTCCGGCACGCGGGCCGGGCCGCGGGCCACGGTGTATGACCGTCGGTCAGGACAACGATCACGTCCGGACGGACCTGCGCGCGTAGCGCTTCGGCGAAACCCGCGCGCAGATCCGTGCCGCCGCCACCGACCAGCTCGATGCCGTCCGCTCGGCACAGGGGTTGCGCGATCCGAGCCGCGGCGTCGCAGGACAGGACCCGGACGAGATCGCGGCGACCGCCCACGGCACGGAAGATCGCCAGCGTTTCCACCAGGGCGCTACCCAGTTCCGCGTCGCTCACCGACCCCGAGGTGTCGATCACCACGCTGACCCGCGGCGGGGTGTGCCGCAGGCTCGGTAGCACCACGCCGGGCACTGCGGTTGATCGCCGAGCCGGCCGGCCATAGGTGTAGTCGTCGCCGGCACCGGACGCGGAGACCGCGGAGCGGATGGCGCCGCGCAGCAGGTCCCGCCACGGCTGCGGTGGATGCAACGCCTCCTCCGCCCAGCGCCGCCACCCCCGGGGCGCGTTACCCGGATGACCGTCGATACCCTGGGCCACGCGGAACCGGACCGCTTCGCGTTCCTGATCGCTGAGGCCGTTCGCACCGTCCGGCCCGTACTCCCATGCGCGGTCCAGTCCGTCGGCACCGCTGCCGCAATCCAGCCACGCCATGTCCTGGGTGTGTGGTCCCAAGCGGAATTGACGCAGATAGTCCTCCATGAGTTCACCGCTGCGCAGTCCCAGACTTGCCGGTACGACAGCGCCTTCCGGCTCGATCAACCCGTCACCGAAGGCATCGTCGTTGATCTCGGCGTCCGCTGCGATATTCATTCGCAGCCGTTCCGCCGGACCGGTCAGATCGTGCTCACGAGCGAATCGGTCACTGCGCCCGTGATGGTCGCGCAGCAGATGCGAAACCTCGTGTACCAGAATCGAAGCCAGCTCCTCCACGGCCGTGCGGCCGACGAACACCGGCGATACGTAGCACCGCCAGTACCGGTCCACACCCATCGTCGGCACCGCGGGCGACTCGACGATGTGCAACGCGTACAGGGCGGTGGCCAGATAGGGGCGAGCCCGCGCGGCCAGCAGGCGGGCGGCGCCGAGCTTCTCGAAATCCACCGTCGTGGCCCCCGCGGTCATCGTCTCGCCTGCGCGGCAACGCGTTCCGCGGCGCGGTCCGCCTGTCGGGACACCGACACCGTTCCGGCGAGGTGCTCGATCGATGCCGGGACCTCCCACTGCTCGCGGCGCAGTGTGGCAAGGGTGGTTGCGGGAACGACCACCAGATCCGGCGCTCCGGTCTCGACGGCCTTCGCCAACAGCGCCCAGGCCGCGTCCCAGCGCGACTTCTCCGGCTGCCGGCGGACCGCCGCCACCACGGCGTCGAGCACGGCTTGGCGCAGATCACCGCGTTCCGGCAGGTCAGCGGTGTCCGGACAGGCGAGTAGCTGCTCCGGGTCGGGAAGTTCCATCCGGTCGATGCTGGTCAGCAGTTCGAATCCGGGGCCGTCACCGACGGTGCCCCGGACCAGCATGGACACCACATCCCGACCGACGCCGGCCGCGGTCGCGAAGGCGATCAGTCGCAGTGTCATATCCCAGCTGCGCGGCGACGGCCAGGCGCCGCCCCGTCGTGCTTCACCGCTGGGCATGCGATGCACCAACGCGGGCCGGGCAGCGAGCAGCCCGCACACCGCGCGTCGAGCGAAAGCCACTGCCTCCGGGAACTTTTCGGGGTCCAGCGTGGGCAGATCCGCACGGGGCCAGACTCCGCCCAAGCCGCGCACCACGACATCGGGGTCGTGAGTCCAGGTGAGGTGGACGAATCGGTTGGCCAGCGGCGGGCTCAATTCCCAGCCGTCCGCGGCCGACGAGCGCGGGTTGGCGGCAGCGACGACGCGGACACCGGCCGGCAGCCGCAACGCACCGATTCGGCGTTCCAGGACGAGCCGCAACAGCGCCGCCTGCACCGCGGGCGGTGCGGTCGACAGTTCGTCCAGGAACAGCAAACCCCGACCGGCGCGCACGAGCCGTACCGCCCAATCCGGCGGAGCCAGCGGCACACCGTGTGCCGCGGGATCCTCTCCGACGACGGGCAGGCCCGAAAAATCGGACGGTTCGTGCACACTCGCGATCACGGTGGTCAGCGGAAGGTCCAAGGTTTCGGAGAGTTGGGTCAGGGCCGCGGTCTTCCCGATTCCGGGTTCGCCCCACAGGAGCACCGGAAGGTCGGCGGCCACGGCCACGGTCAGGGCCTCCAGTTGGATATCGGAGCGCGGCTCGGTGGTCGCCTCGTTCAGCAGAGTCAGCAGTTCTCCGGCGGCGTCGAGCCGGGCGGCGGCTCGTGCCGTGGTCGGAACAGGTGTGGTCATCGTGAATCACCCTCGGTTTCAGAAGAATCGGGCACATGCGCGGTGCGCGGTCAGCGCGACGTCGCATGGCGGGGATGTGTGCGGTGGGAGGGCGTGCGTCGTTTCGCCGGCGGGAAGGCCTCAGAGGAATCGGACAGCCCGGTGCGGAATTGCCGGTACGTGCTTTCCCGCTGTGCGGCCGCCTCCAGTTCGTCTCGCAACGCTCCCGGACGCAACAGCGCCGCGGTTCCGAGCAGGTTTTCGACGACGGCCAACGCTCCGGCGATATCTCCGTGACGCAACCGATCCCGGACACCGGCAAGGCAATCCGGCCGGCGGTGCGCCAGATCGATCGCTTGCAGGCAGGGCAGCGGTGTCCCGGACAGTGCGACGAGCAGTTCTTCGCGGCGGATCTCGGCGGGGCTGTGATCGAGCGCGGTCAGCTCGCCGTCCACCAGTGCGATGCGGTGCTGCTCTCCCCGGCACCGCACCAGATGCGGATGATCGTGCCGTTCTGCCTCGAACGACGTTGCGGCCGAGCAGAACTCAGGCACGATCGCCGAAGCGACCAGCGGATGCAGGCGATCGGCCGTGATCGCACCGGCGCGCAGCAATGCCAGATCGGGAAGCACCCAGGTCGCCGCGTACGGCAGGATCGGAAGCGTGGGTACCGCGCCCTGCGCGTATCCCGGCGCGACCCGCAGCGCGGGAGGATCCCCTTCGTACTCGAGGATCACCCGATGTCGTGCGCCCAATTGCACCAGCACCGGTCCGCGCCGATATCCGTCGGCGCACAGCAGTAACTCCGCCTCGGCCGCCCACAGGTCGACAGCACTCCCGGGCGGGGCGTGCTTCGCGACCGCACTCTCCGTGCGGCTTACCTCGGCTGTTTCCCCTGCGCCGCACCGTGTTCCGAGTTCGTCGGTGCGGCGCGCGTCCCAGAGGTGACGGTGCAGGTCGAATCGGAAACAGCGGTTGGGTCGGGGATGCGGATGCGAGCCGATCCCGCGGTCCGGACAGGATTCGTCCCACAGCGCCAGGCTCATACGTTGTCCGGAGTCCGCCCAGGCCGGCGGCGTGCGGACGACGAGATGCACGAAACTGGCTCTACGACATCGCTTTCTGCGCTGTCCGGTGTCGTATCGAGCCAGAGTCGTCGTGAGGCCCGGCCGTAACACGCCGTCGGAAGCGACCCTCGGCATATGCCAGCGCAGTAGATCCGGCGCCAGATGCCGCAGATCGCCCAGTACTCGGGCGGCAAGTTCGCTGCCGTGGGTATGTGCCAGTGCGCGCGGATCGACATCGACATCGACCCCCGCCGCGGCACACGCTCCGGCCCAGTCCCCGGCACGGCGCCGGGTGGTCGCGGTCTCGATCATGGAGGGCGGCACGGCGAACTCGCGTATCCGCAGCCACAAGGGAATTCGGGAATCGTTCCCGTTCACGGTCACAGGGTGCATCAGCACTCACCTGGCGCGAACGAGACCCCCAATCCTGTTTCGAAATGAGTCATCATCACGGCCGATGATACCGCCTTTCAGAACACGAAGCCACGCAGTGCCAGGAACCGCATACCGCCGACCGCACCGGTGACGGCGAGGACGGCGCTCGCCTGGGCGAGGCCGGCGAGGCCGGGGGCCCAGAACCGGAGGCCGGCGAGCGCTGCGGTGCTGATAATCACGCCGACGAGCGCGAGGCCGCCGCCTTCCCACTGCGCGGTGAACCAGCCGACGCGTCCGGTCGCCCGGAAGGTGAGCCGGCGGTGCATTTCGTTCGCGATCGCCGTACTGACCAGCGAGCCCGCGATATTCGCGACCAGCGGGCCGACCCCGCTCATGAGCAGGAACAGCACGGCGTAGGCGATATTGGCGGCGCCACCGACCAGGGCGAAGCGGATCAACTGGGCGACGGCGTGATCACCTCGCAGATATCGCCGGCCGCGATCGAGCCACTGCGGAAGTCGGCCACCGAGGGGCCCATCGAAACGCCCGGCGAGGGTCGTGTCCCACACGGCATTCCGCGCTCCGCAGGTGGCAACTGCTCCGCTGTTCATGAGAAGACTGTCGTCCACGCCGCTGTCACCGGACTGACGCCGCGCTGACACGATGCTTACACCGGATTCCACTCGGGTAGCCCGGCGCGGGCTGATTCACCTGTACCACCGGAAAGCTCTGCGCGAGAACCTATTAGAGTCTCTCCATGGGGCGGCACGCGCGAGTTGCGCGACTCGGCCAGGTAGCCGAACTGGCGGGGCCCGTCGTGCTGACTTCCGCGACGACGCTGGTGCTGGGCGTGACCGATACCGCGCTCCTGGGCCACCATTCGATCGAAGCGCTCGGCGTCGCCACATCGGTGCTGCCGATATGGATCTTCTGCACCGCGGTGGTGGTGCCGTGGGGATCGGCGACGCAGATACTCGTCGCCCGCCGGCACGGCGCCGGTGACTCCGATGCGATCCGGAACGTGACGTCGACCGGCTTGTCCGGCGCAGCCGCGGTCGGCGTGGCGGTCGCGATGGTCGCGGCGGCGGCCGCGCCGGTGATCGTGGCGGTGACCGCGCCGGCGGGCCTGGATCGCCGCGAAGCAACGGTCATGTTGTGGATTCTGTTGTGCGGGTTGCCGTTCACGGCCGTCACCGCACATGTGCGCGGTGTGCTCGCCGGAATCGGTGATACGAGAAGCGGCGCCCAGGTGGCGGTGGCGGTGGCCGTGCTGAATGTGATGGTGTCGGCGATCCTGATCTTCGCCGCGGGGTGGGGACCGGCGGGTTCCGCGATCGGTTCCACTCTCGCCGTCGCGGCCGGCACAGTCGCTCTGCTCCCGCGCGTTCGCCGGGCCACCGGGCTCGCGGTCGTCTGGGCCAGGGCAGATCGCACGGTATGGCACGCGGTGACCGCGCTCGCCGTGCCGGATGTCGTATTCGGAGTAGTCGGCTACGGGAGCGATGCAGTCATCGCGGCGGTGGTGGCCGAAGCGGGGACGGTGAGCCTGGCCGCGCACCGGGTGATGAGCCTGGCGATCTCGACGGTGTGGATGCTCGTGTTCGGAATCGGCGTCGCGACAGCGGTTTTGGCGGGACAGTGCCTCGGCGCCGGTGACGATCGGGAGCGCCACGCCGTCGTGCGAGCCGGCGCGGCGCTGATGGTCGGCGCCTCGAGTGCGGTCGCGCTGCTGGTCACCGCGCTGTCGCCCGTGTTGTTCCGGCTCGTCTCAGGCGACGCCGCGGTCAGTGCGACCGCTCGCGGGGTGGTGTGGTCGTTGCCGGTACTGGCGCCGATCATGTCGATCGGCATGGTCTACGCCGCTCAGCTACGCGCGGCCGGGAACACGAAAGCGGTGATGTCCGCGTCCGTGTTCTCGGTCGTCTGCGTCACCCTGCCCGCCGTGTGGATATCGGCCGCCGTGCTGCACTGGGGGCTCACCGGTGTCTACCTCGGGATCGTGGCCGGCTGGATCGCTCGGGCCGCGGCCACACACCGGCGCCGGCGCGCAGGAGCGGGCCCTACCCCAGCTTGAAGACATTCGCCTTTCCGGAGACCACGGTGTCCTGCGGATCCACCAACGCCACCCGGACCTGCACCGTCTGGCCCTGCTGCAATTGCGCGGGCGACCCGTCGGGCCCGGTCAGCACGACGACGGTGCTCTGCGCTTGCCCGTCGCACGTGACCTGCGGTTGCGTACCCATCGCGGACGGTGCGTCGGCGTTGGGATCACCCACCATGACCTTGACGGCGGATGCGCCGGAGTTGGCATCACAGGTGTAGTCGACCCCCACGTTCGCAGGTCCCACACCTTTGATGTCGATCGTATTGGCGGCGAGCGCCGGAGCGGCCGTCGAGACAGCGGCCCACCCCATCGCTGCCAGAGCGCTGACGAAAAGAGCTGAGCTTCGGTAGTTCCGGCCGGTCATCATCGATCTCGTCCTCCTGGCTTGTCGTACGAACGGTGATACCGAGTCGTTGGAACGCCGGTTTCGGACCTCTCGCGGGCCGGCGGACGCGATGACAGGCCCGCACGTACCCGCCGACACCAGTATCGAGCCGTGGTGTGGATACCCGGAAGCACAGCTTCAAACTCGCTCCACAGAGTCGTGTCCACCGACGCTCGAGGCGTGGGACCACCTGCGGATGCGAGTCCGCGGTCACGAACGAAGGTGTGCCAGCAGTTCGTCCGCGGCCGGGTACGGGTCCTCATGGGGCAGTAGTCGGGCAGCAGAGTCGAGGTCGCCGTCTCTGACCAGCTCGTGAATCTCGTGGGCCAGTGGAGTCATGTCGCTGATGGCGACTGTCCACTCGTCCGCGTAGCGCCGTACGGCTTCACCGCAGAGCCCGAGTTGCAGCGAGCGGTACGGAAGGGGTCGCAGATGCAGATCCCGCTCGGGATCCCACTGGACGCGGGCGGGCGCGCGCTTGAGCCGGCGTTGCCAGGTGCTGCGGTCGGAATGCAGCCCGGGCTTGTAGCTCGACAGGCACGCATGGCGCAGTGCCCATTCGAAACCGCTGCGTGAGATCTCCACGGCAAGGATGGTCTCTTGATCCGGCTTCGTGCCCCATCCGCAGCGGTACATCATCCACAGGAACGACGGCTTGATCCACGTCATCCGGTCCCGGTTCCATGCCGCGGGGAAGGCGCCGTCGCGGATGGCGGGCCTGCCGATGTCCGGGGAGTATGCCTGGTAGACCGTGACGGTGGATGCCGTATGGAGCGCACGGATCCCGTGTTGTGGTTCTTCCATGTTGTAGAGCGTGACGCCGAACGACTCGGTCGGCGAGCGAATTTCCGACCCCGTCGAATCATTCAGCTAGGCGAACGCGGGTTTCCATCCCAGCTGCGGAGCGATCAACTCCACCGTGTCGTGCAGGATCTGCTCGTAGTCCGCGCGATGGAACTCGTAGGGCAGCTCGAGGCGTAGTTCGCTGGTTTGCGCGAGAACCGGATCGGCATGCAGCTGTTCGAGGATCTGCTCGGCGGTGCCGACGACATCCGGGGCGAACAACACCCGCCGCTCGCCCTGCGGGCCGAGCGTGCGCTGGTGCCGGCTCGCGGCGTAGGCGCGGTACCGCTCCCGGGTCGCGCGGTCGGCGCTGTCGAACGGGACGATCACCCGGCCGATCGCGACGCGCGCAGGTCGCGCCGGATCGATCCGCTCGCGATAATCGCTGATCAGTCCCAGCTGCGCGGTCGTGAAATCGTCACTGCGATCACCGAATACGATATTTCCGCTCAGCAGATTCAGTCCGCTCTCCGCCGCCCAGCGCACCGACCGGGTGCTGCCGCCGCCGTACCAGACTCGGTCGGCCAGGCCGGGGCTGTGCGGCTGCAGCCGAGGGCGCTGGGTGTTACCCGGCGAGTGGATGACGGTGTCGGCATCACCGAGATAATGGCCGCGCAGATTCTCGATGAGCCGGGCCACCCGGCCGTAGGACAGGTCGAAGCCGCGCCAGTCACCATCGAAGACCAGATCGCCGATCAGCTCGGCATGCGGCGGCATCCCCGCGCTGAACCCCGGCTGCAAGCGGCCCTGGGACAACACATCGGCCAGCGACAGGTCCTCGGCCAGCCGGAACGGGCTCTCATAACCGATCGGAATCACCGCCGCGCCCAACTCGACCCGATCCGTGCGCTGGGCGGCCGCGGCCAGGAAGACCGCCGCCGAACCGACACCGTGCTCGAGATGCCGCTGCCGGACCCACGCGCCGTCGAACCCGAGCCGCTCGCCGTATTCGAACAGCTGCAGCGTGTCCTCGAGGCCGGTGTACGGATCGTCGTCGAGGTAGTTGCCCGGGGTCAGAAACGCCAGCGAACCGATCCGCGGAGAACTCATCCCTGACGCTCGTAGGGGATCTTCTCCCCCGCCTCGATCGCGATCGGCAGCCGGTTCTCCGCCGGCGGCAGCGGGCAGGTCGCCAGATCGGTGTACGCGCACGGCAGATTCACCGCGCGGTTGAAGTCGAGCACCACCGTTGCGTCGGAATCGCGCGCCGGCACCTGTACCACCCGATTCGCCGCGTAGGTGGTCACTCCGGAGGTCGCGTCGGTGAACAGCACCGACAGGTCGCCGGGGTTCTTGCCGGGAAAAGCGGTCAGGCGCAACGGCTTACCGTCGATCTCGAATTCGATCCGTCCCGGCGCGTCGTAGACGTGCTCGAGTCCTTCCACGGCGGCACCGACCGTCGTCGGACGCGGCTCATCGAAGGCCACATAGCGTCCGCGCACCACCCATTTCGGCTCCGGCGCGAAGGCGGGGGTGCCGCGAAAAGCGATGCGCAGCGGGTTGTTCGGGTGTCGTGGCCGCACGATATCGTGGCCGCCACGTTTGGCGACCTCGATCACCGCGTCACCCCACACCGCGTTCACGCCACCCCGCTCGGGAACGATGCCGAACCCGTAGCGGCCACGCACCCGCGCGTCGTCGACGACCAGCTCTTCCCCCTCGTCGAGGACGACCACCACGCCGTCGGCCCCCGTCGACCAGGCGCCGGGCGCATCGTCGAAGCGCTGCGGCGTCTCGGTGAGCCAGTGCAGGCTCGTGATGGCGAGGAACCCGTGCCGATCGGACAGGTGCGCCTCCTGCCGCCGATGCCATTCCTGCCACTCGGTGGTGAACGTGTCCGCATCGGCGGGCGAGGGTGCCTGAGTTGCCATGTCTCGATGTAAGCGGATGCCGCGGCCCGGGCACAGACTTGCGCTCAGCCCGAACGCAATTCGAGTCTCGGCCGATGCCGAGCAGGGGGATGAAGCACGGCCGGTCACCTAGGCAACCGGCACGACCCTGCCCTCGCGGCGGGCCTCCAGCTGGGCCGGCCGGTGCTTGCCGTCGGAGAACCAGTGATGCGAGCCGGGTGTGCGCGCCTCGGTCGCCAGGTGCTTGATTCCTGCCTCACACGCGAATTCCTTGAGTTTCTTGCCGGCGAATCCGCCGAAGTACAGCCGCATGGCGGTCTCGTTCTTGTGACCGAGCTGGTAGATCCCGGCGTCCCGGCCGAAGCTGAGGCACATCGCGGGGAAGGCGAGGTCGACGGGTGCGGGCTGTTCACCCGCCATGCGGTGCAGCACCGTATCGGCGGCGTGTGCTCCCAGGCAGTACGCCGTGTAGGCGCTCATGCGGAACGGCAGATCCGAGGGTGCCGACGAATCACCCGCCGCGACGATGCGTTCATCGTCGACGCTGGTCAGTGTCTCGTCGGTGAGCAGCCGTCCGGCGGCATCGACGCTCAATCCGCTGCGAGCGGCCAGATCCGGTACGCCGAAGCCGGCAGCCCAGATGGTCACGGCACTGACCAGGGACCGGCCGTCGCCGAGTTTCACCACGTCCCGCCGGATCGCGGTGACGGTCGCATCGGGACCTTCGACGACCTTCACTCCGAGCTTCGCGAGGTACTTGTGGGCGGTGCGCCGCGCCTTCGGGTGCAGATACGGTCCGAGAACGCTGCCGCAGACCAAGGTGACCGTGCGGCCCTGCTCGGCCAGCTCGGCGGCGGTCTCGATCCCGGTCGGCCCGCCCCCGATCACCGTCACCGGGGCCGATGAGGGCGTATCGAACAGCACCGATCGCAGCCGTTGCGCCGCCTCCAGAGTCGCTACGGGATAGGCGAATTCGGCCGCGCCCGGCACCTGCGGCGCGGGGGTTCCACTCCCCACGGCGTAGATCAGATAGTCGTACCGGATGCTGCCGCCCTCGACCGAGTGCACGGTGCGCTCGGTTGGGTCGATCCGCGTCACGCTGTCGACGACCAGCCGCACCTTCTCGGCGAGGACGTCCTGGTAATCGACGACCGCCTCGTGAGTCGCGCCCACCAACTGGTGCAACCGCAGCCTCGGGACGAACACTCGGCGGGGGTTGATCACGGTCACCCGCACGTCGTCTCGCTGCGTCAGACGGTTGGCTGCCATCACGCCGGCGTATCCGCCGCCGATCACCACGACTTCGTTGTTGTTCATCGTCTTTCCTCCGTGTGCTGAGGGGTTCGGGCATAAGACGCCGCATCCCTCACGGCTGTGACAACGAGTGACGTGGATCACAAGCTACGGCCGGATGTCAGCGGTGCCGACGTGGATCGGCTCCACTCGGCTTTCGCCGCACGGGCGCTGCGGAGGGTTTCTCGGCCCGGGGGACGTCGCCGGGCGCACTGTTCGAGGCGCCCTGCGGTGCTGCGCCATCCGCGCGCGGCGCCACTTCGCAGGCGTTCGGCGCCGGGACACCCGACAACCGCTCACCCAGCCACTGCGTCGATCCGAGAAAGCCGTCGAAGTAGCCGAGGATGTGTTCCCCGCCCACGATGCTCTTCGTGGCCGGGACTCCCAGAGCACACTGTTCGGCGTAGAACGCCTCGGCCTTCGCGACCGGCATCCAGGGATCGTGCACGCCGTTGTAGACGTAGATCGGCATGCCGGCCTTCTTGCCTTTCAGACTCAACCGCCGGAACATCATGTCGGCGAATTCGGTGTGGAGCGGGTCGGCCATATTGGCCACGGCCGCAAAGGGTACGAAGACGCCGATGTCGGCCATGGTCGAACTGCACACGTCCTTGAGCGGGGAAATGGCCGCCCACTGCGCGAGATGATTCATGCGGCTGAGGATTTCGGGATGCTCTCGGGCCAGCGCGAGTGTCACGGTCATCATCAGTCCCGAGGCGTAGGTGCCGTCGAAGGTCTTCGCGAAGGATTCGTAATCGACGGGCAGACCGCCCATCGCGGCACCGGCCAGGTTGGGGGCCAGTTCCGGGGCGTATTCGCGCGAAAGCATCGCGGCGGCGTAGCTGGCGATGGCACCGCCGGAATAGCCGGTCATCGCGAACCGGCTCTCGCCGAACTCGTCCGGCATCAGGCGCCGTACCGCACGCACGGTGTCGAGCATGATGTGGCCGGCCACGGTCGGCTCGGCATACGCCATCAACGGTCCCTCGTGATCCGGGATCACCACCGCGTAGTTCCGGCTCGCGGCCCACATCGTCGGTGAGGGGACAAAATCGTTGCCGGTGCCGCCGGTCGTGATGTCGAATCCGTGGGAGAACACGTAGCCGGGAGTGCAGCGCCGATTGAGCGCGTTGATCGGCGGGGCGTTCAGCAGCACCGGCCGGCTTCCCGGCCCGGTCCACCGGCCGAACGGCAACAGCAGCGTCGCGGTCCCGAAGGACGGCGCGCCCGAGGAGTTCGTGGTCCGGAATTTCAGCTGTATCGCCCGCTGAACCGGCGTGAGCACCGTCAGGAAGACCATCGGCACCCCCGGCCAGCTGACGTCCCGCGATTCGATGACGTCACCCGGTGCGTACTGGGCGAGATTCGCCGGGGCCTGGTCGAAGAACGGATCCCCGGTCGGACTGGATTGAATCGCATTCCACAGCGCCTGCGGGTCCGACGCCCCGCCGGAATCTGAAGCAGCGGA
Source organism: Nocardia sp. 852002-51101_SCH5132738 (assembly GCF_001665695.1). Lineage (NCBI taxonomy): Bacteria > Bacillati > Actinomycetota > Actinomycetes > Mycobacteriales > Nocardiaceae > Nocardia > Nocardia sp. 852002-51101_SCH5132738. The sequence continues at coordinate 237,067 of NZ_LZML01000183.1, read as the reverse complement.
CCCGATCCCGGGCAGCACCGACGACGGCGCGGGAATGGTGTCGTCGAGCCATTTCTGGAACGCCGACGGCCCCGGATCCTTATGTGTGACTGCGGGATTCGGCTCCGAGGACGCAGCGTCCGGCTCACCGGCCGCCGGCGCTGGAGAAGTGGAGGCCGGCGGTGCAGCCGGACCCGAGGCTGGCGGCGCAGGCTGGTCGGTGGTCGACGGCGCCGCGGGACCGGACTCCGACGGCGCGACACCGTCGGAAGCCGACGGCACATCCGGACCGGACGCCGGAGGAACAGCCTGCTCGGGGTCGGACGACTCTCCGTGGTCGGATGCCGGCGGAGTTGTCGGGACGGCAGTGGTCGGGGCGGCGGTCGGCGACGACGGGTCGGCGGCCGCGGCAGCTTGCCCCAACGTCAGTGCACAACCCATCGCCAGCGTGACCGCAATGCCCCGTAGACATTTCACGACAACACACCCGTCCTGTCGGAGTGGTACTCGAACCGAAGGTCGTGCAGAAGTGGAGCAGTCCCGGCTATCCGGTATGCAAGGGCGCGCGTCGGCGGCGGCCGAGGCCGCACCGACCTTCGAAAGATAACCCCGGACCAGCGAGAATCGGTGGATCTGACGCGAAAATGCCCGGCACGTGTCCCTTCGAACGCCATTGCACGCAACAACCGGTCGCTCTGCATTGAGGTCGAACGGATCGTGCAAACCTCGACGAAATTGCACGATTTTCACATAACGCGACGCACTTTGCACGATTTGTTCGCGCTCCCATGACCGGCGAGCGCCGTCGCGGTACTGGCGTCACCCGGACAACGAATGTTCTCTCGGGCGGCGTCGCTCTGTCGCCCATGCGGGCAGTGCCTCGCGCGCCGACAGCCACTGCTCGGGTATCCCGCGTATCGAACCTCGGCAGCCGACTCCCGTGTACGCGGCCACGATCCCGCCGACGATCGCGGCCGTGGTGTCCACGTCCCCACCCGCTTCGACGCAGGCGGTGACCGCAGCCGGATAGTCGCCGAGGAAGCTTGCGGCCACCCACAGGGTGAACGGGACCGTATCGTGCGCGCTGACCCGGGCGCCGTTGCCGAGTTCGTAGGCCGCTTCGGCCACGGATCTGCCGATCAATGTCCGCGCGCGACGGACACCGGCCGCGGTGCGCCCGTCGACCAGGTACGGCTCCACCGCATCCAGCAATTCGCCGGGCGCACAGTCTTTTCCACGAACCGCTGCGGCGTGGCCGGCCGCGACGGCGACCGCCATCGCGCCGACGATCGCTTCCGGATGACGGTGGGTGATCTCGGCGGAAAACGCTGCCTGCGCCGCCGCCCGCTCCGGATCTCCGGCGAAATAGGCCCCGAGCGGGGCGACCCGCATCGCCGCACCGTTGCCCCACGACCCGTTCCCGCCGAAAACCGCACCTGCCGCGTCGGCCCACGGCCTGCCGTCGCGAATCTCGTGCAGCACAACGACTGTGCCCGGCCCGTAACCACGGTAGGGCTCACATCGTTCGGCGAACACGGCCGCGAGCGCGTCGCGGTCGATACGGCCGCGGTCGAGGACCTCCGTGTACACCGAACAGGCCATCTCGGTGTCGTCGGTCCACTGCCACGGAGGCGCCGGCGGTCGCCCGGCGTGAAGATCGGACACGGAGCGCCCGGGAACGAAGAACTGCGCACCCAGCGCATCACCAACGGATAAGCCCACAAGGCTGTCATATGCGGTATCGGAGTTCGGCATGCGCGAACAAGCGTGCCAACAAAAGACAGCTGCCGCAAGACTCGGGAGAGCCCACGTCCGGTGTGCCGCCGGATACCGAATGGCAACCGGCGCGCACGCCGGGAACCTCAGTTCAGGTGCTGTGCTCGCGGCAGACCCAACGTCAGCGCTCCCAAACCGAACGACACCACGGCCAAGGCCAGCATCATGGTGATCGCGCCGTCGAGGGTGTGGGAGCGGAAGAACAGGGTGGTCAGTACTGCCAAACCCAGTGCGTTGCCGATCTGTTCGATGGTCGGGACGACTCCCGATGTCTCGGACATGTGGTCGGCGTTGAGGCCGGACAGCATGATCGGCTGGATTTGGACCGCGAAGATCCCTACTCCGAAACCGGCTGCGCACACGGCGGGGGTGGCGATGAGAGGGTTGGCGATGCCGTTGGTCAGGTGGAGGTAGATCGCGCCGCCGGCCATGCAGCCTCCGTAGAGGGTGACGCCGCCGGCCAGGATCAGGATTCCCCACTGCCGGACCAGGAACAGGGAGGCGATCGCTCCCGCGCCCGCTCCCAGAGCGAACAGCGTCATGACGATCGCCGTGTGCCACGGCGTGTAGCCGAGGACGTCCTGCATGGTGATGGAGGCGGCGAAGACGAAGGCGGTGAACAGGCCGAAGAAGACGCAGATCAGGATCGAGCCGATGCGAAAGCCTCTGTCGGAGAAGAGTTCCAGCCGCATCAACGGGTCGGCTCCACGGGACGAGCGCCTGATCTGGTGGGCCACGAACAGGGCGCACACCACGACTCCGGCCAGGGCGAGGGCGATCGGCCGGGATTGCCAGCCGTGCTGTTGGACCAGGGCGAGGGCATAGACGAGCAGCAGAAGTCCGGCGCCCGACAATGCCGCGCCGCCGAGGTCGAGGCGCTCGGGTGACGCCGGCCGGCCGATCCGCAGATAGCGCCAGGCCAGGCCGAACGCGACCATGCCGATGGGAAGGTTGATCAGGAAGACCGTGCGCCAGCCCCAGCCGCCGATGTCGACGGTGAGTAGCGCGCCGCCGAGGATGGGGCCGAGCATGCCGGCGAAACCGGCCACCCCGCCGTACATGGCGAAGACCAGGGAGTGGCGTTCGCGCGGGAAACTGGCGATGAGGATGGCGATGGTCTGCGCCGCCATGCCCGCGCCCGCGGCGCCTTGCACTACGCGGGCTGCGACCAATTCGGTGGCGCCGGTGGACAATCCGCACCACACCGAGGCAGCGGTGAAGGCCACCACCGAGGTGAGGAACATCGCGCGGCGGCCGACGACGGCCCCGAGTCGGGCGGCACTGAGCAACGTACAGGCGAAGGCCAGCGAATAGCCCGAGATGACCAGCAATTCCGCCGAGCGGGAGGCCCCCAGATCGGAGGTCAACCGAGGCAGGGCGGTGTTCACGATCGTCACGTCGATCATTTGCATGAACACTGCGATCAGACAGCCGGCGAAGGCCAGCCACGCCGCCGATTCGGACGGTGACGAGCCGGGAAGCAGGACAACGCTTTCCGGTTCGCCGACGGTGTTGCCCCTCATCCGGCCAGCTCGATCACGCTGCGCGGGGCGGACAACGCCAGTTCGGTCGGAAAACTCAAGCGCACCACACGATGTGGTGGCGCTATCTCGATCTGTGCGACGAACGGCGGCAGGAGCCCGCCGATCATCTTGTCCAGCAACATGTTCACCTGCCCGAAGCTGGGCCGCAGGCGCACCTGGCGGCATTCGATCTCGCCCGTGCCGACCACCGAGTCCGTGCGCTTGTCCACGCGCGCGACCAAAGGCCAGTGCACCGAGAAGGCCAGCCACGTATCGATCGACTGCACCGAGCCCTCGGTGAGGTCGAGCCCGCGCAACAGGGTCAGGCCGCCGACGATCGGCATGATGTCGGCGGGAAACGGCGTGGGTGCGCCGCCTATCGGGAGGTGGACGGTGTCGACGAAATGCGCCTCCTCGCGAGAGACGACCGCGCCACGAGAGCGGGTTTCGGCGCGGTAGTCCTCGGCGCGCAGAAATCCGTCGAGCCGGCCGAAGCGCTGGTCGACGGTCAGTTCCAGCTCGCCGTCGCCGCTCGATGCCTCGAGCAGCGTCCGGTAACCGCCGTTCTCGTGGGTGACGACGCTGGTCATCTCGAAACCCGCACTGCGCCCGCCGGTTTCGACGGTGTACCGGCATTTCTCGCCGTCGGGTATGCCGGGGTCGCGAAAGAGGGTGGGCACCGTACCTCCTGAAACCACGAAACCTCCTGTAGTTCAGTTCGTTTCCGCGTCGCGGTCGATGATCGACGCGAAAACCGAGCGCATCGCCGCGATATAGCGCTCCACCGAGTCGTGGGCGACCGCGGTGTCGGGATAGATGACGCTCAGCGTGGTCCCGGACGGCAGCCGATTGACCCAGATCAGCGCCTCTTCCGACGCGGCACGGTTGGCGTAGACGCCGGCGGTGACCTCGTCGAAGAATTCGTGGCCCAGGAAGTCGCGGGCGTCGATGAACGAGATCATCGGTGTGACCCAGCCGGGTTCGGCCTTGATCTCCGAGTCGGCGGGCAGCAGTTCGAGCACCCGGTGGAACGAGGTGGGCGCCAGTCGCAGCCCGTTCTCGTAGGCGCGCTGGGCCAATTTCAGCGTGCGGGTGACGCGGGTGCCGGGGCCGACCGGAAAAGCCACCGGCACCAGCGTCACATACCAGCCGACCGAATTGCCCTCCGCCGCCGAGGTTCTCGTGCTCACCGGAGTCATCCCGAAGTAGTAGTCGGAATCGGTGAGATCGCGTTCGGCCAGGGCCGCCGCCGCGAAGACCCCGCCCACGAATTCCGCGTCATTGGCCCGGCAGACCTCCTCGAAGGCCAGCGCCTGCTGTTCGTCCAGCAGGGGCACCGTGCGATGCGCGCTGCGGTTGTAGCCGTCGGAGCGCTTGCCGAGGTCCAGCGGAAAGGACGGTAGCCGATTATCGTTGCCGTGCAACAACTGTAACCACTTCCGCACACCGGGTGAGGACAGCGTCAGGGTCTCGCTGTAGGCCCGCTCGGTGACGCAGTAGTTCAGATAACTCGCCGCCGGGGGCAGCGGCTCCGCCTCGCCGCCGAGTTCGGCCAGATACAGCTGCGCGAAATCGGAGGCGGACAGATACTGGCCGAGACCGTCGGTGTGCAGGTGGTCGACGGCGAGGTAGACCGTGGTCGCGTCGCCGTGTTCGATGGCTCCGAAGGTGAAGCAATCCCATTGGAACGGATCGGGAGTCGTCTTCTCGACGTGCTGACGGATCGCGGCCGGATCGTCGATCCACCCGTAGTCGATCGGAATGAAGTCGACCACGTCCTCGGGCACCAGATGCCGCCGCACGGTGCCGTCGGCGTCGATGTCGAACCAGGTCCGGAAGGTGTCGTGCCGCAACAGGAAGGTGTTGATGATCCGCGTCATCGCCTCCCGGTCCAGGCCACCGGTCGGGATCTGCGCGGTGGCCAGGCACAGTCCGGAGAAGCGGAAGTCGGCGGCGGCGTGCCGATTCGCCTGGCGCAGATACTGTTCCTGTTGCAGCGACGGCGGCGCCGGATGCACCGGGGCGGTCCGGGCCCGCGCCACCGCTTCCGGTGACGCGACCCAGGTGACCATCCGCCCCGGCGGCGGTGACCATTCGTCGATGAGTCCGAAGTCGACCACGACTACCTCATTTCCACCGGTGGGCATCGAAACGGCGGCCCATCAGCCGACTCCCGCCATCTCCGCGACCGCACCGGCCGGCGCGTCGGGGCCGCTCGACTCGGCCGCGGGCTGTGATCCGCCCGGGACGGTCCCGTCCACCGCCGCGGCCAGGGCAGCCGGATCCGGTTGAGCCCCACCGGGTTCGTGCGCCAGGATCAGCTCGGCCACCTTCGGTCCGGCCTGCTCCAGGCTGAACGAGCGGCCCATCTGCAACGACATCAGGTCGATGCCGAGCGTCTTGGTCACGCGTGCGCCGAGTTCGACCGCCATCAGCGAATCCAGACCCAGCTCCGGCACCGGAATCGTCATATCGATGGTGTCGACGTCCACGCCCATGACGACGGCCAGTTCGCCTGCCATCAGCCGGGCGATGTGCGGGCCGCGCTTGGACTCCTCCATCGCGGCCAGCTCCTCACGCAACCGGGCCAGCTCGGAGGTGTCCTTCGCCGAGGCCCGCGCGAGTGCGGCGGTGCGACCGGTGCGAGCCAGTTGCGGGAAGGTACCGGTGAGCTTGGCCCAGTCGGTCGGGATGACGGCCACGCGCGAGGCTCCCAGGCGCAGGCACTGTTCCAGATAGGCGGTGGCGTCGCCCATATCGATGGGGCCGAATCCGACCAGGTCCAGATATTTCTCGGAGGTCTCGTTCGCCGCCATGCCCCCGGCGCCGGACAGGTGGCCCCAGCCGACGCACAACGCCCGCTCCCCCGCCTGCGACCAGCGCAGCGCCAGCGATTCGACCGCGACATTGGCCGCGCAGTAACTGTATTGGCCGTAGATGCCGTACATCGACCCGCCCGACGAGCACAGCACGAACATGTCGAGGTCGATGCCCGCGTCGGCGACCGCCCGGTGCACGATCTGCGCGCCCAGCACCTTCGGCAGATAGACCTGTTCGAGCTGGCCGATTTCCATCTTGGCCAGATTGTTGTCCGCGACCGCACCCGCGGCGTGGAACACCCCGCGTAGCGGATGGCCGGCGCTGTGGATGCGTGCGATCGCGTCGGCCACCGCCTCGGCGTCGGTCACATCGAGCAGTTCCTCGACGATCTCGATCCCGATCGCGCGCCACGCCTCGAGCTGCCGGCGCGCCTCCTCGGTGGTCGCGCCGCGCCGCCCGGCCAGCACCAGCCGCCGCGCACCACGCAAGGTCAGCCAGCGGCCGATCGCCAGACCGAACCCACCGAATCCGCCGGTAACCAAATACGTTGCGCTGTCGCTGATCTCGACATCCGGCAGGTACGGGCGCACCGGCGGTTCCGGCGCGTCCATGCGCAGCGCGATCCGGGCCGGCCGCGACGAGCGCAGCGTCTCCTCGAACGCCTTGCTCACCTCGGCGGTGTCGAACAGGTGGTACGGCAGGGGGCGGTAGGTGCCCTCGGTGACCTTCTCGAACACCCGTTGCAGCAGAGCCGCGAGCCGTTGCGGCTTCACCTTGACCAGGCGGTCGAGGTCCATCGAGAAGTACGACAGGTTCTTGTCGAAATTGGCCAGTTCCAGCAGGCCACCGGTATAGATGTCGGCCTTGCCGACCTCGACGATGCGGCCGAATTCCGCTGCGGCGTTGAAGTTCTGGCGCAGAATCTCACCGGGCGCGCTGCTGACGATCACATCGGCGCCCGCTCCTCCCGTGATCGCGGCGACCTCGTCGACGAAGTTCAGCGACCGCGAATTCACCGCGTAGTCCGCCCCCATCGCGAGCACGTGGGCACGCCGCTCCGGGGTGCTGGCGGTGCCGATGATGGTGGCGCCGCGGGCCTTGGCGACCTGGATCGCGGCGGTGCCGACGCCGCCGGCCGCACCGTGCACCAGCACCGTCTCTCCCGGTTCCAGCCGGGCCAGATCCAGCAGGGCGTATTCGGCGGTGCCGAAGGCGATGATGCTGGTGCAGTGCCCCGGATCGGTGCCCTCGGGCAGGACGACCGCGAGCTGCCGGTCCACGACCGCGAAGCGGCGCATCATGCCCTTGGCGGCCACACCGACCAGATCCCCCTCCTCGACGTCCTCGACGCCGGGCCCGAGCCGCACCACGGTGCCGACCCCCTCCATACCGGGCACGGTGCCGAAATACGTTGGAGCCAGCTCACGTTCGCCGAGCAACCCGATGACCTTCAGCGGATCCTTGTAGTTCAATCCGATGACCTGCATCCGGATCTCGATCTCGCCCGGGCCCGGTTCCACGCGCGGGCATTCCCGCCAGGCGAGTGCCGACAGCAGCCGGGTGCGCGGCATGTCGAGTTCGAAGTTGGCCTCCGGATCCGTCAGCGGCGCCGAGGTGTCCAGGACTTCCAGCCGTTCGGGCAGCGGTTTGGTGATCACCGTCGCCCAGCGTTTGCCGTCGCGCAACAGCACCTCGTCGCTGTTGTCGAGGGAGAAGGCGCCGGGCACCGCCAGTTCCGCCACGAGATCGGCGATCGGTGTCGCGGGTTCGGTGTCGACGAGCCGCCAGCGCAGTGCGGTCTGCTCGTTGAGCAGGACGCGCCGCGCGCCGGCCAATGCGGCCTGCCCGGTGTCGGGCACGGCGGAACTGCCGGGCAGGGCGAACGCGGATTCGGTGACCAGGGTGCAGTGCACGAGACCATCGCCGAAAATCGTTTGCGGAGTGCCGTTCTCGCTCGGCGGTTCGACGAATTCGGCGACAGCCACCGCGATGCGCTTGAGCGTCCACAAGTGCGCCACGTCGTCGGCGACCGCACCCGCGACCACGCAGATGTGCAACCGCCGAGTCGGCTCGCCGCGGGCGGCGCGCAGTTGCTCGACGAGCTCGGACTCCAGTTCCGGCCCGGTCGAATCCACTACGTGCAGGCGGGAATCCGGAAGCGCGGCCACCAATCGGTCGGCCCGTGCCGTCTCGCCGAGGCGGACCACCAGGGTAGTCACCGAACCGGCCTCGGCCAGTGCGGACGGGTCGATCGGATCGCGTTCCTCGAAGGTCTCGGTGTAGTAGAAGTCGGCCATCCGGTGCAGTGGATCGTCGCCGGGCCGCAGCGCGCCGATCTGCAGGCCGGACAGCCGGACCACCAATTTGTGGTCGGCGTCGAGCAGATCCACATCGGCACGCAGCCGCGCCTTCGGATCGCGCCGGGCCACCACGGTCACCGTCTCGGGCAGCGCCGCCAGCAAGCGCACCGCACCCACGCCGACCGGAACCATCACGCCCTCGTCGATGCGTTCGTCGGCGAACAGCATGGCCGCGCACTGCATGGCGGCGTCCACGACCGCCGGATGCGCCAGATGGCCGGAATCCGCGGCGATCGAGCCGTCGACGGTCGCCACCACCACATCGCGGCCGACCCGCACCGAGGTGACCCGCCGGAACGACGGCCCGTATTGCAGTCCGGCCGCGGCCAGACCCGTGTAGAACATCGCCGGGTCGACGTCGATGCCGACCTCGATCTCCGGAACATCGACCGTGGTCTGCTCGTGGCTGCCGGTGAGGGTGCGCCCGGAGGCGTGCACGGTCCACGCGGTACCGGTGGCACTGCGCGAGCGGATCAGGAACCGGCCGCTGGCCTCCTCGATACTCAGTGCCACCAGCGGTACGTCCGGGGCACCCATGATCAGCGGTGCGACGAACCGAACTCCCTCCAGCGCAACCTGTTCCGAGCCGATTCGCGACGTGGTGGCGCTCAGTGCCGCGTCCAGATACGCGGCCCCGGGCATGATCTTGATGCCGTTGACCACGTGATCCGACAGCCACGGCAGCAATTCGGTGCCGACCTGCAGCAGCCATTCCGGACGGCCTTCGACATCGGGATCGCCGAGCATCGCGTAGGAGCCGGGGGTGCCGAGGCGGGCCTGTTCGAACAGCGGCAGCGCCGAGTGCAGGCGGGTGCGCTGCCAGGGATAACGAGGCAGCGGCAGATGCGGAGTGGCCGGGCGATCGGGCGGGAACAGCAGATCGCGGTCGAGGACACCGGCGGCGTGCAGGCCGATCAGCGTGCGGCGCAGGCTGTCGGCATCCGCTTGTTCGCGGTCCAGCGTCGGCACCGTGGTCCCCTGCACATCGGCGCCGAGCAGGGCTTCGCGAATATTGCCCGACAGCACCGGATGCGGGCCGACCTCGAGGAAGATCCGATGACCCGCGCCGATCAGGGCGCCGACGGCATCGAAGAACCGGACCGGTTGCCGCACGTTCGACCACCAGTAGGACGCGTCCCAGTCGGCCTCGGCGACCCGCATGCCCGTCACCGTCGAATACAGCGGCACGGTCGGCGTCCGGGGCTCCAGATCGGCCAGCACCGACCGCAATTCGGCCTCGATCGGCTCCATCAGGCGGCTGTGATACGGCACCTCCACCCGCAGGCGGCGGGCGAAAACGCCGTCCTCGGTGAGCTTTTCGGCCAGCAGATCCAGCCGGTCGGCGTCGCCGGAGAGGGTGACGGCGCTGGGACTGTTCACCGCCGCGATATCGATGCCCGGATCGTCGCCGATCAGTTCGAGGGCCTTGTCCTTCGGCAATCCCACCGCGAGCATGCCGCCGGTGCCGGCGGTGGTCGCCTGCAGCCGGGCGCGGTGGTAGGCCACCCGCACGGCGTCGCGCAGCGACAGCATGCCGCTCACATACGCCGCCGACACCTCGCCGACGCTGTGTCCCACGATGGCGGCCGGGGTGATGCCGTACTGCTCCAGCTCGCGCACGAGCCCGACCTGGACGAGGAAGTTGGCCGGCTGCGCGACGTCGGTTCGGGTGACGCGGGATTCGTTCTCCGGCTTGCGCAGTTCGTCGATGATCGACCAGCCCGCGAGGGCCCGGAACTCGGCATCGATCTCTGCCGCGGTCTCGGCGAACACACCACCGGCCGCGAGCAGTTCCCGTCCCATCCGCCAGTGCTGCGGGCCCATGCCGGAGAAGACGAAGACCGGTTCGGCCGCGCGCGACACGATGGTGCGGGACGCGTCGCGTCCCTCCCCCGCCGCATAGCTGCGCAGCTCCCGCACCAGGTCCTCGGTGGAGTCACCGATCAGGACGCCGGTGCGGAACGCGTGGTGCGCCATCCGCGTCCACGCCGCCTCGGCGAGGTGATCGGGGTCGGCTCCCGCGGTGATCAGGTCGGCGAATCGTCCGGCCAGCGCGCGGGCCGCGGCGGTGCTGCGGGCCGAGATGGGCAGAATGCCGAGGTGGCGGTGCGGCACGGCGGGCGCCGGGGCGGTACCGACGTATTCCTGCAGGATCGCATGCGCGTTGGTTCCGCCGTAGCCGAAACCGTTGACCGCCACCGACATCGGGCCGGCGTCGGCGGGCAGCGGCTGCGCTTCGGTCTGCACGTGCAGGCCCAGTTCCTCGAAGGGGATATCCGGGTTCTGCTTGTCCAGCCAGCCCTGCGGGGGCAGCGTGCGATGTGTGATGGCCAGCGCCGCCTTGATCACACTGGCGATTCCGGCGGCGGCCTCGGTGTGACCGATCGTCGCCTTGACCGACCCGACGCCGACCGACTCGGTGCGTCCGGCGGGTGCGCCGAAAACCTTTCCCAGCGCGCGCAATTCGACCGGGTCGCCGACGAGGGTTCCGGTGCCGTGCGCCTCGAGGTAGGTGATCGACTGCGGCGCCAGCCCCGAGCGTTCACAGACGGTGCGGGCCAGCGCCTCCTGGGAATCGACATTCGGCACCGTGATGGCGGTCGTGCGTCCGTCCTGATTCGAGCCGGTGGCCTTGACCACCGCGTAGATGCGGTCGCCGTCGCGCACGGCGTCGTCGAGCTTCTTCAGCACCACCATGCCGGCGCCCTCGCCGCGGCCGTATCCGTCGGCGGAGGCGTCGAAGGATTTGCAGCGGCCGTCGGCGGCGAGGAAGCCGCCCTTGCACATCAGCACGAAGGTTTCCGGCTGCAGCATCACGTTCACGCCGCCGGCCAGGGCCACCCGGCAGTCGTCGTTGTCCAGGGCCTGGCAGGCCAGATGAAAGGCCACCAGCGACGACGAACAGGCGGTGTCGACGGTGAGCGCGGGCCCGACCAGATTGAGCGCGTAGGCGATTCGATTCGACAGCATCGTGTAGGACGCGCTTGCCGGAGTGTGCATATCCGTGTGGAACAGGGCCGGCCCGACCACGCCGATCACGGACTGGTCGACCACGAATCCGCCGACGTACACCCCGACCGAGGAACCGGGCGCGCGGCCGGCCATCCCGGCGTCGTCGAGCGCCTCCCAGGTGACCTCGAGCATCAGGCGTTGCTGCGGGTCCAGCACCGTCGCCTCCCGCGGGGAGATCCCGAAGAAGTCGGGGTCGAACTGCCACGGGTCGACGGTCATGAAGGCGCCGCGTTTGGTGTAGCTGCGGCCCGGGGTGCGGGGTTCGGCGTCGTAGTACCTGCGGTAGTCCCATCGATCCGCCGGCATCTCGACCACGCCGTCGCGCTTGTCGACCACGAAGTCCCAGAATGTCTCGGGCGAGTCGATTCCGCCCGCGAATCGACAGCCGATACCCACAATTGCAATATCCGACACGAATATCCTCCGGTCTCGCGTTCAGAGGCCACCGGCTGATCTCGGCGACTCACTCGTCTCTCTGCGGTCCTGGGCATTGACCGATGGCGCCCACGCTATTGACCGCGATCGAGGAAGGAAGAGATTCATTGCAGTTTTGGACCCTCCAACCAACAGCGCGCGGCGAATTTGTGATCCCGCCCAGCGGCTGCACCGAAATGTTCGGTGCCGGCTACCCGGCCACTGAACCCACAGTGCCGCAACAGTATTCGGTACAATCTCCGACGGCCGACCGGGACCTCACGGAGGGCTTTGCTCACCACTCACAAGAGCGACGGGCCGCGATTATGATCCGTCGGTAAATTGCTGTACATCGGCCGAATTCGCGCGTAACCCGTCCTATCTTTCCTCGAACGCTCATTTTCTTCAGGGAGCTGTCGGCCGCCCCCACGGCGATACGGCGGTTAATTTCCGGAAATTCCGCCGAAACTCCAGGTCCGGTCTCTCGGCGAGCGTCGCGAAACGACAGCCGAACCGATCCGCGCAAACAGTTGGGAGCCGGCACTTGTCCGCCGAATCGAATCACTGGGCCGATGTCGTGCTGCGTCGGCGGTTCACGGTGATCGGTGTGCTGGTGACGGGCCTGCTCGCCCTCGGCTGGTACGGGCTCGGCCTCGGCGCGCATCTCAGCTCCAGCGGCTGGGACGATCCGTCCTCGGAATCGGTGCGGGCCGCGCACGTCCACGAGCAGATCTTCGGGCGCGACCACAGCGCCGACGTGGTGCTGCTGTATCACGCGCCGCCCGGCACGACGATCGACGATCCGGCCTTCGCCTCGCCGATCGTGGCGAGCCTGAACAGTCTGCCCGATCGCTACCCGCGGCAGATCGACCGCGTGAACGGCGCGTACTGGCCCACGAGAACGGGTGTGGCGCTCCCGGATGTGTTCGGCTCCGCGGACCGTGAGCACGCCTTCGCCTCGATCGCCATCCACGGCGACAACCCCACCGAGCAGATGCGCAACTTCCGAGCCGTCGCGCACGCCTTCGATGTGCCGGGAGTGAATATGGAGGTCGCCGGCGGGCAAGCGGTCGCCGGCGCACTGAACGACACCATGGCCCACGATCAGCAGCGCATGGAACTGTTCGCGATTCCCGCGGTGGCGGTGCTGCTGTTCTTCCTCTTCGGCGGTGTGGTGGCGGCGGCGCTGCCGTTGATCGTCGGCGGGCTCACCGTGCTCGGCGCCTGGGGGCTCATCCGCTTGCTGACCACCGTCACCGAGGTGAATTCCTTCGTCTCGCCGGTGGTTTCGATGGTCGGGCTGGGCCTGGCCATCGACTACGGACTGTTCGTGCTGAGCCGGTTCCGCGACGAACTCGCCGACGGCCGCGAGGTCGACGACGCGGTGCGGCGTGCCGTGGCGACCGCGGGCCACACCGTGATGTTCTCCGCGACCATCGTGGCCGTGGCCGCCGCCGGAATTCTGGTGTTCCCGCAGGGTTTTCTGCGCTCGTTCGCCTACGGCGCCATCATCACCATCTCGCTGGCCGCGTTCACCTCGGTCACGCTGCTGCCCGCGATGCTGGCGGTGCTCGGCCACCGGGTGGACCGCTTCGGCGTCTCCTGGTTTCGCCGGACCACGCCACCGGGCCGGGTTCCGGACAATCTCTGGGGGCGAATCGCCGACCGTGTGATGAAAAGGCCGCTGCTCGTAGCGGTTTCGGTGGTAATCGGATTGCTGGTGCTGATCGCGCCGATCCGGGATCTGGCCTTCGGCGCGATCAACGAACGGTTCCTGCCACCGGACCATCCGACGCGGCTGGCCCAGCAGCACTTCGACGAGATCTTCCCGCTGCGCCGCATCAACCCGATCGACCTGGTGCTGATCACCTACGACCCCGCTGCCGCGGACACCGTGCTGGCCGAGGCAGGCCACGCCCCGGGCCTCGCGGCGCCGTTCCCCGCCTGGCTGCAACGGCCCGCGCAGTCCAGCGTTCTCACCACGCAAACGGTGCTCGCGCCCACCGCCGACAAGGACGCGGCGATCGATTACCTGCGTTCGATGCCGCTGCCGAAGGGCGCCACCCTGTTCGTCGGTGGGCAACCCGCCATCGAGAAGGACAGTATCGACGCCCTCGTGCACCGGATACCGCTGGTGGTCGTCCTCGTATTCCTCGCCACCACCGCCCTCATGGCATGGAGTTTCCGGTCGCTGGTGCTGCCGTTGAAGGCCGCCGCGCTGAACCTGCTCGGGCTCGGCGCCACGGTCGGCATCCTCACCTGGATCTTCATCGACGGGCACGGCGCCGGGCCGCTCGGCTTCACCCCGCAACCGATCATGGCGCTGGTCCTGGTGGTGATCGTGTCGGTGATCTACGGGTTGTCCACCGACTACGAGATATTCCTGCTCTCCCGCATGGTCGAGGCGCGAGCCGCGGGCGCGTCCACCCGCGAGGCGATCCGCGCCGGCGTCGCCCACACCGGGCGCATCATCACCGCAGCCGCCCTGATCCTGCTGGTCGTCACCGGCGCCTTCGCGCTGTCGGATCTGGTGATGATGCAGTACATCGCCTTCGGCATGGTGGCCGCGCTGGTCATCGACGCGACGATCCTGCGCGTGCTGCTGGTTCCGGCGACGATGCGCCTGCTAAGCGACGCCTGCTGGTGGGCGCCGCGCTGGTTGCGCCGCGAACCGGGGCGGACGGCCGCGGACCACGAAGCCGACGTCGGGACAGACACTTTCGCGGACACCGACGACGCGCCTTCGCTGCCCGCGCCGGTGGCGAGCAACCGGTGACCGGTTGTGGCCATTTCGTTTCCGGTGCCCTGGTAGTGGCCAGTTGCCGACTCCGGCGAGGATGTCCGCCGCCGCATCGAGGGTCTCCTCGGTACAGTGGCGTCTGGTCTCGAATGGCTCGTCGCGCAGGCTTGTACCGGAAGAAGGAGATGCCGTGCCCGAACCCGCAGCCGTCCTCTTCGACATCGACGGCACGCTCGTCGACTCCAACTATCTGCATGCCGTGACCTGGCATCGAGCCTTCCGCGAGGTCGACGCGGACGTGCCGATCTGGCGGATCCACCGCAGTATCGGCATGGACGGCGACGAACTGCTGCGCACGCTCGCCCCCGACCTCGACAGCGAGACCGCCGATACCGCGAGCGATCTGCACAGCCGCTACTACCTCGACCGCGCCGACGAGTTGACCCTGCTGCCCGGCGCCCGCGAGATCCTGCGGCATCTGCACGACGCGGGTTTACGGGTCGTCCTCGCCACCTCCGCACCGCCCGACGAATTGGCCCGATTGCGCGACCTGCTCGATGCCGAGTCATGGTTGTACGCGGTGACCGGCGCCGAAGACGTGGAGACGGCCAAACCCGACCCGACCATCGTCCAGGTGGCGCTGGACCGGGCCGGGGTCACGCCGCAGCGAGCGGTGTTCGTCGGCGATACGGTCTGGGATATGCGCGCCTGCACGAAGCTGGGCGTGGCGGCCATCGGCGTCCTGAGCGGCGGAATATCCCGCGGCGAATTGACGGCCGACGGTGCGGCCTACGTCTGCGACGATGTCGACCATCTGCGCCGTGACCTGCGTCGCAGCCCGCTCGCGTCACTTCTCTGATCGTTTCCGGCGCCAATTCGTTACTGCCTCGAGAATCATGTCACCGTCGGGTGACACGACGCGCGCTGCGGCAACACTATGGACAAGTAGGCTTCGAATTCCGCACGGCGCGGCCTGGACCAGGCGACCGTGCCCGGAGCAGTGGCAGTGGCAGTGGCACAGCGGAGGATCACCGATCGATGACAGAAGAGTTCGACAGCGAGAGCTTGGCTGCCACCGAGCAATTTCTGAACCGGAACTACACGACCATGGAGATCGGCAATGCCACCGAGGTCCCGGTTCGCAGCCGGATCGCGCGCGACATGCTGGGCCAGGTGAGTCTCGACCGGCTCGAACTCGGATTCGATATGAGCTACGACGCCGATCCGCTGAACAAGATCTGCCTGATCGGGGTCGAAGCCGGATGGGTCGAGGAAGAATACGTCGACGCGGGCAACGATACGTTCGGGCCCGGCGAGATCGGAATTCTGACCCCGCCGGACCTGCCGTACTCCGGTGTCGTCCACCGGGCCGACTTCACCATCACGATGTTCGATCCGTCCCTGCTCGGCAGAGTCGCCTCGGGGAATCGGGCCGGAACCGCGGAGGTGGCCCTCACGAGCCATCGCACCGTCACTTCGGAGGCCGGCCATCGGCTCACCGCGGTCATCTCGCACATGCAGCAGCTCGCCGCCTCCTACGACGGTGACGTGCCGCCACTGGTGGCGGCCACGGCGTCGCAATATCTGGCGGCGACCGTACTGCACGCGTTTCCGAATACGGCCGGGCTCGAGGCGACCCCGGTCGATCGCCGAGACGCGCATCCGCTCACTGTGCGCCGCGCGATCGCGTACATGGAATCCCACATCCACGAGGACATCGCGGTGACCGACATCGCGGCGGCGGCCTATGTGACCGTGCGGGCGCTGCAGATCGCATTCCGCCGGCACCTGGACACCACGCCGACCGCGTATCTGAAGCGGATGCGGCTGCGCGGCGCCCATGAAGACCTGGTCGCGGGCAGTGCGGACGACGGCGACAGCGTGGCCGGCATCGCCGCCACATGGGGTTTCGGCCACCCCGGTCGTTTCGCCGCGCTCTACCGCCGCCACTACGGCCGCTCACCCGCCGCCACACTCGCCGGCTGAGCGCTGGACCGGGGCATATGCCGGTACAGGGCGTCCTCAGGACGGAAAACGAACGATTCAGTCCACTGTGCGTTCGAACGCGGGCAGCGGGCTCTACGCGTGAACATAATGATGCTTGTGCATAGAACGGACCCCCTTGCCGACCACACGACACCCGTGACCAGCGCGTCCGGCCGGATGCCGCAGGTCGGGTCGTTCCGGTTCTGGTTCGCCACCCGTCGCTGGGAATGGTCGGAGGAGGTGTACCGGATGCACGGGTACACCCCCGGCGGAGTCGTCCCGACCACGGAACTGCTGCTCGCGCACAAACATCCGGACGACCGCGAGGAGGTCGCCAAGACCATCGCCCGCGCGATCGAATTGGGCGAATCGTTCTCCAGCCGGCATCGGTTCGTCGATACCGCGGGCACCGTGCACAACGTGATGGTCGTCGCCGACCGGATCTTCGACGACGCCGGGCAGGTCGCCGCTACCGCCGGTTTCTACATCGACCTCACCGACACCCTCGCCGAGAACGAACGCGAAACCCTGTCCGCGACGCTGCCCGACGTGATCGAGAACCGCGCGGTGATCGAACAGGCCAAGGGCGTGCTGATGCGCATGTACCGCATCAACGCCGAGCAGGCGTTCAAGGTCCTGGCGTGGCGCTCGCAGGAAACCAACACGAAATTGCGTGATCTCGCCGCCCAGATCATCGAGGAACTTCCCCTCGTCGCGCCGCCGGCACCGGAGACCATCACCGCCTTCGACCACCTGCTGCTCACCGTGCACACCCGCATCCCGGGCGCGAAGGTCGGCGGCTAGCGGCGAGTTTGCCGACGCGCCGCCCGGGTATTACGCAGCGACCGCTTCGCACACCCGGAGGTGCTCGATGTCCGAACGATTCGACGACCAGAGCCGGCCCGCGAATCCGGAGCGCGAGGACGTCTCGCTCAGCGACTCGCCCGTGACCAACCGCAAGAGCCCGCTCCTGCTGGTGGTCACCATGATCATCGTGCTGGTCGTCATCGTGGTGCTGTTCGTGGTGCTGGGCTGAACGGCGGGGATGTCGACGTCACACCCGCAGATCGAGGCCTGACTCAGCCGCAGCGCACGGATGCCGACTCGTCGTAGCCGAGTTCCACATCGTGGGTGATCCGGCCCGCTCCAACGGTGACGGTGCTGCTCACCGAGGGATATCCGCGCGCCACCACGGTGTAGTGACCGGCGGGCAGATCGGAAACCACGTAGCGGCCGTTGTGGTCGGTGCGAGCGGTGGAGATCCGATCGCCGCCGGCGTCCAGAACGGTCACCTCGGCGTTGGCGACCGCCTTGCCCTGCGCCTGGACGGCGCCGGCCAGGGTTGCCATCGGTTCCAGGTCGACGTCGTGGTGCAGCAGTCCGCTGTCGGGGATGGTGAGGGTGACCGCGGTGGGGTGCATCCGGTCGGCGACCACGACCAGGGTGTGGGTACCCGACGCGACGCCGCCGCAGCTGTAGCCGCCGTCGCCGCCGGTCACCGCTGCCCCGATCACCTCTCCGAGTGGGTCGGTGAGGGTAACCGTCGCTCCCGCAACGGGTTTCCCGTCACCGGCGCGGCGGACGGTGCCGGTGAGCTCGCCGGAACTCGGCAGCGTCAGATCCACGGTCTGGGCCACGGCGCCGACGACGACGGTGACGGCCACCGGGCGATGCGCGGCGGCGGAGGCGATCAGCACATAGCTGCCGGGCGCCGGGGCGGGGAGGCGGTAGCTGCCGTCGGCTTCGCCCGTGGCGCGCGAAACCTGGTGTCCGCGTTGGTCGATCAGCGTCAGCGCCACATCCGGCACCGGCCGGCCGTTCTCGCGCCGGACGCTGCCACCGATGGCCCGGTCGTCGCCCGCCAGATCCACCGCCTGCGGCGCCGACACACCCGCGATTCCGGCGGCGACCGCGCTACCGTGCGGCGCGGCAGCCGGTTCCGGGTCCGACAGCTCCGCCGTCTCCGCGATGCCGTCCGATTCCGCGGCGACGGCCTGCGGCGCATGCGCGCGCACCGACGGAATGATCACCGCCGCCAGTGCGGCGAGCACGGAAACGCCGGCCAGGAACCAGAAGACCCGGGAGTACCCGGCATCCGCCGGCAGCCCGTGCACGGTGGTGGCACCCGAGGTCAGCAGCACGGCCGACACCGCGCTGCCGATCGCACCGCCGACGGTGCGGACGTTGGCGTTCATTCCGGTGGCCGCGCCCGTCTGGGCGGGCGGCACCGCGGCGACGATGATGGCCGGCATCGACGAGAAGGCCAGCCCGATACCGACACCCAGCAGCGCACCGGCCAGGTAGATCTCCCAGCTCTGGTCGTGCCCGACGGCGAGCATCACGAACGCCGGGACGGTGATGACGCTGCCGATCAGCACGATCGCCTTGGGGCCGATGCGCGCCGCCAGCGGCCCGATCGACAGGCCGATCACGAACATCGCCACCGACAGTGGCAGCATGTACAGCCCGGACTGGGTGATGCCGGCGCTCAGGCCGTATCCCGCAATCGCTTTCGGGGTCTGCAGCAGCTGCGGCAGGAAGGTCATCATGGCGTACATTCCGGCGCCGGTCAGCACGGCCACCAGGTTCGTGGTCCACACCGCCGGAATCCGCATGGTGCGCATATCGATCAGCGGGGTGGTCGATTTCAGCTCGACCACGATCCAGGCGGCCGCCGCCACGACGGCCAGCGCGAACAGGCCGAGCGTCAGCGCCGAACCCCAGCCCCAGGACGGCCCCTTGCTCACCGCGAGCAGCAGCGCCACCAGCCAGGCCGACAGGAGAATCGCCGCGCCCCAATTGATATTGCCCGGACTGCGCACCGGTGATTCCGGCACGAACACTATCGCGGCCACCGCGGCGATCGCGGTGATGATCATCGGCACCCAGAACAGCCAGTGGTAGTTCAGATGTTCGACGATCGGGCCCGCCAGCACCAGCCCGAGCCCGGAGCCGACGGCGATGAGCGAGGAGGCGATCCCCACCGCGCCGTGCAGCTTCTTCGCCGGGAACTCGTCGCGAATGATGCCGAATGCCAACGGAATCACGCCACCGCCCAGGCCCTGGATCACCCGCGCCACGATCATCACCCCGACCGATTCGGTCAGCGCCGCGATCAGCGAGCCGACCGTCAGCGCGACCAGGGTGACGACGAGCATGCGTTCCTTGCCGACCTTGTCGCCGATCCGCCCGAGAATCGGCGTCGCCACCGAGGCAGAGAGCAGATATCCGGTCATCAGCCAGGTCGCGGTGCTCTGCGTGGTGTGCAGCGCCGGAATCAGCAAGGCCAGTACCGGAACGACCATCGACTGCAGCAGCGCGTAGGCGGAGATGCCGAGCAGCAGCACCGCGAAGACGACGTTGTAGTGCGGGCGGGATTTGACGCGCGCCACGGGTGGTTTCCTCCCCACGAGACGGAAGTGGAGTGAATCTCCGGTTAGAAACCCTAACAGGGATGTGAGGCAGTCCCCGACCGCGCGGACGTGATCTCGACCTCAGTAATCGGTAACCACGATGTTGCACGAAACCGCGTCGCACGGTCCGCCGATCCCTCACAATGAGGGCAAGGATGAGGGATTCGGCAGGAACTCGGGTATGCGCATGACCGCACAGCTGGCTGGAAACGGAAATCTGTCGGTTCTGCGCGCCGCATGTCTGAGTGCCGGCATGGAAGCGGGCGGCGCACAGGAGGTGCGGTTCGGCGCGGGTACCGGTTACCGGTTGCCCAGCGGGGTCGTGGTGCGCATCAGCCACCCGGATCATCGGCCCGAGGCGCGCCGGGAGATCGAGGTCTCCCGCTGGCTCACCGCCTCCGGCGTCGCCGCGCCGCACACCCTGCCCGACGTGCGTCAGCCGCTCGAAATCCAGGGCCGGACGGTGACCTTCTGGCAGGTTCCGCCGCTGTATCAGCACGGCGCGCTGGACGATATGGCGCAGGCGCTGCTGCGATTACACAGCCTCGCGCCGCCGACGACGTTCGCTCTCGGCCAGCTGCAGCCGTTTCGCGGAATCGCCGAGTTGATCGCCACCGCCGAGCTGTTCACTGCCGACGACCGCCGCTGGCTGCGCGAGCATCTCACCGAATTGCGCGGGCGGTGGGCCGATCTGCCGAGCGGGATGCAGTGGTGTGTCATCCACGGCGAGGCCTGGGGCCGCGAATTCGCCGCCACCGTCGACCACGACGTCCTGATGCTGAACTTGGAGAACATGTCGATCGGCCCGCCGGAATGGGATCTGGTACCGACCGCGATCGCCTACGCCTCGCTGGGCTGGATCACCAGCGCGCAGTACGCCCGGTTCTGCAACGCCTACCACCTCGACGTCCTGCGGTGGCCGGGATTCTTCCTGCTGCGCGACATCGTCGAGTTGCGGATGACGATGGATGCCGTCCGCGCCGCCGTCGCCGACCCGGTTCACCTCCACCAGGCACGCTGGCGGCTGGCCTGTATCCGCGGCGACGAAGGTCCGCGGCAGTGGCCGGGCTGGGCGCCCCTGCACTGAAACCGTCTGGCCCTCACGCGGTTTCCCCCTTGCGCGAGCACGCGACGCCTCTCGCCCACAGATCAGAGCACCCATCTGGATTGGTGTCTGGAATGTGGTCCAGGTCATATGGTACGTTCTGCCGCATGGTTCGGCGGACGGAGGTTCGATGTCGACCACTGATCTGGATGTACACCTCGGGGGACGGGAACCCAGGGCGGCGCAGGTACTGCGCCGGAACTTCTCCGACACGGTGCTGTCGAGTCTCGCCACACTCGGCCGGGCGCTGCAGATGGGTTCCCATGCGATCCGGGTAGGCCTCGGCGATGCGGTGCGGATGCGGTTTCGGACGCGCGAAACCCTCACGCAGGCATGGTTTCTGATCAAGGTCACCGCGATACCGAGCGTGCTGATGGCGATTCCGTTCGGCGTCATCGTCTCCACCCAGGTCGGCAATATCGTCTCGCAACTCGGCGCGGATTCGATGATCGGCGCGGCCGGCGGGCTGGGGGTGATCAAACAGGGCGCGCCGATGGCCGCCGCGATGATGCTCGGCGGGGCCGGCTCGGCGGCCATCGCCTCCGATCTCGGCGCGCGAACCGTGCGGGAAGAGGTCGACGCCATGCGGGTCATGGGGATCGATCCGGTGCAGCGTCTCGTCGTTCCGCGCATCGCGGCGATGATGCTGGTCGCTCCGCTGCTCAACATCCTGATCATCGCTGTCGGCATCGCCTCCGGCTTCGCCGTCGCGGTCGCCGCGCTCGGGGTGACGCCGGGCAGTTACTGGCAGTCGTTCGGCGCCTTCACCACCACCCTCGATATCTGGGTGTCGCTGATCAAGGCGCTGATCTTCGGCTTCCTGGTGGTGATCATCGCCTGCCAACGCGGGCTCGAAGCCGGGGGCGGCCCGCGCGGCGTGGCCGACGGCGTGAACGCGGCCGTGGTCATGTCGATCGCCGCGGTCACCGTGCTCAATACCGCGATCACGCAGGTGGTCACCATGTTCTTCCCGGTGAGGATGGCCTGATGACCGCGACCCCGTATGCGCCCGCGGGCCTGCGGTGGGTGCATCGCCTGGGGCGTCGCGCCCATCCGCTGCGGCCGTTCGAATCGATCGGCTTCGTGCTCGGATTCGGGTGGCAGGTGGTGTCGTCGCTGCCGTACACGCTGATGCACTACCGCCGCGAGACGGTCGTGGTGATCACCGACATGACGTGGGGCCGCGGTTCGGTGATCATCGGCGGCGGCGTGGTCCCGCTGATGTTGCTGCTCGGGGCGGCGATGGGCGCCTCCATCGGCATCGAGGCGTTCAGTGCGCTCAACCTGCTGTCGCTGGGTCAGCTCAGCGGCCTGATCTCCGCGTTCGGGGTGACCCGGGAGCTGGCGCCGATCGCGGCGGGGGTCGGCTTCGCGGCGCAGGCCGGCTGCCGGATGACCGCGGAGATCGGGTCGATGCGCATCTCCGAGGAGATCGACGCGCTGGAATCGCTCGGCGTGCGGTCGGTGCCGTTCGTGGTGACCACCCGCGTCATCGCCGGAATCATCGCCGTCGCACCGGCTTTCGTGGTGGCACTGAGTCTCGGCTATCTGTCGTGCGCGCTGATCGTCACCACCATCCACGGCACGCCGGCCGGCACCTACAACCACTATTTCGATCAGTTCGTGCTGGGCTGGGACGTCATCGCCGCGACGATCAAGGTGATGGTCTTCGCGGTCGCCGTCGTCCTGATCCATTGTTACCAAGGCTTTTTCGCGACCGGCGGGCCGGAGGGCGTCGGCATCGGCTCGGGGCGCGCGATCCGGGCCAGCCTCGTCTCGATCATCGCGCTCGACATGCTCACCACCATCGTCCTCTGGGGATTCCGGTCCCCCATCACGTTCACCGGATGACCCCATGCCTCCTTATGCCCTGCCCGGCACCGAGGTCGGGCCCCGCCGCGCGCGGATCCTCGGCATCGGTGCGGTCGCGCTCGCCGCGGTGCTCGTCGTCGGCTGGCGGCTGCTGCCCGACAGCCGACCGGCCGACGAGATGCGCGTCGACCTGGTCACCGCGCAGGTCGGCGAGGGAGTCGGCGCCGGAACCGATGTCCGGCTCGACGGTGTCCGGGTCGGCTCGGTCGCCTCGGTCGCCATGGCCGGAACCGGCCGGCAGCGCATCGAATTGACGCTGCGCCGATCCCAGCTGTTCGGCCTCACCGACGCGCTGACCGTCGACTACGCGCCCGGGAATCTCTTCGGAATCACTGCGCTGCAACTGAATCCGAACAGCGGCGGCACTCGGCTGCGGGACGGCTCGACCGTGGATCTGAGCGATCGCGACGCCGACCGGGTGCGCGATGCCACCCTCGCCGCGCTGCTGGAATCCACGGGCCGGCTCACCGACGACGTGCTGACCGCGAAACTCACCGAGGTGCTGCGCACCACCTCGCACGACATCAGTGCCTTCACCCCGCTGCTGCAGGCGATCGGCACGACCGCGCGCTCGTTCACCGAAACCCAGCAACTCCCACCGTCGATGGTGTTGGGCCAATTCGGCTCGGCGCTGCACGGTGTGCCGGCACTGCTCGCCGGCGCGGCCGAACTGTTGCACGCGGATCTGACGAATCAGCAGCTCGCGACGAAGGAGAACGTCGATCGCTTCTCGGAGATGTTCAATCGGGTCCAGAACGAGATGCTGCCGGTGGCGACGGAAACCCTGTACACGGCGCAGCGAAATTTCGGCGGGCTGCTGCCGATCGCCGTCACGATGCTCGACCAGGTCGCCGGTTCGGTCTCCGACCCGCGGCGTTCGGAGAGCGAATTGCGTGAACTGCTCGACCGTCTCGGCGCCGGCTTCCACGACTCGCCCTCGGGCCCGGTGCTGAACGCCCGCGTGGATCTGACCACCGTCCCCGGCTTGGCGACGCCGCTGGCAGCCCTGCTCGCCCACCAGACCGGTACGGGAGGTCGCTGAATGTCGACCCGCGCGTTGTGGATTCGAGTGGCCGTGTCCGTGCTGGCCATGGCCGTCGTCCTCGTCGGGGTGTTCCGGTTGATCGAGCGTCCGGTCAGCGGCGACACCGACACCTACACCGCGATTTTCACCGATGCGAACGGCTTGCGACTCGGCGACGACGTCCGGCTCTACGGGGTGCAGGTCGGGAAGGTGCGCGGCGTCGACTTGGACGGAGCGCTGGCCCGCGTGCGCTTCACCGTCACGCAGGGCCATCCGCTCTACACCGAGACCAAGGTGGCGGTGCGATATCAGAACCTCACCGGTTTCCGGTATCTCGAGATCCAGCAGCCGGATCAGCCGGGTCCCCGCCGCCCGGCGGCAGCGGCCTTCGACACCGCGCACACGGTTCCGGCCTTCGACATCACCACCCTGTTCAACGGTTTGCAGCCGGTGCTGGCGCAGCTGTCACCCGACGATCTGAATCGGTTCGCGAGCAGTATGCTCGCCGTCGTCCAGGGCGACGGCAACGGCATCGGGCCGGCGCTCGACGCCATCGATATGCTGAGCCGGTACGCGTCCGACCGCGCACAGGTGCTGTCGGTCCTGGTGAACAATTTCGCCCAGGTTTCCGCGCATATGGCCGGGAAATCCGGCAACGCCATGCAATTGATGACGAATCTGACGGAACTGTTCGTCACCATCACCGACAAATTGCCCGGCCTCGTGCAATTCGGAATGGAAATTCCGCCGATGTTGCGCCCGCTGCTGGACCTGCTGGATGTCCTGGGCGTCACCGGTGAGAAGAACCGAGACCTGGACGCGCTTCTGCATCGTGTCCTTCCGAACCCGCGTCAGGCCGCCGATGTGCTGGGACGGCTGCCCGGATTGATCCAGACCATGACGACGACCATTCCCCAGACCGGGCCCGACGCGGCGATGACCTGCTCGCACGGGATCGCACCGGCGCCCGGACCGCTGGCCGTCCTGATCGCCGGACAGAGGATCACGCTATGCCATCGGTAGTCACCCCCGCGTCGGTCAGCGCCGCCCTGCGCACGCTCCGGCGCCGGATGTTCACCAGCCGCGACGAGCGCGGCGCCCAATTGCGCTGGGGCATCAGCGGAATAGTCGCGGTTCTCGTTCTGGTGGCGGCGATCGGCGTGATCGATGTCGTCGGAACCACGCCCGAGCGAACATATTCCGCCGATATCGCCGAGGCCGGTTCGATCCGCACGGGTGACGATGTCCGGATAGCGGGAATTCCGGTCGGCAAGGTGAAATCCCTGCGATTGCTTCCCGATCGGGTGCGGATGACGTTCACGGTGAAGGACGGGGTCGCCATCGGCGATCAGACCACCCTCGCGGTGCGAATGCTGACCCTCGTCGGCGGCTACTACCTGGCCGTACAACCAGCGGGATCGAACCCGTTGGGCAACACCGTCATTCCCGTCCCGCGCGTAATTCTGCCGTACAACCTCACCCAGGCTTTCCAGGACGCCGTCGAGCCCGTGCGGCGGACCGACGGTGACGCCATCCGCCGGGATCTCGCCGCACTGGCCGGTTCGATCGACAAGAGCCCGGACGCGCTCCGGCACGCCGGCCGGGCGGTCTCCGACATCGTCGCCATCATGGACCGGCAGAACGCGGACGTATCCCGGACGCTGGCGCTGACCGACGAATATCTGACGGCGCTGAACAAGAATTCCGACACCCTCGTCACCCTGATGCGGACCTTCGGCACACTCGAGAACGTCGTCGCGGACAATCGGGAACAGCTCAGCTGGGCGCTGCACGGCCTGGCCCAGCTGGTGCAGAAGCTGGTCCCGCTCGGACGGATCTGGGACGACTCGCTACGCGAACAGGCGCAGCCGCTCGTCGACGCGATCCCGAAGCTGCGGGAACTCGGCGACCGCATGGGCGCCCTGCTCGATTCACTGCACACCTTCGAGCAGCGCCTGACACCGCTGGTCCAGCCGGGCGGCGGAGTGAGCGTCGACCAGTCCGCCGCCACCGTCACCGGCATCTGTGTTCCGGTGCCCGGAGGGGGATGCTGATGCTGAGCAGGATTCTCGGATCGCGCGGCCTGATGTCGGCGGCGGTGGTGCTGGTGCTCGTACTGGCCGCGGGATTCGCCGTGACGATGAGCAGATCCGAACCGGCGACGCGCAGTTACTGCGCGCGGATGCCCGACAGCATCGGCCTCTACACCGACAGCGCCGTCACCGTCATGGGCGTTCAGGTCGGCAAGGTCACCGCCGTCGAGCCCGACAACGGCGCTGCCACAGTGCGTTTCACCGTACGCGCCGACCGCAAACTCCCGGCGGACGTCGGCGCGGTGACGGTCAGCCACACCATCCTGGCCGATCGCACTCTGGCGCTCATCGGCGCCGAACCCGCCGGAGCCGGTTGGGATCCGAGCCGATGCATCACCAAAACCCTGACGCCCAAGAGCATGTCGGAGACCTTCGACGCACTGGCGAAACTCTCGGATCAGCTCGACGCGTCCGGTGATCCCGCCCAGCGCACCGCCGTCGGTGACGGTCTCGACGCACTCGACCGGGCGACATCCGGCACCGGCGAGCAGCTCAACGCGCTCATCGGGCAACTCAGCCGGGCGCTCGCCTCCCCCGACGCGGCGATCGGACATCTCGGTCAGCTCATGGACGATCTCGCCGCACTGGCCCGTCGCGCCCGCAACGGATGGCCGGACCTGGAGAACATCGTGCCTCGGCTGACCCAGACCTTCTCCGATATCAACACCCTCGCGTTCCCGCCCGTGGCCGATCTCGTGACGGCGCTGGCCGGGCTGCTTCCGGAACTCAACGAGGTGATCATGAAGCTCGGCTCCCCCGCGCTGCGCGCGGTGAACGACATCCCCGGCCTGTCGAAGCTCATCGCGTCGGGAGTCGGCTCACTCGCCGAGATCATCCGCATGACCCCGGCCCTCGCCACCGGGTTCTCCGACGCGGTCGATCCGGTCAGCGGCGACTTCACCATCGGGTACGCGCCACCGAAACTGGCTCTGCCGCAGGCACAAACCGACCAGATCTGCGCGGCGCTGCGGGCGGTCGCGGGGCAACAGTGCGGGACCTCCAGCAATGGTGTGGTGACGGTGCCTGCACTTCCGGTTCTCCTGTCGGCGGTGAGCGCGAAGTGACACGACCCTCTGCGAAACTCCGCCGGATCTGCGCCCGCACGCTGGTCGCCGCCACCCTCGCGGCATCGGCCGGGGCCTGCGGTTTCCAGCCGGCCGACGTCCCGGTGCCGGGCACCGGTGTCGGCGGACCGACCTACCATCTGCGCATCGAATTCGCCGATGTTCTCAATCTGCCGCAGGGCGCCAAGGTCATCGCGGACGGCGTGCGGATCGGGCAGCTCACCCACATCACCGTCGTCGACCCGGCGCCCGCCACCGGCACGGCTCCGGCGCGCACCGGCTATGTGATCGCCGATGTCGCGATCCGCACCTCGGTCCGGCTTCCGGTCGGCACCACCGCCCAACTGCGGCAGGCGACTCCGCTCGGCGACGTCCACATCGCACTCACCGAACCGGCCCACCCCACGACCGGCGAGATCCGCCCGGATGCGACGATCCCGATCTCCGACACCCGCCCGCAACTTCCCATCGAGGACATCCTCGCGCAGCTGGCCACCTTCGTCGGCAGCGGCGCGGTGCACGACATCCAGAACATCGTGCAGAACGTGAACGGGATCATGCCCCCGAATCCGGCGGTGACCGCGCGGATATCGGAGGTCCTCGGTTCGGATCTCGGTGACCTTGCCGCACATACCGATTCGATTCACCAGTTGGTCAGCGGTATTCAGGCCACGGTCGACGAGGGCCTGCTGAATCACACGTCGACGTGGGATCCGCTGCTCACCCCGGACGGTGTGCAGCACACCACCGATGTGATTCGCGCCGAGATCGGTGTCGTCTTCGTCCTCACGGCCCTCGGCCCGTTCGCGCCGTCGACGAAATGGCTGGGGCCGGTGCTGGATTCGACCACGGCCGCCGCGCGCGCGGTGGTGCCGATGTTGTTCGGCAGCGCACCGCTCGACACCGGCTCCCCGTCGAATATGGCGACACTGACGAATCTGCTGCAATCGCAGATCATTCCGTTCGCCGAGCGCGGACCGAAGATCAACCTGGTCGGCGTCGCGATGCCGCCGTCCGCGGCCGTCGGCACGACACCCGAGCAACAGACCTCCCGCATCGTCGACACGCTGCGGATGATCGGAGCGGTCCGATGAGAATTCGATCGATCGTCTCGCTCACGGCGATCGCCGCCGTGCTCGTCTTCGGCATCGTCTACATGACGGTGGGCGTCCTGCACCTCGATCCGCGCAAGTCTTTCTTCACCGCCGATCTCCGGCTCGCCGAATCCGGTGGGCTGGGCCCGAATTCGCCGGTGCTGTTCGACGGGGTCGCGGTCGGCAAGGCGGAGACGGTACGCAAACAGGCCTCCGGCGTGCTCGTCCGGCTGAAGATCGACGACAAGTATCACATCCCGGCTACGAGCGAGATCCATATCGAACAGCTGTCGGCACTCGGCGAGCCGTACATCGAATTCGCCTCGACGAGCCCGGCTGGGCCGTATCTGCGTGACGGACAGACGATGTCGACCGAGCGGGTGCACCTGCCGATGAGCATCACGGCGCTGTCGACGCGGGCGGTACAGCTGCTCGAGCAGATCCACCCGGAGGCGGTGGCGCGGCTGGTCGACACCTTCGACACCGCGCTGAAGGGTACCGATCAGGCGATGCGCACGCTGCAGCACTCGTCCGACCTGCTGGCGGCCACACTGCTGAGCCGTACCGGCGCCATGCGGCAACTGTTCGCCGACATGCAGGCCCTCGGCGGGAACATGGACTGGCTGGGGCCCTCGCTGGAAACCGCCGGACCGCAACTCGGACTGTTCGGCACCATGTTGATCAAGATCGTCGAGGGCGGGTCCGTGCTGTCGAACAAACAACCCGTGGACAACTACTACACCGGCGACGGCCTCGTTCCGTTCCTCGGGCAACTGACCGAGCTGCTGAACAAGTTCGGGCCGGGGGTGGCGCCATTGGGCCCGGCCCTGCAGCCGGTCCTCACCGAAGCCGTGCACAGCTCGCCCCATATCGACGTCAGCGCGCTGATCAGCCAGGCGCTGCAGGGCGTCGATCCCGACGGGACGCTGCATTTCCGGATCGCCGTCAAATAGCCGAGTACCAGCCAGCCCGACCGGCAGGAGGAACGAACCGATGAGCACAGCAGTAGACGACAAGGACATCCGGGCGGCGGAGGCGGACAAGGACGAAAATTCCGGTGCCGCACAGCCTTCCGCGATCGCCGCCGACCGGCGGGCGCCGCTGACGATCGCCGTCCGGCTCTCCACCGCAGTGACCACCGCGGTGATCGTCGCCTTGCTGGCGGTCGGCATCGTGTTCGGGTGCCAGTACTTCTCGGCGCGTTCCACCCTGTCCGATCGTGACGCCGCGGCCGCCGGCGACAAACACGCCGAGGACATCGCGTCGAAGTACGCCGTCGGCGCGTCGACCATCGACTATCACGATGTGAAGAGCTGGATCGAGCGGTTGAAGGCCGGCACCACCACGCAGCTGGCGGCGAAATTCGACGCGACCGCACCGCAACTCGAGCAGATCCTGCTCCCGCTGCAGTGGACGTCGAAGGCGACGCCGCTGTCGGCCGCGGTGACCTCCGAATCGGACGGCATCTACAAGGTCAACGCCTACCTGGACGTGACATCGACCAGCGCGCAGACTCCCGACGGCGGTCGCACCACCGTGACCTACTCGCTCACCATCGACCGCAACGCGGACTGGAAGATCACCGACGTCGGCGGGTTGCAGAACGCCCTGCCCACCAAGTGAGTCGGGCGAAGGCCGCCGGCGGCGATAGGACACTATGAGCTGATGACCGATATGCCTGCCATGTTCACCGACGACGACGCCGGTCGGTACCTGCCCCGGAAGTGGGCGTACGGCCGCTGGGGCGCGGACATGCTCAGCGGCCCCGCCGTCTGCGCGGCCGCCGCGCGCACCCTCGAACGGGAACACGGGCTGGCCGGTTTCGTGCCGGCTCGATTCACCATCGACCTGTTCAAGGCGGCGAAGGGACAGCCCCTCGAGGTGCACACCGAAGTGATCCGCGCCGGGCGGCGGATCCACATCGCCTCGGCCACGGTGCGCCAGGGTGAGGTCGAGGTCGCGGAAGCGCGCCTGGTTCAGCTGCGCGCCACCGAGACCCCTCCGGGCGAGGAGTGGCATTCCGAGCATCCGTTCGCCCCACCCGCCGACGCCGGGGTGGATTGGTGGTACCGCAGCGACAACGACTGGTCGACGTCGATGGGCGACCACCAGAACTCCGGCCGCAAAAGCCTGTGGGCGGTGCCGCTGGGAGCGGTCGAGGGTGAGGAGCGCAGCGCGTTCGTGGAGGCCGTGGTCGCCGCCGAGTCCACCAGCCTGGTGACCAACTGGGGGTCGCAGGGCATCGGATACATCAACGCCGACCTCACCGTGGCACTCGACCGCCTGCCCGTCGGCGACCGGATCGGGCTGCGGGCCGAGACCCACCTCACCGCCAACGGTGTATCCGTCGGCACCGCAACGCTTTTCGATTCCCGCGGGCCGATCGGCACCGGCATGGTGACCGCCGTCGGCAACGCGGCCGCCCAGATCGACTTCTCCGCGAACGGGATCGACTTCTCCGAAGACTGAGGCGCCGGGCGATAATTCCGGCCCGATATCGGACGCGCCGCGCGTGTCGGGTTGACCACGCGACGGCCGGTTCCGACGATCGTCGGGGTGAGCCCGATCCGAAGGACGCCCGCTGCGCGGCGTCGGCGCTTGTGGCCGGTAGTGATCGTCGTCCTCGGTGTGGTGGCCGCACCGCCACCGGTGGCCACCGCGATCCCGGCGGACGAGCTGTGGTCCTCGACAGCGGAATCGTTCGCACCCGGCGATTTCCACGCCGCGCCGTATCTGGGCAACGGCCGGATCGGGACGGTACTGCCGCCCAGCGGCGGCGGCTACCACGACTACGGCGACGCGGCGCGGACCTCCTTCCCGCTGCAGCAATCCCGTTATACCGGAACGTATTTGGCGGGCTTCTACGCGCAGGCCGCACTGTCACCGGAATACCTCCGGTCGCCGCAGTACACCCAGGTGATCGCGGCGTTGCCCGCGTGGACGGATCTGGCCGTCGAAGTCGACGGTCACCGCTACGACGCGGACGTGGACCCGGCCACCGTGCACGACTACCGGCAGACGCTGGACTACCGCACCGCGACGGTGACCACCCGGGCCGACTGGACACCGGATCCCGAGCATCGGCTGCGGCTTCGCTACGACACCTTCGTCTCTCGCGACCGGCCGGATCTCGCGGTGCAGAGACTGACCGTCACACCCGAGCGCCCGGGCGAGCTCGCGGTCGTCGACCGGATCGACGGCGCGGCAGCGCGGCGGGTGGTCCCGGTGACGACGACGGCCGATCCGAGCAGCGGACGCACGGTGTCGGGAGTCCGCGCCGAGGGAACCTCCGATACGGCATTCGTGGTGTCGTCCGTCGATTCGCCGCCGCAGGCCGCGGGCACCGCGCTGCCCGGCGCCGACGGGATCCGCTATCTGCTGCCCGTCACCGGGAACGACAGCTACACCTTCACCGCCTACACCGGCATCTCCTCCACCGACTACGGATCCGATCCCCTGGCCGCCGCCACCGCCGCGGCCGAATCGGGCCGCGCCCAGGGGTTCGACGCCACACATTCCGCCCACGCCGCGCAGTGGGATCGGTTGTGGCAGCCCGCCATCGAGACTCCGGGGCGCACCGACTACACCCGATGGATCCGCGCCGCGCTGTATTCCGTTCTGGCCAGCGTGCGCGCGGGCGAGCGCTGGTCGGTGCAACCGGCCGGACTGTCGTCCGACGACTACGGGGGCATGACGTTCTGGGATGCCGAGACCTGGATCTTCCCGACGCTGCTGGCGCTGTATCCGGACCTGGCTCGCACCGTGGTCGAATTCCGCGCCGCCGCACTTCCCGCCGCCCGGGCCAACGCCCGCGGCTACGGACTGCCCGGTGCGCTGTATCCCTGGGACGACGGGCCCGCGCAGCGCTGCGCCTCCCCGATCGGCTGCGGCCTGACCGAGGAACATCTGCACAACGAGATCGCCCTCGCCCAATGGCAGTACTACCTGGCCACCGGCGACAGCGAATGGCTGCGCACCCGTGGCGCGCCGGTGATCACCGCGATCGCCGACTACCTGACCGCGCGGATCGGGCCGAAACTGCCCGACGGCGCCTACCATTTCGCCCCGGCCGCCGGATCCGACGAGTACGTCGCCTTCTCGGTCGACAACGCGCTCACCAACGGCGGCGTGCGCAACACGATGGACATCGCCGCCCGGGCCGCCGCACTCTCCGGTCTTCCCGTCGACCCGCGCTGGGCCGATATCGCAGCGCATATGGCGATGCCGCCCGATATCGCGCCCGGGGTGCCCGCCGAATATCTCGGCTACACCGGCGCCCCGATCAAACAGGCCGACACGGTGTTGCTCAGCTACCCGTTCACCTACGCGGCGCCCGGCTATTCGCCGGCCGCGACCACGCGGTACTACTTCGACCGCACCGATCCGGACGGCCCGAATATGAGCAACAGCGTCGGCGCGATCCTCAGTGCCCGTTACGACCCCTGTCGCACCCAGTACTACCTGGACCGATCCGTGCAGCCGTATGCCCGCGAGCCGTACGGATTCCAGGCCGAGGCGCGCGGGGACCGGTCGGGTGCCAACGCGCAGGGGCAGTCGGCGTGGATCTTCGTCACCGGTGCCGCGGGATTCCTGCAAGGACTGCTCTACGCACCGCTCGGATTGCGCTGGACCGAGGGCGGCCCGTCCATCGATCCGATGCTGCCAGGCGGCTTCCCCGACGGCCTGACCATTCGCGGCCTGGCGATCGGCGCCGCCCGGACGACCGTTCATATCACGCCCGCGAACACCACGCTGACCCTCACCTCGGGCGACCCGATCACCCTGCAGACGCCGGGTGGCTCCGTCGAACTGGTTCCCGGACAACCCCTTTCGATCCCCACCCGCGCCGCGTGCTGAGACGTACAGCGGATGTGCGACGGGGCCACCGGCGGGCCCCTCGCGACGGAGCGGCCCAGGTGAGCGGTGCGCGGTTGCGCGATGCGGCAACCGCAACCACCATCGCCGGTGTGCAGAACCACTTCGACCTCGGCGACCCGCAGCAATGGGTCACCACACTGCGCCGCAACGCGGCACCCGACACCGCAGTCGTCCCGCGCTCGCCGAGCGCGCGGACGCGGGAGCACACCGCCGCCGGCCGGTCGCGGCCGGCCGGTGAACGGCACGAGCGCGGGAGGATCGCCGCATGAGCGCCATCGAGCAGGTCGCCGATTCGGTGTACGTGGTGGCCGGAACCAACGTCAACTGGTCGCTGATCACCGGCGATTCCGGCGTGGTCCTCGTCGACGCCGGCTATCCGCGCGATACCGGCGCGGTACTCGATTCGCTTCGCCGGATCGGCCACGAACCGGCCGATCTGGTGGCGATTCTGCTGACCCACGCCCATCTCGACCACATCGGTGCCATCCCCACCCTGGTCGAACGCACGGGTGTGCCCGTCTACACGGGCGCGGACGAGGCCGCGCACGCGCGTCGCGAATATCTGCAGCAGATCACTCCCGTGGACATGGCCCGCCAGCTCGGCACTCCCGGTGGACCGCGGTGGGTGTTCCAGACACTGCGCGCGCTGGGCGGCCACGTCCGCATGAGCGTCCCTACCGCCACCAGCTACGACGAGAACACCCTGCGGCAGTTGCCCGGCGGTATCGTGGCCGTCCCGACGCCGGGGCACACCACCGGCCACACCGCCTACCTCATGCCCGACGAGGGCATCCTCTTCAGCGGCGACGCCCTGGTCACCGGCCATCCGCTACTTCCCGACACCGGACTCCAAGCACTACCCGAGGTCTTCAACCACGACGAGACACAGACCCACACCACCGCGGAATCCCTGATCGCCCACCGGCCGCGGCTGCTGATACCGGGCCACGGAAAACCCATGGCCCGCTGATCTCACCGGCCCAGCCGATTTCACCGGCCCGGCTACACCCGGGCCGGATCCCGGGTCTGCGCCTTGGCCGCTTCCCGGGCCAGGATGCGCGCCCGCTGCTCCTCGAAGCGCACGACGTCGCGGCCGAGCTTGTCGAAATAGTCGGCGAGCTCCTGGCGGGCGCGCTCGCCCCGCTCGGTGAAATCGGTGCGGCCGAAGACATTCCAGTGCCGCAGTACCGGATTGAGCACCTCGTCGAGATGCTGGCGCAGATCGTAGATGCCGTGCTTGACCATCAGCACACCGTTGCGCCGCCAGTTCGGCATTCCGGTGCCGGGCATGGCGAAATTCTTCGCGATCTCGGTGACCGATTCCATCGCCTGATCCGGCGCCAGATCGAACGCCGCCGCCGCGATCGACCGGTAGAAGATCATGTGCAGATTCTCGTCGGCCGCGATCCGCGCGAGCATGTGGTCGGCGATCGGATCGCCGCACACCCGGCCGGTGGAGCGGTGGCTGATGCGAGTGGCCAGCTCCTGGAACGTCACGTAGACGACCTGGTCGAGCATGCCGTGGAAGTACTCGGGCGCGTGCACGCCGCGCGTCATGTGCACCATCCGGTCCTGCTCCAGCGCCACCGGATCGACCCCGCGGGTGACCACCAGATAGTCGCGCATGGCGATGGCGTGGCGGTTCTCCTCGGCGGTCCAGCGCCCGACCCAGGTGCCCCAGGCGCCGTCGCGGGAGAAATGCTCGCTGATGGTCCGGTGATAGGAGGGCAGATTGTCCTCGGTGAGCAAATTGGTGATCATGGCGACCTTCGCCACCTCCGACAGACGAGACTGTTCGGGATCCCAATCGACACCGCCGAGTGCGGCGAAATTGCGGCCTTCGTCCCACGGCACATAATCGTGCGGATGCCATTCCTTGGCGGTGGCCAGATGCCGGTCCAATTGGTCCGCGACGACCGGCTCCAGTTCGGTGAGCAACTGCAACTGCGTCAAATCCTTTGGCATGCAATTCCTTTCGAGAAGGTAACCATCGGGTTTACGACACACAAGGGCGATCCGAGAGCAGTGTTGCGCGGCGATACGCTACCCGTCGACCTATGGTTGCCGGAAGTTTCCGCCGCTGTGTCCCCGGTTCGAGAGCGCCGATCACGTCGCACACCGATTACATGCCCGCCGAATCAAACCTAAAGTCCGGACAATTCGGACGTGACATACTCCTCTTCAATTAGTTAGCCATCGCAACTATATTATCTGGAGACCCATTCCGTTTTCCTGTCGATGAGGGAGAGAACTTGGCTTCCGCCCAACCCGCCGAGGACCTGGACGCCTCCGACATCCAGACCGTCGGCCGCCGGCTCCGGGTAGATCACGACCACCCGCACTACAAGTGGGTGGCACTGTCGAATACGACCCTCGGCATGTTGATGGTCACGATCAACTCGTCGATCGTGATCATCTCCCTGCCGGCGATCTTCCGCGGGATCCACCTCGATCCGCTCGAACCCGCCAACGTCAGCTACCTGCTGTGGATGCTGATGGGCTTCATGCTCACCTCCGCGGTGCTCGTGGTGATGTTCGGCCGCCTCGGCGACATGTTCGGCCGAGTGCGCATCTACAACCTCGGCTTCGTCATATTCACCGTCTGCGCGATAGCGCTGTCGTTCGATCCGTTCGATCTCGGCGGCGGTGCGATATGGCTGATCGCCTGGCGTGTGGCGCAGGGTGTCGGCGGCGCGATGCTGATGGCCAATTCGACGGCCATCCTCACCGACGCCTTCCCGGCCAGGCAGCGCGGCATGGCTCTGGGCATCAACCAGGTCGCGGCGGTGGCCGGTTCGTTCCTGGGTCTGCTGATCGGTGGTCTGCTGGCCGAATGGGACTGGAAGGCCATCTTCTGGGTCAGCGTGCCGTTCGGCATCCTCGGCACCATCTGGTCCTACAAGTCGCTGCACGACAACGGCGCACGCACACCCGGGTCGCTCGACATCCCGGGTACCGTCACCTTCGCCCTCGGCCTGACGGCGCTGCTGGCCGGTATCACCTACGGCATCCAGCCCTACGGCGACTCCAAGACCGGCTGGGGCAACCCGTGGGTGCTGACCGGAGTCATCGGCGGCATCGTGCTGCTCGTGCTGTTCTGCGTCATCGAGGCGAAGTCGCGCCAGCCCATGTTCCACCTGAGCCTGTTCCGCAACCGGACCTTCGCACTGGGCAGTTTCGCGAGCCTGATGGCCTCGATCAGCCGCGGCGGCCTGCAGTTCATGCTCATCATCTGGCTGCAGGGCATCTGGCTGCCGCTGCACGGCTTCGACTTCGAGTCGACGCCGCTGTGGGCCGGTATCTACATGCTGCCGCTGACCATCGGCTTCCTGGTCTCGGGACCGCTGTCCGGCTATCTGAGCGACCGTTTCGGCGGGCGGTTGTTCGCCACCGGCGGCCTGTTGCTCGCCGCGATCACCTTCGTCCTGCTGATCGTGATCCCGGTGAACTTCAACTACTGGCTGTTCGCGCTGATCATCCTGCTCAACGGCCTCGGCATGGGCATTTTCACCTCACCGAACACCGCCGAGGTCATGTCCGCGGTCCCGGCCTCGCAGCGCGGCGTCGCCTCCGGTATGCGCGCGACGCTGATGAACGGCGGTATGGCGCTGTCGATCGGCATCTTCTTCTCGCTGATGATCGTCGGCCTGTCCGGCACCCTGCCCGGCGCGATGAATTCCGGGCTGAAGGATCAGGGCGTCCCCGCCGACGTCGCGGGACATATCGCGGATATGCCGCCGGTCGGCAGCCTGTTCGCCACCTTCCTCGGCTACAACCCGTTCAAGGAATTGCTCGGCCCGAGCGGCACATTGGACAAGCCGGGGGTGCACGCCGATGTGCTGACCGGCCAGGAGTTCTTCCCGCACCTGATCTCCGACCCGTTCCACTCGGGCTTGGTGGTGGTGTTCCTCGCCGCCGCGGTGATGATGCTGCTCGGTTCGATCGCGTCCTGGTTCGCCCGCGGCGACTACGTCGAACACGAGGCGCAGGAACTTGCCGAAGCGGCCGGCGCCGGTCTGATCACCGATGCGGACGCCGAGGCCGAAACCGGCCGGCCGGCCACCAACGGACATGCCGTACCCGCCGGTCGCCACGCGCTCGCGGCCACCGCGGTGATGCCCGCGGCGGCTCCGCCCGCCCGGTCGCAGCGTTCGATCACCGGACGCGTGCTGCGCACCGACGGTCATCCGCTCGACGGTGTGGCGCTGACGCTCATCGATCAGCAGGGACATCAGGTCTCGCGGGCCACCGGTGATCCGCAGGGCGGGTACGTGATCGATCCGCCGGCCCCCGGCAGCTACGTGCTGATCGTGTCGGCCCGCGGACAGCAGCCGACCGCGGTCACCGTCTCGGTCGACGGCCGGCCGCAGCGCCTCGACGTCACACTGCACGGTTCGGGTGAGTTGTCCGGCTTCGTCCGCGCGGCGGGCCGAGCGGTTCCCGACGCGACCGTCACTCTCACCGATCTGCGTGGCCAGGTCGTCGGCGCGGCGGTCACCGATGCCGACGGCGGATACCTGTGCTCGGGTGTCGTGGGCGGTACCTACACACTGGTCGCGGTGGCCGCGCATCTGCGCCCGGCCGCCATGACGCTGACCGTGCCCGACAGCGGCGTCCTGCACCACGATGTGGAACTGACCCCGCTGGCCGTGCTCACCGGCGCGGTCCGGGCCGGCGACCGGGCGGTGCCCGACGCCCTGGTCACGGTGCTCGACGAGACCGGCGCGGTACTCGGCACCGCCCGCACCGACGGCGACGGCCGCTACACCGTGACCGACCTGACCGAAGGCACCCACACCGTGGTGGTTCGCGGCTACCCGCCGCGCGAGGGCCGGGTCGAGGTCGCCGGCGGTGCGGTCGAACACGATGTGCGACTCGGCTACGACCTGCCCTCCGGCAGCGACGCCACCGAACCGGACCCCTCGGAACCGGCATACGACCGGGACTGACCGAGATCGGCCGAGATCGTCGGCCTCGGCGTGGCTCCAGCACAGTGCGGTGCTGGGGCCACGCGTGTTTCGGCGCGAGGAGACGACACGGCAGGGATGCCGATCGCCCTCTCGCTCCGAAATGTATTGCGTAGCAACCTGATTAGCCGAACATTTTCGGGCAGGACGCGACATCGGCGCGGCACTGCGGATTTCTGGGTCGACGGGCGCCTCGGATCGACATTCCCCATCCAGGCCACCTGCGGAGCAGAGGGCATGCGGCGGCGATGAAAGTGCCCTGAACGCCTGTC
The DNA here is from genome assembly GCF_001665695.1 of Nocardia sp. 852002-51101_SCH5132738. NCBI lineage: Bacteria > Bacillati > Actinomycetota > Actinomycetes > Mycobacteriales > Nocardiaceae > Nocardia > Nocardia sp. 852002-51101_SCH5132738. The sequence continues at coordinate 198,675 of NZ_LZML01000183.1, read as the reverse complement.
CCCGTTGATCTTCGGCACACTCCGCGGGGCGCCGAAAAATGGCCGCTACCTGCGCGGAACGATTTCCGCCTCAGCAAACTCGACCGGACACCCGGCCGCCGGTGCCGCAGCCACTGCTTGTCACGGCACGAAAAACGCCGTTAAGCTCGAGTTTGCCAGAAAGATGCTGAGACTGAAGCCCCCTGGCCACCGAGTTCGCCCGCGTGTAGTCGACTCGAGGATGGACCGACATGACCTTCCTTGCCCTCGGATATCTGCGCAGAGATGTCTCGCGACGGCACCAGCATTGGGACGAGTCCCAAATCCGATGGCTGGCAGGGCGTCTGGGCTACAATCTGTGCAAGACCGTGGCACTGAGCAACCGCACCATCGATCCGATCCAGCAGTTGATCGACGCGGTGGTGCGCCTCGATGCCGAGGCCGTGGTCGTTCCGAGCCTCGACCACTTCGCCGACCGGGTGATCCCCGCCGATCTCCTCGCGATCACCGACGTCATCACGGTGACCCCCGAACACACCTATGCGCGCTGGGCCGGCGGCGAACTACCCGAATTGCACGGCATCTGATCGGCCCGGAAAAACCCTGGTGCGCAATCCGTCCGGCTTCCGTCCATCGGAGTGCGGGCGAATTGCGCCACCGGGGTTCGCCGGCGGAATCAGCTGCCGGTGATCTGCTCGTAGTAGAAGAAGTGGTGGCCCTTCGCATCACAGGAGAAGCTGCCGTGGAACCCGACCGCACACGTCGACCCGGCGTGCGAGACCGCGGGTCCGGCCGTCGGCCCGGACCCGGCGCTCTGGCCGTAGGTCGAGATGTCCGGATTGCCGCCGGGCAGGGTATGCGGAGTCCCGGCATCGAACCCCGGATGCGCGGGCGCCCACGGCACGTCGATGACGACCTCGCGGACCGGGAAGGGCACCGGCACCGACACATTGCCGCCGAGCTGGATGGACATCCACGTCGGATCGGCGAGGTCGCATCCCACGCTGCCGTCGTCGGCGATCGAGCAGTTCAACCTCCCCGCGGAGAAGTACACGGGCCCGGGAGTGTCGGCGCCGGCCACGCCGCCGAACGCCAGCGGCGCCGCCGCACCGGCCATCGCCAACGTACGCACGATCCATCGTTTCACGCTGCCTCCTTGGGTGTGATCATGTTCCTGACGTACCCATCGCCCCACCGCCACAACCCATTACGGCGCGCCGCGCCTGTCCCGACCGGCTACCGGACCCGATCCATCTGCGTCAGGTACTCGTCGAGGCGAGCCGCGCCGGTCACGAGATGTCGGCTGCGGGTGATCAAGCGGTCCTGCCACGCATCGAGAAAGGTACTCAGCGCCTGCGCGCCGCCCGCCGCGCGCAACGACTCCAGGAACTGCGCGACCTGCGGGAGCAGATAGCCGCCGCGACGCAGTTGCCTGGCGATTTCGGCGTCGCGCACGCAGTCCGGGCCGTACCGGCGATAGCCCGTCACGCGGTCGCGTCCGGGGCGCAGGATGTCGTGAGTTTCCCAGGTACGCAAGGTAGCCGGGTGTACCCCGAGCCGGCGCGCGAGCTCGCCGACGGTCAGGGGCGGGCCGGGAACCGGTGTGGGCGCGGCGGACAGGCCGCTCAAGGCCGCGGCGACTTCGGTGCGAGTGCCGCGTTCGGTCAGCAGCGCGACGTGTGCGGCGTCGATGAGCCGGTAGGCCGATTCGAGGTCGCCGCGATGGATCGAGCGCATGATCTCCGCGGCCTGCCGATGTCCGTGCCCGGTGCGAAGGGCGAGGAATGCGCGCAGCGCCACCGCGTGCAGCACGGTGTAGCGGCGATACCCGGCGTCTGTGCGCTCGGCCGGCGGCAGGATGCCCGCCTCGTCGTAATTGCGGATCGCCTGAGCGGACAATCCGTGTTCGCGGGCGAGATCGACGGGTCGCAGGACGTACCTCCGTTTGAGACTTCTACGGGTGTTTTTGCAGCTCGCTTCGGCAGAAGTTTCACCCGAACCTTCAACGATAGTGTCGAAGCTATTCGCTGCCGGAAAGGGGTATCCATGTCCACTGCCACCACACTGCGTGCCATCGGCCGCCCACTCGACGACCCGGTGAACCTGGGCCGCACCCTCGACGAACTGCTCGCCGCGCGCCCTGAGGCCCCGGCCCTGCTCGGCCTCGGCGAGCCGACACACGGCATCGCGGCATTTCCGTTGCTGCGCAACGATATTCTGGCCCACCTCGTGCAGCGGGGATTCCGGTCGATCGCGCTCGAGGTCGACTTCTTCGCCGCCACCCGCGTCGACGACTACGTCCGCGGCGCCACCGCGGATATCGACGAGGTCCTCGCCACCGGGTTCAGCCACGGCTTCGGCGCGATACCGGGCAATCGCGAACTCGTGGAATGGCTGCGCGCCTACAACACCGGCCGGTCGCCGGGGGATCGCGTGCACTGCTACGGATTCGACGCGCCGGTGGAGATCTCCGCGGCACCGAGTCCGCGACATGCGCTGGCCGCGGTCGCCGACTCTCTGCCCGCGGCGCTGCGACCGGCGTCGGCAGCCGACCTCGACGCCCTGGCCGGTGCGGACGCCGACTGGACGAACGAGGCGGCCATGTTCGACCCGGCCGCCTCCATCGGCAATTCCGACCGGGCCCGTGCCCTGCGCATCGTCGCCGACGACCTCGCCAGTGCCCTGCGCCGCGCGGGTCCAGGGCTGCGGCCGGCCGATCCGTCCGGCTACGACCGGGCGGCCGACCATGCCCGCACCGCACAGGGTCTGCTGCGTTATCACGCGGCCATGGCGACCCCATCCACCGATCGCCTCGGCGACCTGCTGAGCCTGCGCGCCGAGATGATGGCCGCGAATCTGCTGACGATCGTCGAGCGGGAGCGGCATCGCGGGCCGAGTCTCGTCTTCGCGCACAATGCCCACCTCCAGCGCGCGCACTCCCCCGGTGAGGAGGCGCCCGGCTGGGGCGGAGCCGGAGCCCTCGTCGCCCTCACCCTGGGAGCCCGCTACACGGTCGTGACGACCGACGGCGCCCCCGCCGCCGATCCGGCCACCCTCCAGGGCGTGCTGGCACGGGCGACGACGCGCCGAACCCTTTTTCCCACAAGCGAATTGCGCGAGTACCTGCCCTCCGCGATCGCCACGGGCGAACCGATCGTCCTCGGCCACATCCCGCTGCGCCGCGCGGATCTCGACACCGCCGACGCCACCGTCTTCATCACCGACACCGACGGGAAACAGGTCCGCTACTGGTAGCGGAACCTTCGGGTTCGAATCCGAACCGCAGGCCACCCCGGCCCGGGACCGATACCTTCGAGCGAATGTTGTCGCCGTAATCGTCGCGCGGGACGGAGGGGCCTGCCATGACATCGCCACCGGGACCGGGAATCGATGAGCTGCACCGCAGCGTCGTGGCGATGGTGGACGGGTTCTACGCAGTGGTGCCGCCGTATCCGCGGCTGCCGGAATCGTTGGTGGCCGCGGATTTCGCGCACGGGGTGAAACTCAACGTCGACCTGTTCTTCCGCTATCTGCGCACCGGGATCGAACCGGGCGAGGACGACACCGCCGATATGGTGCGGCTCGCGGTCGAACGGGTCCGCGACGGTGCGGGGGTCACCGATGTCCTGGACCGCTACCGGCTCGGGGCGGCGTTCGTCTGGGATCGCCTGCTCGACTCGGCGACGGCGAGCGACCGCGAACTGCTGCTCGGGGCGGCCGCGCCGCTGATGCGCTATCTCGGCCTGCTCACCCAGCGCATCGTGGCGGCCGCGGCCGACCGCGCGCACGATCCCCACTATGAGCTCATGGAACACCGGCGCGCGGTGACCGACGCCCTGCTCACCGGGCGTGATCCGCAGCAATGGCCCGGGCGGACCACCGTCCTCCCGCAGATCGCCCCCTTCATGCTGAACCTGTTCGGCAAACCCGTCGGTCGGTAAGGGAATAGCAGGATCACACCACGGGGCCTCGCCGGAGCGCTCAGGACAGGATCGAGTGGACGTGGCGGTCCTGGAGGGCGTCGTGGGTGTGGGCGGCGAGCCAGGCGGCGAAATCCGTGTGGGCCGAGGATGTTTGGTCGAAGAAGCCGGCGCTGACGAGGGTGTCGTCGCGCTCGATGACGACGTCGATCGTTTCCCCGCGCTGGGTGACCGCGAAGGCCGCCGCGGGGGTGCGGAGGAGGTGATGACGGCGTCCCGCGTCCGAGGGGCGGATATCGCTGAGCGTCGCCGCGACGATGTCGACGACGTTGTCGTGCCGGCGGCGCAGGCGGCGCGGCACATCGGTGACGACCGTGTGCACGGCGAGAATCAGCTCGGCGAGATCGTCGAAATCCACCGTGACCGTGGGTACATGGCGCGGTTCTGCCGTCACGACCACCACGCCTCCTTCCTCGAACCTGGGGCGCTGCCATCCCATACCGCTCAGTCTGCCCCGCCGCGGCGAGTGCGTCAGTCGGCATTTCGCACGACAACTGGTCAATTGTCCGTGAACGTCCGAGCGGCCGGACGTAATGAATTACCCCGGCGGAGTGAATAACAATCATCATTCGTCGGCGGATTCGCGCGCCGAGACCGGCACAGCCGGGCGCGGGTCGGCAACAGGAGGGGGCATGATGCGGGAGAATGTCGCGGCCGGGGACCCCTATCGCATCGGTGTCGTCGAGGACCACCAGGTCACCATCGCCGGTCTGCGCCAGATACTCGCCGGTGAGCCCACGGTCACCATCGCGGCCACGGGCGCGTCGGTAGCGGAATTGCTCTCCGTCACAACGGATCTGGCGCTCGTCGTCCTCGATCTGCGACTACCCGACGGTTCCTCCCCCGCCACCAATATCGAGCAACTGCGGGCCGCCGGCATCGAAACCCTCGTATTCACCTCCGGCGACGAACCGTTCCTGGTACGCGCCGCCGCCCGGGCCGGTGTTCTCGGAGTCGTGCGGAAATCCGAACGCGACGAGGTGGTCGCCGCCGCGGTGCGCGACGCCGCGGCCGGGCGCCAGGTGCCGACGACGGAGTGGGCGGTCGCCATCGACTCCGACGAGAACTTCACCACGGTCACCCTCAGCCCTCGCCAGCGCGACGTGCTCGCCCTGTACGCCTCGGGCGAATCGGCGGCCCGCGTCGCGCGGCTCACCAGCCTCACCGAAGACACCGTCAATGCCTATCTGGCCCGGATCCGGCAGAAGTACGCCGAGGCGGGGCGGCCGTCGCGCACCAAAACCGAACTGTTCAAACGTGCTCTGGAGGACGGGTGGCTGCCGATACCACGTCGACGCCGGTAGCTCCGCACGCCGGTCACCCGCGGACGACGGTAGGCCCGGCCGAGGACCGCATCACCCGGTTGTTCGCCCGCTTCCTCTCCTCCGGTTATGTGGCCTATCTGTTCCTGATGGCCGCGACCATCTCCAGCCAAGCCGGCGATCTGGCCCTCTGGTGGACCGTGCTCGCGGTGGGCATCGTCTACGGCCCGGCGATCGTGATGGGCCTGTTCTCGTTTCATTCCGACCTCCGGTGGGTCCGCGCGACCGCCGCCGTCACCGCGCTCGGTTTCGTGGTCGCGGCAGTCCTGTGGCCCGTGGCGTGGAACGGCGAACTGCTGCAGGCCGATGCGTGGATCTCCACCATTCCCGGCCTGGCCGGACTGTCCGCGGCGCTGGTCTGGCCGGCGGGCCGGACGGTGGCCGTCCTGCTCGCGGCGGTGGTTCCGGTCCAGATCATCAACCATGTCTGCCGGGCGCCCGGCCACAACGGCCGCTTCGTCCCGGACCTGATGTTCGCGATCAGCTTCTGCCTGCTCTTCGTCGCCGCCGGGCTGATGGCGATGCGCACCGGACGGATTCTGGACGCGACCAGGACCGAAGCCCACGAGGCCGCGGCCGCCGCCGCGGCAGCCACCGCGCGCACCGTGCAACGCGCCCGCTTCAACGCCCTGCTGCACGATTGGGTGATGTCGACATTGCTGGCGGCCGCGCGGGGAACGCGGCGGTCGGAGGTGCGCCACCAGGCCGAAATGGCGCTGGCCAAGCTCGGCGACGTGGGTTCCGAAGGCGCGCAGGGCTTTACGGCGGCGACGGCCGCCGCGCACATTCGCACCGCGGTCGCCGATGTCGACGACCGACTGCCGGTCACGGTGAGCGAGGACGCGGCCACCGGCGACCGCTACTTCCCCGCCGAACCGATACAAATCCTCGGTGCCGCCGTCGCGGAAGCGGTGCGCAACAGCGTCATTCACGCCGGAGCACACGCCGCCCGCACGGTGAGCCTGGGATTCGCCGACGGCCGGATCGAGGTCACCGCGGCCGACGACGGCCGCGGATTCGATCCGGCGAAGGTTCCGGCCCACCGCCTCGGGCTGGCCGTCAGCATCGTGGAGCGGGTGCGCCGCCTGCCCGGTGGCGACGTCGAGGTGCGGAGCCGTCCGGGCGCGGGCACCCGGATTCACCTGTCCTGGCAGGCGGACGAGCGATGAGCGCCGCCACCGGCCCGGTGCGCGATGCTCGCACCCTGCTCGGCATGGACACCCGGCCGGCCTGGCTGATCGCGGCCTTCTACCTGATGTCGGAAGCGGCACTGAGCCTTTCGTCCGCACAACAGACCCGCCACCTGTGGCCGGTACCGACCGGATTGGCCATCACCGCCGCGGCGACCGCGGCACTGTTGCGCATCCGCCCCGATCCGCTGCCCCTGCCCGCCACCGCCGCGCTGGCCGCCTCGATTCCGGCGACAGCCGCTCTGACCCTGTTCAACCTGCCGATCCCCCCGACCTCGGTCGCGCAACTGTGGTCGTTCGGGGCCGGCACCGTGACCGCGACCTTCATGTGCGTGCGCGGACGCACGGGAGCCGCGTGGGCCGGTCTGCTGTCACTGATCGCCACCTCCGCCGTGTGGTCGTGGCAGAGCGGACAGGGATTGGGTCACGGCGTGGCGATTTCGGTTATCAACCTGGGCCCGCTGATGATGGCGACCTTCTTCGCCTACACCCTGCGCCCGGCGGCCCGGGCCATCTTCCGGTTGCGGGAGGAGTCGACGCGGCAGGTGGGCTCCGAAGCCGCCGCGGCCGCCGCACTCGACGAACGACGAGCCCAGATCCAGCGCCTGGACGATATGGTCCGCCCCATCCTCGAACGAATCGCGGGCCCCCAGCCCCTCGACGAGCGCACCCGCGAGGACTGCCGGCTGATCGAGGCACATCTGCGCGATACGCTGCGAGCCCCCGCACTCGCCACCGAACCGGTCACGACAGCAGCGCGCCACGCGCGGTTGCGCGGCGTCGACGTCATCCTGATCGACGACCACGGCCTCGACGACCTTCCCGCCGCCACCCGCCGACGGGTACTCGGTACCGTCGCCGCGGAGCTGGCCACCGCGTCCGCCGGGACGGCTCACGTTCGAATCCTGCCGCCGCACAGAGCGATTCTGGCCACCATCGTCGTCAACGATCCCCGCTCCGGCATCCGCCGGATCGAGATCGATACCCCGGCATGCCCGGCGCTGCGGCCCGATCCGTAACCGCGACCTCAGATGTCGTCGAGGTTCAGATACCCGTCCTGCAGCGCGCGTGCCAGCAGCGCGGCCTTCGTCGGCGCCGGCCGACCGGCGGCGCGGTACTTCTCCCGGATCCGGGCGAGGTGCGTGTTGACCGTTCCGGGCGCGATGAACAGTGTGCGGCAGACCTCGCCTTTGGTCTCCCCGAGGATCCACGCGAGCAGTACTTCCACTTCTCTGGCACTGAGCTGCGGCCGTGGTTCCGGGGCAGCGGCGGGCGCTGCGCGATCGGCGATCGCGTGGGCGAGACAGGCCGGAACCGGCGACAATTCGGACACGATGTCTTCCTGTTCTGCAGAAGCCGACGGCATCGCCGTCCCCGGCGACGTGTGTGTGGACACGCTACGCAGTTGCCGGGCCGCCCGGCAGGTTCCAGTTGCTTGACCCGAGAACTGGGGTCACCGTTCGCTCGGAAAACGAAGGGACTCACCGCGTCGATCCGCCACACTCGACAGATGACCGTCCCCGCGCAACGCTCCGCCACCTCTCGCCTCCCGCGCCGGCAACTCCAGCGGGCCTGTCTGCCGGTAATTGTCTGCGTGGCTCTCGCCTTATCGACGGGATGTGGCAATGGGCCCGAAAACGCCTCCGCCACTGCGAGTTCCGCTACCTCGGCGGCAGTGTCGCCGACGCGGGTGGCGCCCACCACGCAGGGAACCGTTTCCCCCGTCACGACGTCCGGTTCGGCGGACTGCGCGACCGACCTCTCGGCGCCGGAGATTCGCCGGGCCGTCGCCACCTTGCCGCCCTACGACGCCGGTGGCGGTGACACCTGGGCATGGAACGACAACCCGCCCGCACTGCGCGGCACCTACAACCGGTGTTCGACACTGTCGGTCGTGGTGGTCACGATTCAGCGCGCCACCGCGAGCTCACCGGAGCACGCGCTGCTGTTCCACAAGGGCGACTACGTCGGCACCGCCACGCCGAAAGCCCAGGCGTTCACCACGATCGACACCGGAGCCGGTACCGACGACACCGTCGTATTGACCTACAAGACGCCCGGTAGCTGCAACGCCTGTCCCGACGGGACCTCGACGACGGTGTCGTTCCACTGGAACGGCTCGGGCGTGGACGTGCAGGGGCGTCCGCCGATCAACTGATCACCGGATTCCGGAACGGCCACCGGCGGCTCAGACGGACGAAACCTGTTCCGCCAGATCGAATTTCATGAACACATCGGCACGATCGTAGGGAATGGGCCGCAGCTGCTCCGGCGGCACATGGACGAATCCCACCGATTCGTACAGGTGCACGGCGTCGGCCAGGCGCCCGTTGCTCGCCAGGAACAGCGAGGTCGCGCCGCATGCGCGAGCGTGGTCGATGGCGGCGTTCAGCAGCAGACGGCCGACGCCCCGGCCCCGCACCCGCGGCGCGACCGCCATCTTCGAGATTTCGAAGACGCCCGGATCCTCCGCGACCAGCGCGACGCACCCGACGCGGTCGTCACCGTCGCGCGCGATCAGCACCTGCCCGCCGTCGGTCACGATCCGCTGCGGATTGCCGAGGGTGGCGAGGTCGGCCGGTTCGACGCCGAACAGAGCGGTGATCCATTCCAGATTGAGTTCTTCGAAGGCGGCGGCGTCGGCCGGCCCGGACATCGGTTCGACGAGAATCACGTCACCAGGATGCGCGCCGGAACCCATAGCGTCCAATATTCGATAGCTCCGATTGATATCGTGAACTTATGCATGGCGGCCTGTGGACGGGGTAGAGCTGCGGCACCTTCGCTACTTCCTGGCGGTCGCGGAGGAATTGCATTTCGGCCGTGCCGCGGCCCGGCTGCACATCGCCCAGCCCGCCCTGACCCAGCAGATCCGGCGGCTCGAGACGCTGCTCGGCGCCCGGCTGCTCGATCGCACCTCGCGCACGGTGGCCCTGACTCCCGCCGGCTCCGTCCTGCGTGATCGCGCCGAGGCCCTGCTCGGGCACGCACAACGCGATCTGGCCGAGGTCGCGCGGATCGGGCAGGGCGGGCAGGGAACGCTCTACCTGGGCTTCGTGCCGTCGGTACTGCCGCTCGAACCCCTGCGCGGGGTGCGCGCGTTTCGCGACCGCTATCCGCTCGTCGAGGTCGACCTGGTCGAGGGGTTCACCAGCCATCTGATGGAGCGGCTCGCCAACGGCGCCTTGGACCTCGCGATCGTGCGCGATCCCGATCCGCGGCCGGGCACCACCATCACACCGCTCATGACCGAGCCGTTCGTCGCGGTGGTGCCCGACGACCATCCGCTGGCCGGACGCGATTCCGTCACCGGGGCCGAACTGGTCGATCACCCGGTGGTCTTCTTCCCGCGCGCCGCAGGCTCCCTGGCCCACGACCGGAACCTGGCTCCCCTGCTGCGATCGGGCCGCCGCCCGCGCATCGTGCAGGAGGCCACCAACTGGACCATCATTCTCTATCTGGTGGCCGCGGGCCTCGGCATCACGGTCGCGCCGCGCAGCGCCACCTTCACGGCGCCGGCTTCGGCGCGGATCATCCCGCTGACCGAAACCGACGCGGACACAACCATTTACACCGCGCACCGCACCGGCGACGAGCGAGCGCTGGTCCACAATCTGCTCGCCCTGTTGCCCGGCCCGGCCGCGGCGTGAGCGCGACCGTCAGGACAGCAGTTTGCGCAGGATCTTGTTGCCGAACCCGTAGCGGATGAGACCGTCGAGGTTGCGAATGGTCTTCTCCGAGTAGGGGTACCAGATGCTTTCCTGCTTGGACTGCCAGCGGTCGATCAGGACCGGCTGGGCATGGGTGAAGCTGCGCAGTGCGCCCGGGCCGTTGACCTGGCCGACGCCGCTGTCCTTGCGCCCGCCGAAGGGCGCCTCGGGCACACCGTAGATGACGGCCGCGTCGTTGTGCACGACCGAACCCGTGGTGAGCTGGGCCGCGATGCGCCGGGCCTTGGCGGCGTCCTTGGTGAACACCGAGCCGCTGAGCCCGTATTTGCAGTCGTTGGCCAGCCGGATGGCCTCGTCCTCGTCACGGACCCGCATGATGGTGGTGATCGGACCGAACGTCTCCTCGGTCATCAAGTCCATGTCGTGGTGCGCGCCGACGACGACGGTGGGCTGGAAGTACAGGCCCTCGCCGGTGTCGGCCGCGCCGCCCACCACGATGTCGGCGCCCTTGGCCTTCGCGTCGTCGATGTGCCGGATCACGATGTCGCGCTGGCGATCCCAGAACAGCGGGCCCATATCGGTGTCGCCGGGACCGTAGGTGACCCCCGCCGCCTTCTCGGTGACCAGCCGGATGAACTCGTCCGCGACGCTGTCGACCACGTAGATGCGTTCCACGCTCATGCAGACCTGGCCGGTGTTGAACATCGACAGATACACCGCGCCGGCAGCAGCGCGCTCGAGATCGGCGTCCGCGCAGACGATCATGGCGTCCTTGCCGCCCAACTCCAGGGTGCACGGCAGCAAGCGGGTCGCGCAGGCAGCCGCGATCTTGCGGCCGGTGCCGACGCTGCCGGTGAAGCACACCTTGTCGATATCCGAATCGACCAGTGCCGCACCGGTTTCGCCGTCGCCGTGCAGCACCTGCACGACATCCTCCGGCACCCCCGCCTCGTGCAGCACCCGCGCCACCCATTCCCCCGAACGCGGCGTCACCTCGGACGGTTTGAACACCACGGTGTTGCCGGCGACCAGCGCCTGCACCACCGGATTGAGCGACAGCACGAACGGCGCGTTCCACGGCGTCACGACGCCGATCACGCCGAGCGGCTGATACTGCATGTACAGCTTCTTCATCGGTTTCAGATAACCGTGCAGCCGCTGCCGGTGCGAGCGCAGATCACGCCGGGCGCGCGCGGTCCAGTAGTTGAGGAAGTCGCAGGCGGGCACGATCTCGACGCCGAGCGCCTCGGCCTCCGGCTTACCGGTCTCGGTGCGAATGGTCTCGGCGATCTCCGCGCGCCGGGCGACGATCACACCGATGGCGGCGCGCACGATCTCGGCGCGCTCGGTGATGCTGCGGGCGGCCCAGGCGGGCTGGGCGGCGCGGGCGCGCGCGACCGCGCTCTGCACCTCGGCGGTGGTGTCCACCTCGAGTTCGCCGATGCGCCGGCGATCCACCGGACTGTCCAGCGCCAGCGTGCGCCGGTCACCCTCGGTCGTCGGCAGTGGGTGGACGATGGCCATGGTCTTCCCCTCGGTCGGAGCTGGCGTTCCAGTGCGATTTCGGTTGTGACACAAGGTTTGCCGCAACCGAATCGACGGCACGGCGAAACCCTCGTGAACTAGTAGACAACTTACCAAAACTGTCTACCCATTGCGAGAACTTGTTCTAGATTTCCACCGGACAGACATCCGCGGACCACTCCCGCTCGCTACCGATAGCCTCGCTTCAGCAGGTATTTCGCGCCCGCGTCGAAACCGTCCGGACCCAGGACGTCGAATCCGAAGGCGTCCGCGAGCCGGTTGGTCGTGTTGAAGGCAGCGCAGACGGCCAAGGCGTCCTCGACCTGTTGTGGCGACACTCCGGCGGACAGGACCTTTCGGACGTCGTCGGCATCGACCTCCCCGTCGCGGGTCAGCTTGCCCAGGAGCAGCAGCGTCGCGCGCAGGCCCGCGTCGATCGACGCGGAGTCCGGATCGTCGAGCACCGCACGAACTTTCGCCTCGTCGGCATACGCGCGCCTCGCGGTCGCGCTGTGGGCACCGATGCAGAACGCGGAGTCGTTGACCTTCGACACGTACGCGGCCATCAGCTCCCGGTCGGCGACCGACCATTCGGAGGGTCCGCGCATCGCCGCGTGGGTGAACGCCTTCGCTCGCGTGCCGTAGAAATCCGGACGATAGAACACCAGCTTCGCGGCATCGGGCAGCGGCTGACCGGAGAACACTCGGATCGCCTTGAACAGGAGTTTGGTTCCGGGGCGATAGCCGTGGTTCAGGATGTCCGGCCGCATCAGCCACGCTCCCCGGCCGCTTCGGCCAGCGCCGCGCGTCCGGCGTCGTACTGCCGTGCGGACTGCCCGACGGCGGCGGCGATGACCAGTTCGACGAGTTCGTCATCGCCGAATCCCGATGCCCGCGCCGCCGCGAAGTCGGCATCGGTCACCTCGGTCGGGCGGGTCGCGACCTTGTCGACGAGTTCACGCAGCGGTGGCGGTCCGGCGTTTCCGAAGGCTTGCGCCCGTTGCTCCCGTGGGGTGCTGCCGTCGCCATCGCGAATCCGCTCCACCAGAGCCCGGAACACCTCGCGCTTGTCCTGCGCCATCTCGCCTCCTCACAGCCGGTTCCGTGTCATGGACGCGAGCCGTGACGGGCAGGCGCCACGGACACGAATGTACGCCCAGGGAGCCGGTTCGCCGGCTAGACCGGCAGAACGGCTCGCGAATTCCCCACCAAACTAGTTGGACGTCCTATAATCTCCGGCCTATGAGTCTCGATCCCCGCACGCACACCATCGACGGCGTGCTGCACCGTTCGGCGGCGAAGGTCCCGGGCCGCACCGCGCTGACATTCGAAGGCCGGGCCTACACCTACCGGGAACTCGACGCCGCGGTCACCCGGGCGGCGGCCCATCTGCTCGGCCTCGGCCTGGCCGCGGGCGATCGGGTCGCCGCCTACGGCACCAATTCCGACGCGTACGTGATCGGCTTCCTGGCCTGCGCGCGGGCAGGCCTGGTGCACGTACCGGTGAACTACGCCCTGAAGGGCGGGGAGCTGAGCTACCTGGTCTCCCAGTCGGGCGCGCGGGCCGTCCTGGCCGATCCCGCGCTGATCGGCACGCTCGATCAGGTGCGGGGCGAACTCACCGCGGTCGACTACGTGGTACCCCTGCGCGATGCCGACGGATCGCTGCGGGAGGTCGCCGACGCCGCGGACGGGGTCTCGGACTTCTCGTCCCGGGCGTCCGCCACCGATCTGGCCCAACTGCTCTACACCTCGGGCACGACGTCGAAACCCAAGGGCGCCATGATGACTCATGAGGCGCTCGTCTTCGAGTACGTCTCGTCGGTGATCGCGCTGGACCTGCGTGCGAACGACAATCCGCTCGTCGCCATGCCGCTGTACCACTCGGCGGGCATGCACGTGTTCATGCTGCCCTACCTGGCGGTCGGCGCGACCGTGCACCTCATGGCCACCCCGGATATCCCGGAGATTCTGCGCCGGGTCGAACAGGACCGGATCGGTTCGCTGTTCCTCGCCCCGACCGTCTGGGTGCCGCTGTCCAACCACCCCGACCTCGACCGCCGCGACCTGTCGTCGCTGCGCAAGGCCCAGTACGGCGCCTCGATCATGCCGGTGACCGTGCTGAACAGGCTGCGGGAACGCTATCCCGACCTCGGCTTCTACAACTGCTTCGGACAGTCGGAGATCGGGCCGCTGGCCACGGTGCTGCGCCCGGAGGAACATGCCGAGCGGCCGTCGTCGTGCGGGCGGGCGGTGTTCTTCGTGGAAACCCGTGTAGTCGACGCCGACGGCAACGATGTCGGCCCCGGCGAGCCGGGGGAGGTCCTCTATCGCTCGCCACAGCTGTGCCGGGGGTACTGGGACAATCCCGAGGCGACCGCGGAGGCCTTCCGCGGCGGGTGGTTCCACTCCGGCGACCTGGTGACGCGGGATGCCGACGGGTACATCACCGTCGTCGACCGGATCAGGGACGTCATCAACACCGGCGGTATCCTCGTCGCCTCCCGCGAGGTCGAAGACGCCCTCTACACCCATCCCGCCGTCGCCGAGGTCGCGGTCATCGGCACCCCGGACGAGAAGGGGATCGAGGCCGTCACCGCTGTCGTGGTGCTGCACGAGGGCCGCGAGACGACGGCCGAGGCGCTGATCGCGCACGTCAAGGAGCTGATCGCCCCCTTCAAGGTGCCCAAGAACATTCGCTTCGCCGAGTCGCTGCCCCGCAACCAGAGCGGGAAACTACTCAAACGCGAACTGCGCGAACCACTTACGGCGGCGGATTGACCGGACCGGCGCTCATTACGGGGCTCGTCACCACGGGCCGATGACGTGCTCGAGCAGGGCGAGCGCGAACGCGCCCAGCACCGCCAGCCCGAATCCCGCCGCGAAGGTGAGCGCCAGCGAACGCCCGAGCCGCCGGCCGTGCGCGCGCACGATCATCAACCCCGCCACACCACCGAGCACGGCCAGCAACATGCCGCCGCCCATCACGAGATAGAACACCGCGGCCAGCGCGGCGTTCACCGCCTCGTGAAGTCCTTCGGCGTACTCACCGAACGGAATCGGGAACCGATACACGCTCGCCACCACCGCCGCGGCAAGCGGTGCGGTGAGCACGGCCACCAGCGCACCCCACAGCACACCGACCCACAGGGCCACTCCGGTCACGCCGCGCGGCTCCCCCGCCGGACCGCCGTCCCCGAACCCCATAACCTGACCTCGCGTTCCACCTGTCGCCGGGCACTCACGCACGCGCCGGGCGCGAATGCCCGGCTCTGCCAGAGCAAACCAGACGAACGCGCCGCACCGCCAGGTGGGCAGGTCACCGATGTCCTAGGGTTGTTCGCGGCGGCCCGCCTGCCCCACCCGTGCCCGACCCGTGGCCGCGCCCCGCACCGGACGATCAGAAACGGGAGACTCATGGACGGCAGCCGCAACGCACTGCTCCACGGTCCCCTGTTCTCCCGGCGCACTCCGCTGGACCGCAGCAATGCCGCCAGCCGGATCAGCGCCTACGTCTACGGCAACATCCTCATCCTCGCCGCGCTGATCCCGGTGACCACCACCGAGGAGCACGTCGGAATCCTCGTGGTCGTCGGCACCGCCCTGTCCACCTTCGTCGCGCACGCCTTCGCCGAGGGCGTCGGCCAGGCCGTGCGGGAGAACCGCGCGCTCACGCCGCGGCAGCGGTGGGAGGAACTGCGCGATTCGGTGCCGATTCTCAGCTCCGCGGTGCTGCCGTCGATCATCCTGGCGGCCGCCGCCGTCGACTGGCTCGAACCCCGCACCGCACAGATCGTCGCCGAGGTGGCGATGCTCGTCCGCATCGGCGGCATCGTCTTCGTCATCGAACGGCTCAAAGGCGCCAGACCCGGCCGCTCGACCATTTTCACGGCACTCCTGCTGACCGCCGTCGCGACGACGGTGGTCGTCGTCAAGGTCGTCCTCACCCACTGACCGGGCGCGGCTACCCCGCCTCGACCGCCGCGAGCGCGCGCACATCGGCGGCATCCTGCGACCCATCCGCGAACCGCGGATAGGTCGGGTACTCGATACCCGAGATGTACTGCACCGTCCGGACCACCTGGGACGAATAACCGAATTCGTTGTCGTACCAGCAGTACAGGATCGCGGTGTCGCCCTCGACGATGGTGGCGTTGGCGTCGATGATCGAGGCCGCGCGCGAGCCGATGAAATCGCTGGACACCACGTCGGACGCGGCGATGTAGTCGAGATTGCGGCTCAGCGGGCCGGCGAGCGACACCTGCCGCAGGTACTCGAGCACCTCGGACTTCGTCGTCTCCCGTTCGAGTTGCAGGTTCAGGATGGCGACGGACACATCCGGGGTGGGGACGCGAATCGAGTTACCGGTGATCTTGGCCTTGAAGTCCGGCATCGCCTTGGCGACGGCGGAGGCGGCGCCGGTTTCGGTCAGAACCAGGTTGAACGGCGCGGAGCGGCCGCGGCGGTCCGCCTTGTGGTAGTTGTCCAGCAGATTCTGATCGTTGGTGAACGAGTGCACGGTTTCCACGTGGCCGCGGGTGATGCCGAATTCGTCGTCCATGGCCTTGAGCGGCGGCACGATCGCGTTGGTGGTGCAGGAGGCGCACGAGAAGATCCGCTGCGTCAGATCGAGGTCGCGGTGGTTGACGCCGTGCACGATATTCGGGACGTCGCCCTTACCGGGTGCGGTGAGGACCACCTTCGCGATGCCGGGGCGCAGATGCTGCGACAGCCCGTCGCGATCGCGCCACTTGCCGGTGTTGTCGATCAGGATCGCGTCGTCGATTCCGTATTCGGTGTAGTCGATGGTCGTCGGATCGTCGCTGTAGATGAACTTGATGACGTTGCCGTTGGCGATGATCGTGTCGTTGCCGGCGTCGACCTTGATGGTGCCGTTGAAGTGCCCGTGCACCGAATCGCGGCGCAGCAGCGACGCGCGCTTGGCCAGGTCACCGTCGCCGCCGCGGCGAACCACCACCGCGCGCAGGTTCAGCCCGTTGCCGGAGCCGACCTTCTCGATGAGCAGGCGGGTGACCAGCCGGCCGATCCGGCCGAAGCCGTACAGCACGACATCGCGCGGACCCGGCGACTGCGCCTTGTTGCCGCCGATCACCTCGGCCAGAACCACCTCGGTGAACTCCCGAACCGAGAGCCCGCGGTCGTCGGCGCGATAGGCCACGACCAGCTGGCCGAGATCGATCTTGCACGGGCCGAGATCCAGTTCGTCGAGGACGCGCAGGAACGGCAGCGTCTCGTCCACCGACAGCTCTTCGCCCTCGATCTGGCGGGCGAACCGGTGTGTCCGCAGAATGCTGATCACCGACCGGTTCACCAGCGACCGGCTGTGCAGCAGGACCGTCACACCCTTCGCCCGATACAACGTGCCGATGATGGGGATCATCGCCTCCGCGGCAGCTTCCTGGGCGTTCCAGCGGTCAAGTTGTTCGGTAGTCAACGCAGGTCCTCGGTTTCCTCGACGGGTACGCCACGTCGATGCTAATGAGGGCCCGGATATCACCGACGGCGGATCCCCGGCGGTGAGCTTTCGAGTGGCGGCGACCACACCGCCGCCGCGGCGGTGTACCGCCGTCAGTCCCGCCGCAGCCGCGGTGGATTGCGGCGGCGGATCTGCAACAGGTCGGTGGCACAACGGCACACCGGATGCAGTGCGTCGGCGAGTTCTTCGCTCAGCCCATTCGCGGCCGGGGTGTAGATGCTCAGGACCCCGACCACCGAACCGTCGTCGTCGGACAGCGGCTGGCACTGCACCGCCTGCACTCCCCACAACCGCAGTTCCGCGCCGCACCCCGGCCAGCGCGAACTGCCCGCCAGATCGGTGATCACGATCGGCACGCCGGTCGCCGCCACCTCGCGAGCGGGGCTGTCGGGGTGGAGCAACTGAGCCTCCTCGACCATTCGCGCGCGATGCGTCGTCGCGGCGACGATCTCGAGCACCGTTCCGCCGTGCGCGGTCACCCCGGCCATCGGTGAGCCGGGCAGGGCACGCAGCAGTGCGGCGACCCCGGCCGCCGAAACAGGCGACGCACCGGTGCGACCGGGTGGGTCACTGTGCATAACGGACCTCGATCCGACGCGATGAGTCAACAACACCGGCGGCATACCGGCCCGGCAAAGCGGGGCCGAGGTATGACGACCAGTCTTCGAGTGCCCCGCTGCCCGCCGCGGCAAACCTCGTCCCGGCGAGCCCGCCGGCGCGGAGGACGAATGTTCGTCCGGTACAAGCCGTTTGCCTTTTTGCGCCTCGAACGGGGAGCGCCGTTTTCACGGCGCGTCGCCGGGGTACCCATCGACAATCCGCACCGGAACGAACCTCGTCACCGTCGAGGCCCATCACCACAGGAGGTGTGCTGTATGGACGATCTCCAGCGCAGAGTGTTGACCGCGTTGACATCTGCGCGGCGCGGGCTGAAGACCGCGGACGCACGCCTGCTGGAACGTCGAATCGTGGGGCTGCGGGCAGAAGTCGACGCCGCAGGCTATCCCCGCCCCCAGCATCTACGCCTGAAGGCGTCGTGTGCGGAGGCACTGGCCGCGGCCAGGTGGACGTTGGGCCGACCGAGCCCCCAGGCCTTCCGGCCGGCGATGCAGGCGGCCTCGTAGCCGACCGGCGACACCCGGAACACGCCTCCGATTCGGTTGCGGCACTGCGACGTCGAGCCGGACGTCCGCTCAGTCCCTCCTTTCGACCGAGGCGAGATAGATGGCCGCGATCTCCTCCAGGCCCCGCTGATCGACCGGACCGAATCGGTCGAGTTCGGGACTGTCCAGATCGAAGACGCCGAGCAGCGCGCCCTCCGACACCAGCGGCACCACCAGTTCGGATCTGCTCACCGGATCGCAGGCGATATGGTCGGGCACCGCGTGCACGTCGGCGACGCGTTGAGTCCGGCGGGTCCGCGCCGCCGCACCGCACACACCGCGATCCAGCCCGATCCGCACACACGCCGGGCGGCCCTGGAAGGGGCCGACCACCAGCTCCCTCCCGTCGTAGAAATAGAATCCCACCCAGTTCAGGCCGGGAAGACCGTGATAGACGAGCGCCGACAGATTGGCGGCGTTGGCGATCCGGTCGTGTTCCCCCGCCAGCAGGGATCGGGCCGACGCCGCGAGCTCCCGATAGCGTTCGTCGTCCGTGTGGTCGTCGGTGGCGCTCATACCGCACCCGCGCCCATGCGATGGTTCATGCGTATCCCTTTCCTGGTGGCGGCTTCGGATGTCCCGCCGGCGGCTCACCGACCGTCCCGGCAGGCGGGATCGGCCCGCGGCACCGCGCCGGATCCGTGTTTTCGTTGTCCCATGGCTTCAGCGGAACGGATTCGAGCAGCGGTGCACCGGTATCTCGAGGCGGTGGGCTCGGGGTCGGCCGCCGATGTGGCGGCATGTTACAGCGAGGACGCCACCGTGGAGGATCCGTTCGGTTCACCACCGCACATCGGCCGGGCCGCGATCGAAAAGTTCTACGGCGCATTGGATTCCGCGCATATGCGCACCGAACTGCTCGACCTGCGGATCGCGGGCGGCGCGGCGGCGTTCCGGTTCCGGGTGGTCACCGAAACCGGTTCCCGCACAACGACGATCGAACCGATCGATGTGATGACCTTCGACGAGGACGCGCGGATCACCGGTATGCGAGCGTTCTGGTCACCGGAGGACGTGCGCATCGACTGAGGGCGGCGGTTCATCGCAGCGCGGGAATCACCGCACGCTCGAACAACTCCACCCCGGAGAGGTCGTATGCCGATTCGGGGAAGTTGTGGATCGCGTACGACAAGCCCAGATCGCGGACCCGGCACAGGTTCTCGACGATCTGTTCCGGTGTGCCGACCGCGAGGGAATCGGCGGAGAGGTTGGCGACCCAGTTCCGCGCCGCCTCGGCCCCGAGCACAGGAGCGAGCCGCGAGGCGAGTGCGTCCAGCCGTTCGCGCACCTCTGCCTCGGTGGCGCCGACCACGGTGTTGAAGTTGGCACTGCGGGTGATCGCGTCGAAATCGGTTCCGACGGAGACGCAATGCTCGCGCAGCAGCTCGGATTTGCGGGTGAAGGTCGCGGGATCGCCCGCGAAGTTGGTGTAATGCGCGTATTTCGCGGCGATGCGCAGCGTGACCTTCTCGCCGCCACCCGCGATCCAGATCGGAATACCGCCGTGCTGGAGCGGCAACGGATACACCCGGGCGCCGTCGACCCGGTAGTACTTGCCGTCGAGGGTGGCGGTGCCGGTGGTCCACGCCTGACGGAAGATCTGCACACCGTCGTCCAGCCGGCCCAAACGCTCACCCGCGGAAGGGAATCCGTAGCCGTAGGCGCGCCACTCGTGCTCGTACCAGCCGGCGCCGATACCCATCTCGACCCGTCCGCCCGAGACGAGATCCACGGTCGCGGCCACCTTGGCGAGGTAGGCCGGGTTCCGATAGCTGATCGCCGTGCACATCTGGCCCAGCCGGATGCGCGTCGTGGTGGCGGCGAACGCCGACATGAGCGTCCACGCCTCGTGTGTCGCTTCCTCGGTGGGAACCGGCACGGTGTGGAAGTGGTCGTAGACCCACAGCGATTCCCAGACGTCCGCGGCGTCGGCTCGCTGCGCCAGGCCCCGCATCACACCCCACTGCGCCCCCGGTTCGATGCCGACCAGATCCAGTCGCCAGCCCTGCGGAATGAAGATGCCGAAACGCACGCCGCGCCTCCTCGTCGAGAGAACAGATCCGGCGGCCACTCTTCCCATCGATGCGCTCGCGGGCAAGAGTTCGGCGCTCGGCGCGCCGAACTGCCCGCGGAGACCCGGCGAAGCCGGAATCGGTTCACCGGGTCTGCGAAGCCTCGATCAGAGCAAAGCGCCGATCAGGCCGGTGAGGATCGATCCGAGACCCGAGGCCAAAGCTCCGACAACCGCAATGATTCCGCTTATCACAGCGTTCCTTTCTCCGAGCGTTCCGTTGGCAAACCACGATGTATTCGATGTCGAGGTGTATGTCGGATTGGTCCCGCCTCCGCCGGCACCGGCCGGGTGAACGTCACGGTCGATCGCCGGCGCGCGCCACGCGCGTGAGCCATTCGGCCAGCAGGGCGCGCAGCAGTTCCGGCTGTTCGTGCGGAAGGGCATGTCCGGCCTCGTCGACGACGGCGAGCGTCGCGTGCGGACTGCGCGCGAACAGGTCGGTCGCCGCCGCACAACCGACCGTCGAATCCAGCCGTCCGGCCACGATCGTGGTCGGCCCCGGATAGGGCGGTGCGCCGTCCGGGCTCAGCTGCCACCGCTCACCGATGCGCCGGGCCGCGGCCGGATCGGCCGGTGCGGCGGCCGGGGCGACGAAACGCTCGTAGCGGTCGAGCATTTCGGGTGTTCGGACGACGAAGTAGCCGCGGAAATCGTCGTCGCCGAGATCGCCCTGCCCGGCCACGATGCGGTGTGCGGGAATGTCCCGCAATCCGGGCAACAGCGGGCAGACCAGCGCCAGGCCCGCCACCCGATCGGCACGTCGCGCGGCCATCGCCTGCGCGTAGTACCCGCCGGCCGAGTGGCCGATCAGCAGGAAACCACCGCCGGTCACCTCGTCCGCGAAACCCAGCAGCGCGTCGAGGGCATCGTCGGCGCTGCGCAGCGTGTCGGGTGCGGTGGTGGATCCCGTTCCGGGCAGGTCGGGGTAGATGCGCCGCAATCCGGCGGTGTCCCCGAGTATCGGGTCGAAGCAGGCCTCGGCCTCGCGATGATCGACGCCGGCGCCGTGCAGCACCAGCACCGGCCGGCCCGTGCCGTGCTCCACGTAGTGAAAATCGACCCCGCCCGCGCGTAGCTTCATGACCGGCAAGCTACCCGGCCGGTCCCGCTGTCGCCGGCCGGACGCGGGTGCGAGCATGGGACGGTGAGTGTATCCGCGAGTGAACCGCTGTCGGAGTCCGATGCACTCGAGGCGCTGCGGATTCCGCTGACCGGCTACTGCTACCGTCTGCTCGGTTCGTCGGCCGATGCCGACGACGCGGTGCAGGAGACGATGATCCGCGCCTACACCCGATTCGACAGCTTCGATCCCGGGCGCGGCCGGCTGTCGACCTGGGTCCACGCCATCGCCACCAACATCTGCCTGGACATGCTGCGCTCGGCGCGGCGCCGGATGCTGGTGTGGGAGGGCCCGGTCTCGACCGGATTCGATCCGGATGCGGTGGTGCCCGCCGACCGATGGCTCGATCCGGTCCCCGACGCGCGGGTGCTCGACCCGGCCGACCGCGTGATTCGCCGCGAGTCGGTGCGGCTGGCCTTCGTCGCGGCGTTGCAACATCTGCCGCCGCGCCAGCGGGCGGTGCTGGTCCTGCGCGAGGTGCTGGCGTTCAGCGCCGCCGAAACCGCGACCATGCTCGAGGTGACCCCGGCTGCGGTCAACAGCGCCCTGCAACGCGCCCGCGCCACCCTGGCCGCGGTCCGGCAGTCCGCCACGGATCCGCTCGATCCCGACGATCCGGACGACCGGGAACTGGTCCGGCGCTACGTGGCGGCCTTCGAAAACCACGATGTCGGCGCTCTCGCCGCGCTGCTGTGCGAGGACGCCGAATCCGGTATGCCGCCGTTCGCGTGGCGACTGAGCGGGCGCGACCTCGTCGTCTCGGTTTTCGCGGCGGGCGAGGCGTGCATCGACGATCGGCTGATACCGGTCCGGATGAACGGTTCGATCGGATTCGGTCAGTACCGCCCCGACACCGACGGTGTGCTGCGGCCGTTCGCACTGCTCGCGATCGAGGCGCGGTCGGGATCGATAGCGCGGCAGGTGACATACCTGGGCAGCGGCGACCGGTTCGCCGAATTCGGCCTCCCGCCGATTTTCCGCGCACCCACCGATGAATTCCCGGCGTCGGGTTCGTAACAGAGGTGACCACTGCCCTACGACCGAAACGACGGGTTCATGACCTCCACCGACACCGACACCGACCTCCTGCGCGAGCACACCGTGGCCGAGCGCCGGCGCCTCGCGGATCTGCTCGCCACCCTCACGCCGGAGCAGTGGGCCGCGCCCTCGCTGTGTGAGGGCTGGCGAGTCCGCGAGGTGCTCGCCCACATGACGATGCCCTACCGGACATCCACCTGGGCGTTCGTGCGCGGCCTGGCCGGCGCGCGCTTCTCGTTCCACCGCTACGCCGACCGGGCCGCGCGCGCCGACACCGCACGAATGAGCGATGCCGCACTGCTCGCGTCGCTGCGCGACAACGTCGACCACCCGTGGCGTCCGCCGGGCGGCGGCGTGGTCGGCGCGTTGAGCCACGACGTGATCCACGGCCTGGACATCACCGAGCCCCTGGGCCTGCCGCCCGCCCCGCCGGAACGGATCGCCCTCGTGCTCGACAATGCGAGCCCGAAATCGCTGCGCTACTTCGGGGTCGACCTGGCCGGTCGGCAACTGCGGGCGTCCGACGCGCCGGTCACGCTGGGTTCGGGGATGCCGATCACGATGTGCGCCAAGGACATTCTGCTCACCGTCACCGGCCGCCGCCCGCTGCCCGCCGACTGACGGGGCCGGCCCGGCTCACAGACCGCCGAGGCGTGCGAGTACGGCGAAGGCCGCGTCGTCGGCCGACCAGAGGGCGTTGATCTCCGCGCGCGTGGCCTCGGCGGTGGCGGGATTCTGCAATGCCAGCCCGTTGGTCCAGACCACCACGTTGTAACCCAGGTCGGCGACCTCGAGCAGCGGCCCGGTGGCCACGCCCTGACCGAACAGCCGGTCGAGCCCTTCGCCGACGAAGTAGAACCGCCACAGCGGCCCGAGGTCGGCGTTGTAGACCCGCCTGGTCCGATCGACGATCAGATCGCCGCTGCGGGCGATCGCGTCGACGATGTGGAAGAAGTCCGGCGCGTTCTCGGGTTTGCTGCCGACCGCGGCGACCGCGTATGCGAGGTCGACCGTCAGGTGTGCGTTGTAGCCGGCCATCGCGACCCTGGCGGGCGACTGGTCGCATCGACCGGCCAGCTGGAAATACCACGCCCAGTGCGGCTCGGGCGTGCCGCCGGTGAATTCCGCGTGCAGGTTCACCAGGAAACGGCGCAGCAGTTCGTAGCTGATCGCGTGGGCGTATTCCGGATCGGCGAAGGCGCCGGCATCGTGCTGCAGCGGCAGCACCGGCGACTGTTCCACGGCGTCGAGTCCCACATCGAACAACCCGCGCCAATCATGGTGGGAGGCAAGTATGTCGGCGATCCGATGGTTTCGCGCCACGGCCTCGTCGAGCCGGTCGAGGGTGGGCCCGGCGCCTATGGTCGTGGTATCCGACAGCGCGGCGACGGTCTGGATCTCCGCGGCGGACAGCGGGGTGCCGCACTGCGCCTCGGCCACGGCTCCCGCCTGCGGCGCGGACGCGATCAGAGACGAAAAGCCAAGAGCCACAACGATCGACGCGATTCGGAGCATACGATGTCCATCCTGTCCGATGACGTACGGCGGTGTTGCCGATACGGTACTGCGGTTCGATCCGTGACTGTGCGCACGACCTCGGCGGTGTCGTCGGTTTCCGCTCACCACCGGCTCTCCCCCTCGGCGGACGCGCCGGGACGCACATGCGCGCGCATCCCCTGCGGGCCGAACAGGATGAGCAGTTCCACCACCCCGCCGTCGGCACTGCCCAGCCAGTGCGGAACCGACGTGTCGAATTCCGCCGCCTCGCCGGGCGGCAGGGTCAGATCGCGGTCGCCGAGCACCAGGCGCAGCCGGCCGTTGAGCACGTAGAGCCATTCGAAGCCCTCGTGCGTCTGCGGCGTCGGCTCCAGCGGTCGCGGGCACGCGGGAATGATCATCTTGAACGCCTGCACGCCACCGGGCCGCCGGGACAGCGGCACGAAGGTCATGCCGAACCGCCGGATCGGCTTCAGGTGGATGCGCGGGTCGCCGGTGCGCGGAGCCCCGACCAGGTCGTCGAGCGGGACGTCGTAGGTGCGGGCCAGCGGCAGCAGCAATTCCAGGGTCGCCCGCCGCTGCCCGCTCTCCAGGCGCGACAACGTACTTTCCGACACCCCGGTGCTCGCCGCGAGGTCGGCGAGGGTGATCCCGCGCTCGCGGCGCAATGCGCGCAACCGCGGGCCCACCGCACCGAGCACCTCGTCGGTGTTCTCAGCCATTCGGGTCCTCAGCCATTCGGGCCATCTTGCCGGAACAGCAAGATTCCGTGCCAGTTCGCCACGTCCGGCGCCAGGCTGAAGACCCGACCGCACCTCAACCGCGAAGGAGCCGCCATGCCCACCGCAGCCCGCCGAAGGGACACCCCGCCGCCGCGGACCGGGACCGATGAGCTCGCGGTACTGCGCGGCTTCCTCGACTATCTACGCACCGCCGTCGCCGCGAAGGTCGAGGGAGCGCCCGAACCGCAGGCCCGAGCCGCCGCGGTGGCTTCGGGCACCAATCTGCTCGGTCTGCTCGTCCATCTCACCGCCGTCGAGCGCTCGATGTTCCTCGGCGCCCGGGTGACCGACTGGCAGGCGACGTTCCGGGCCGCCCCGGACGACAGCGTGGCCGATGTCGTCGCCCGCTATCGCGACGCGGTCGCGCACGCGAACCGGGTGCTCGACGGATGCACCGATCCCGCCGCGACACTGCCGCGACCGGGACGCCCCGGGCCCAGCGTCCGCTGGGCCCTCACCCACATGATCGAGGAGACCGGCCGCCACGCCGGTCACGCCGATATCCTGCGCGAACTGATCGACGGCGCGACCGGGCGTTGAGCTCAGCGGGTGCGCGCCGGGTGCTCACCGGTCGATTCGCGGGCGGACGGCGAAGACCTCGTGCATCTCCGTGCCGACCAGATGCGGGT
The DNA here is from genome assembly GCF_001665695.1 of Nocardia sp. 852002-51101_SCH5132738. Lineage (NCBI taxonomy): Bacteria > Bacillati > Actinomycetota > Actinomycetes > Mycobacteriales > Nocardiaceae > Nocardia > Nocardia sp. 852002-51101_SCH5132738. Next base: position 173,209 of record NZ_LZML01000183.1, on the reverse strand, counting down.
CCTGGCGGGTCTGCGCCGACATACCCCGACGTGTGAACAGATCGCAGATCTCGCGCAGCCGGCCGTCGCGATCGTGCACCTCGGCGACGACGACGTGGATGCGCCGCCAGTCCGCGTCGGTAATCCCGTGCAGCACATCCAATTCCGCGCGTTCGACATCGACCTTCAGCAGGCCGATCTCGCACCCGCGGCAGTGCTGGTCCAGGATCGCCGACACCGTGGTGACCCCGACCTCGAGTTGTACGCCGTCGTGCAACCCCTGGGTGATGACCGCGATGGCCTTGTCGTCCAAGCCGTTGTTACGCAGATAGATGGCGGTCGCCTCGTCGTCGGCCGCGCGATCGGCGAAGAATCCGGAATTCGCCGTCGCGCGCGGGTACCAGGTGAACGCCCGGGTCCCCGGCGTGGCGCCGACCGCGGTTCGCAGCGATATCCCGCCGGGAACATGCGCGGCGATATTGCGATCCAGGCAACGGAAGGTCATCGGCACCGGTTCGACCGCGATGACCCGGGTTCCCGGGCAGGTGTCGGCGAACATCATCGCGCTCAGGCCGATGTTGGCGCCGATGTCGAGGACCATCTGGCCGGGACTGAGGAATTCGGCCGCGCGCCGGTAGAACCCGTCCGCGGCGGTCGTCTCCCCCCACAGCATTCTGGCTTCGGCAGGACTGGTGCACGTCACCGTTCTGCCGTCATCGAGTCGCACGTGTTGCAGAGTGGTCAGCATTGTTCCATGAACCTTTCGAGGACAGGGCCGACGACGGCCAGCGCACGGGGATGGCTCATTTCGAGATGGCGGGCGTCGACCACGACGTTGTGGATGTCGCCGCCCACGTAGGGCCGCCAGGTATCGGCGAGAGCATCGTGGTCCGGATGGTCCTGTCCGGCGGTGAACAGGATCAGGTCACCGTCGAAGACGTCCGGACGATGAGCGGCGGAGATATCGCCCGCGGTGCGGAAACTCTCCATGACTCGATCCGTCTGTTCGGCGGTGAACAGTCCGGTCGCGATCACCTGCCCCCGGATGACATCCCACGCTTGTTCGTGGGTGCTCACCACGAGCTCGTCACCCAGGTCGAACAACTCCCGCCAGCCGCCGAGCAGATCGGCCATCAGCTGCCCCGGCGCGGGTTCACCGGCCGCGGCCGGCGGCTGCGGTGGCGCAACCGCCGCACTGTCGAGCAGGGCCACGATGCCGACCCGGGCGCCGTCGCGGCGCAACCGAACCGCCATCGCGTGCGCGATCTGGCCGCCCAGCGACCACCCCAGCAAGTGATAGGGCCCCGCGGGCTGGACGCGGCGGATCTCTGACACATAGCGGGCGGCCAATTCATCCACCGAGGCGGCGGCTGGTTCGCCGGCGACGACGTGCGGATCCTGCAGGCCGTATACCGGGCGATCCGGATGCAGATGTTCGACGAGTCCGCCGTAGAACCACGCCAGGCCGCCCGCCGGATGGACGGCGAACACGGCCGGCTCGGATCCGTTCGCGCGCAACGGCAGCAGCACGGTCAGACCGGATGCGCCGTCGGCGTCGTCGGCTCGGCGGGCCAGCGCCTGCGGTGTCGCGTCCTCGAACATCCACGGCAGGTCGAGCGTCACACCGCGCGTTCGCAATTCGGTCACCGCCATGGTGGCCAGCAGCGAATTGCCGCCAAGATCGAAGAAGCCATCGGTCGCCCCGACCCGCGCGGAGCCCAGGATCTGCTCGTACACCTCGGCGATGATCTTCTCGGTGCGCGTGCGCGGTGCGACGAACCGTTGCGCGGCCGTGTCGAAATCGGGCGCGGGCAAGGCTTTTCGATCCAGTTTGCCGTTGACCGTCAGCGGCAGATCGGCCAGCACCATCACCATCGAGGGCACCATGTAACTCGTCAGCACCTCGGCGGCGGCCGCCCGGACCTCCCCCGGATCGATGTGCTGCCCGTCGGCGGCGACGACGTATCCGATCAGCTGGTCGACCTCGCGTTCGTGGCGATGCACGGCCGCGGCGGCCCGTGCGACCGACGGATGCCGCAGCAACGCCGACTCGACCTCCCCCAGTTCGATCCGGTACCCGCGCAACTGCACCTGCGCGTCACCGCGACCGGCGTAGCTCAGTTCCAGGCCGTCGCCGGTTTCCCGCCAGCTGCCGAGGTCGCCGGTGCGATACAACCGACCGCCGGCCGGGCCGAACGGATCCGCCACGAACCGGCTCGCCGTCGGGGCAGGTGCCCGCAGGTAGCCGCGCGCGAGTTGTGATCCGGCGACGCAGATTTCGCCGCGAACCCCGACCGGTACGGGACGCAGCCGGTCGTCGAGGACATAGATTCGCAGGCCCGGGAGCGGCACCCCGATCCGGTCCGCCGCCGGGCCGTCGACCTCGGCGAAGGTCAGATGCACCGTGGTTTCGGTGATTCCGTACATGTTGACCAGCCGCGGTGAGCCGGGCTCGTGGGCGGCGAACCACTCCGGCAATCGCGACGCATCCAACGCCTCACCGCCGAAGACGACATAGCGGAGCGCGAGATCACCACTGCCGCAGCCGGATTCCCGGTATCGGCGTTCGGCGTCGGCGAAACCGTAGAAGGCCGACGGGGTTTGACTCAAGACGGTGACGCGTTCGCGCGCCACCAGTTCCACCAGCGCGTCGGGCGAGCGGGAGGTGTCGCGGTCGACGACGACCAGCCGGCCGCCGGTCAGCAGCGCGCCCCACATCTCCCACACCGCGAAATCGAATGCGTAGGAATGGAACATCGTCCACACGTCGCCGGGGTGGACGTCGAATCGGTCGGTGGCGTGGGTCAGCAGTGTGACCGCGTCGCGGTGGGTGACGGCCACGCCTTTCGGGGTACCGGTCGACCCGGAGGTATAGATCACGTAGGCGAGGTTGTCCGGCCGCGCGGCCACCGGCGCCCGAGCGCTGCCGGCGTCGAATTCGGTTTCGGCATCGTCGATCGACACCAGCGGCGTCGCGCACCTGGGCACCTGCGCGGCGATCTCGGCCGAGGTCAGCACTACGACCGGGCGCGCGTCGTCGATGACGAAGCGCAGGCGGCGCGGCGGATTCGCGATATCCAGCGGCAGATAGGCCGCGCCCGCGCGCACGACGGCGAGCAGCGCGACGATCAGATCGACCGACCGCGGCAGCGCCACCGCCACCAGCGTTTCCGGTCGTGCGCCGTGCGCGGCGAGGCGGGCGGCCAGCCGGGTCGCGCGGCGATCCAGTTCGGCATAGGTGAGCTGTGCCGTACCGTCGCTCACCGCGATCGCGTCGGGTTGTGCCGCGACGCGGACGGACAACAGCTCGGACAGGGTCTGCTCCGGGACCGCGCTGCCGTCGGTTCCGGCGGCGGACAATATCCGGCGGCGTTCGTCCGGTGCGACGATATCGATATCGTCCACGGCGACAGCGGGATTCGCGGTCGCCTGCTCCAGGATGCCGACGAACGCCCGCGCGAATCGCCGCATCGTCTGCTCGACGAACAGGTCGGCGGCGTAGGTGAGGCGACCGGTCATTCCGACCGGCCGGCCGTCGGCGTCGCGCCGTGGGACGAGTTTGACGTTGAGATCCGCGCGTGCCTGATCGAAGCCCTCTTCGATCGGTTCGACGGTGAGGCCCGCCAGCTCCAGCGCGGCGGCGCTGAGATCCTGCACGTCGAGCGTCACCTGATAGAGCGGCATGTGCGCGGTCGAGCGCCGCGGATTCAGCTCCTCCACGATCTCTTCGAAAGGCACGTCGGCGTGCGCCAACGCCGCCAGATCCGTGTCCCGGACGGCGGCGAGCAGTTCCTCGAACTCCTGCCGCGGCGCCACCCGCGTCCGCAACACCAGCGTGTTGACGAACATGCCGATCAGATCGTCGAGTTCGCGGTCGCCGCGGCCGGCCACCGGGGTGCCGATCGCGATATCGCCGACCGCGGCCAGCTTCGACAACAGGACCGCCAGCCCGGCGTGCAGCACCATGAACACCGTGGCGTCGGCCGCGCGGGCGAGGGCCTCGACGCGGGCGTGCAGGTCGGCGGACAGCTCGAAATCGAGGGTGCTGCCGTGCATGGACGCCACCGGCGGCCGGGGCCGGTCGGTCGGCAGTTCGAGAAGTTCCGGCAGTCCGGCGAGAGCGCCGGTCCAGAAGCGCAGCTGCCGGGAGATCAGTGAGTCCGGGTCGGACTCGTCACCGAGCATCTCCCGCTGCCACAGCGCGTAGTCGGCGTACTGCAGGGGCAGCGGCGGCCAATCCGGTTGTGTTCCTTGCCTACTCGCCTCGTACGCCACCGCCACGTCCCGGGCGAGCGGCAGCATGGACTGCCCGTCGGCGCAGATGTGGTGGACGCCGATCACCAGCACGTGGTCACGGTCGCCGAGGGCGAACAGTTCGGCACGCACCGGCGGCTCCCGGGTGACGTCGAAGCCCGCCGACACCACCGCCGCCGCGCGTTCGAGGACCTCCCGTTCGCCGGTTCGGATCGGGACCAGCGCGGGCGCTACCTCCTCGGCGTCGACCACGACCTGGCACGGAGCCCCGTCGATCATCGGGAACCGGGTTCGCAACGACTCGTGCCGGTCGATGACCAGCGCGCACGCCCGGCGCAGCGCGTCGACGTCGAGGTCGCCCCGCAACCGGATCACCAGCGGAATGTTGTACGCGCCGACCGAGGTGTCGAAGCGGTTGAGGAACCACATCCGCTGCTGTGCGGGCGAGAGCGGGATGCGGTCCGGGCGGGTACGCGGCACCGGCCGCGCGGCGACGGCCCGGTCGGCGCCGGCGAGACGGGCGGCCAGTTCGGCGACCGTCGGGGCGTCGAACAGATCCCGGATGCCGACGTGCACACCCAGCGCCGTGCGCACGCGCGCGACCGCCCGGGTCGCCGACAGCGAGGTGCCGCCGAGTTCGAAGAAGTTGTCGGTCGCGCCGACGTCGCCGACACCCAGGACGTCACCGAAGACGTCCGCGATGCGCTGTTCGGTGTCGCTGCCGGGAGCGATCCGGCGTCGCCGCACCGCGAAGTCCGGTGCGGGCAGCGCCGCCCGATCGAGCTTGCCGGTCGCGGTCAGGGGAAGTTCGGCGATGCGCAGCACGACGTCGGGCACCATATGCGCCGGCAGACGGCGGCGCGCAACGGCCTTGACCTCGTCCGGATCGATCCCGGCCGCGCCGACCAGATATCCGGCCAGCCGGGCGGTGCCGCGCTCGTCGGCGCGCACGGCGACCGCCACCCGGTCGACCCCGGGATACTCGCCCAGGACGGCCTCGATCTCGCCCAGCTCGATGCGCTGACCGCGGATCTTGACCTGGAAGTCGCGGCGGCCGAGATACTCCACCGTGTAGTCCGGTGTCCAGCGCGCCAGGTCACCGGTGCGGTACATGCGAGAACCGTTGGGGCCGAACGGGTTAGCGACGAATGCGGTCGCTGTCGCTCCGGGCCGGTTCGCGTACCCGCGCGCCAACTGCGGGCCCGCCAGATACAACTCTCCGGCCACGCCGACCGGCACCGGCCGCAGCCACGGGTCGAGTACGACGGCCTCCATTCCGCGGATCGGCACGCCGATGGTCACGGCCGCACCCGGTGCCAGCGCCGCGCTGATCCCGGCGAAAATGGTGGCCTCGGTCGGCCCGTATCCGTTCAGCAGCCGCCGTCCCGGCGCCCACACCGCGACCAACTCCGGTGTCACCGCCTCACCGCCCGCCGCGAGCACGCGCAACGAATCCATGCCCTCCGGGGACAGGGTGGCCAGAACGCTCGGGGTGAGGAAGGCATGCGTCACCCGTTGTGCCCGAACCACCTCCGCCAGATCTTCCCCGGCATAGGCGTCCGGTCCCGCGACGACCAGCACCGCGCCGTTGGGATGGGCCAGCAGTACCTCGAGGACCATCGCATCGAAACCCGGGCCCGCCGCGTGCAGCACCCGTGAGGCGGTGTCGATGCCGAAGTGGTCGCGCACCACCGCGGTGAAATTCGCCAACCCCTCGTTCGTGACCACGACACCCTTGGGCGCGCCGGTCGAACCGGAGGTGTAGATCACGTACGCCGCGTCCGCGCTCCGCGGTGTCCGCACGCGTTCCGCGTCGGTGACGGTGGCCGCGGATGTCGCGGCGATCGCGATCTCGGTCCGCGGATCGTCGAGGACCAGCGGGAATACGGTGTCCGGTAGCAGATCCCGCGCCGCCGCGACCGTGAGCGCCACTCGCACATCGGAATCGGCGAGCATATGGGCAACGCGTTCGGCGGGATTGCGCGGATCGACCGGCAGGAACGCCGCGCCCGTCTTGACCGTCGCCCACAGTCCCACGACGAGTTCCACCGATCGCGGCATCACCAGGGCGACCTGCTCACCGGGACCGATCCCGCGCTCGAGCAAGGACCGCGCCAGCCGGTTCGAGCGCGCGTCCAGCTCGGCGTAGGACATCGTCTGCCGGCCCGAAATCAGCGCCGGCGCGGCAGGATTCGACCACACACCCGCGGCGAGCAACCGGTCCGCACGTTGCGGCGCCGCTGCGGCGCCGCCGGTGGCGGGGACCAGGGCCTCGCGATCGGCGTGGTCCAGCAGTTCCAGCGTCATCAGCCGTGCACCCGGGTCGTTCGCGATCGCACGCAACACCAGTGCGACCCGGTCGGCGAGTCCGGACGCCGTCGCGTCGGTGACCTGATCCTGCCGGTAGCGCAGCCGGATGTGCAGCCGGTCGGTGTGGTGGGCCTGAACGGTGATCGGGTAGTGCGCGGCGTCGCGACCGTCCGCCGCGACCACCCGCATGCCGTCGATGTCGGCGGCGCCCAGGCCACTGCCGTCGACCGGATAGGACTCGAATACCACCAGCGTGTCGAACAGCGATACCGCATCGACCGCCGACAGGATCCGCGGCAGTTCGAGGTAGTGGTGGTCGAGCAGGCGAGTGTTGCCGGCCTGCAGCCGGGTCAGCGCCTGCTCGAGCGTATCCTCGCGGCGGACCTCGGCGACGACCGGAATCGTGTTGATGAACAGCCCGATCATCGACTCCACGCCTGGCAGGTCGGCGGGCCGGCCGGACACCGTACTGCCGAACACGACACGGTCGGAGCCGAGCAGATTGCCCACGACCACCGCCCAGGCGAACTGCACGATCGTCGCCATCGTCACCGCACGGGACCGCGCGAATTCCGCCAGCTCGGCGCTCACCTCGCGCTCGACCTCCACCGGCAGATCGACCGGCATGGTGGCCGCCGCATCGGCACGCGGATCGGCGACCAGGGTCGGTTCGGTGACATCGCGCAGCGCGTCGCGCCACACCGCCACGCTCGCGGCACGATCGCGCCGGGCCAGCCAGTCCAGATACTCACGGTAGGCGGCCGCATCCGGCAGCAGCCCGGGCTGCCCGTCCGCCGCGTACAGGCCGATCAGTTCCCGCCACAGCAGTGGCAGCGACCATCCGTCGAGCAGCAGGTGGTGGGCGGTCAGGATCAGGCGGAAGTCGCGCGGCCCCAGCTCGGCGAGCACGAATCGCAGCAGTGGCGGTTCCGCCGGATCGAAGGACGCCTCCCGCTCGGCATCGAGGAGCGCCGCTGTCTCCGAAGGGCCTGCGGAGAGCGCGACCTGTCGCCACGGCACCTCGACCGTAGCCGGAATCACCTGCACCGCAACACCTTCAGCGGTGCGTGCGAACGCGGCCCGCAGGTTCGGGTGGCGCACGAGCAGGGCCTGCGCGGCGCGCCGGAACCGGGCTGCGTCGACCTCGCCGGTGAGAGTGAGCACGGATTGGGCGAGATAGACGTCGAGCCGGCCCGCGGCGACCTCGGCGTGGAAGAGCAGCCCGGCCTGGAGTGGCGCCGGCGGCCACACGTCGTCGAGTCGTCCGTAGCGGCGGGCGAACGTGTCGAGATCCTCGCGGGTCACGTCGACCAGCGGCACATCCGCGCGGCTCAGTCCCCAGTCCCGGTCGGCCGCGGCCGCGATGGTGGTCAGTGCCTCCACCCATTCGCCGGTGAGTTCGTCGACCTCGTCGCGGTCGAGCAGCCGGGAGGCATAGCCGACATATGCCGACAGCTGCGGTCCGGCTGCCGTGTCCAGAATGTTCACATCGATCGTGAGCACCGCCGCCGCCGGCATCTCCGGCTCGAATGCCGCTCGCTGATCGAAGGTTTCGCCGGAGGGCACCCATGCCGGATCGGCCGGATCCGTGCCGTCCATGCCCGTGCGCCCGAGGTTGTTGTAGGCGATCTGCGGTTCCGGCAGCTCGGCGAATCGCTGCGCGATCGCGGGATTCAGATAGCGCAGCAGGCCGTAACCGATTCCCTTGTCCGGGATTTCCCGCAGCTGGTCCTTGACGGATTTCACCGCGGCGGGCAGATCGGCGGAGTCCGTCCCGTCGAGGTCGAGCACCACCGGATATCTGGTGGTGAACCAGCCGACGGTGCGGGACAGGTCCGCCCCTTCGGCGATCCCTTCTTCGCGGCCGTGCCCTTCGAGCATGACACTCGTTGCCGGACAGTCGATGCCGCGGCGTTCACGCAGGCGCCGCACCGCCACGGCCAGCGCCGTCAGCAGCGCGTCGTCAACGGTGCCGTGCGCCGCCGCAGGCACCTCGCGCACCAATGCCGAGGTCACCTCGACCGGCAGTGTGACGGTCACGTGCCGCACGGTCGCCTGGGTATCCAGCGCGGGATCGATATTCGCCCGTCCGAGTATCGGGTCGGGGGCGGAGCAGATCCGCTGCCACAGTGGGAATTCCTCGGCCCGCGCCGCCGCGGCGACCAGCGCCTCGGCCCACCGCCGCATCGAGGTGCCGGGCGCAGCCAATTCGATCGGACGCCCGGCGATGATCCGCTGCCACGCGACGGCGAAGTCGGGCAACAGAATTCGCCACGACACAGCGTCCACGGCCAGGTGATGGATCACGACGAGCGCACGCGCCTCCGCGTCCACGCCGGGTTCCGGCAGCAGGCAGACGACGTGCACCATCGCGCCGGTCGCCGGATCGAGCCGGTCGACCGCCGCGGCGAAGGCCGCCTCCACCACAGCCGTGAAACCCGGCGAACCCGGCCGCTCGCCGGTGCCGAAGGTTCGCATCGATACCGATCCGGCGCTTTCGGACGCGCTCGGCGGCAGGACATCCCAGCGGCCCGCCCGCAGCCGCGAGCGCAGCACATCGTGGTGTTCGACGACCGCCCGCACGGTCGCGCACACATCGTCGACCCGCGCGTCCCGCGGCAACCGCACCAGCACGGACTGCGCGAACCGCGCCGGTGCGCCGAGGTGCTCGACGAACCACGCCACGATCGGCGTGAGCGCCACCTCCCCCACGCCACCGCCGGGCAGTTCCTCGATCATTGCCCGCGCGGGCGCCTGCGCGATCTGCGCCAGACCGCGAACCGTCTTGCGCTCGAAGATGTCTCGCGCCGTCACGCCGATGCCGACGGCCCGCAACCGCGAGGCCAGCTGGATCGACATGATGGAATCGCCACCAGCGCGAAGAACGACGTGGTCGCGCCGACTCCGGGCACACCCAGCACATCGGTGAAGGCCGCGGCGACGGTGCGTTCGAGCTCGTCCGAGATCGCCGCCGTGCCCTCGGCGGTTACCTCGAAGTCCGGTTCCGGCAACGCTTTTCGATCCACTTTGCCGGTCGAGGTGAGTGGCAGCCGGTCGAGTACGGTGACGGTCGCCGGCACCATATGAGCGGGCAGGGTGGCCGCGAGCCGATCCAGGATGTCGCCCGGCGCGGCGGTCGTGGCGGGATCGGTGGTGATGTAGGCCGCGAGCACGGTCCGCCCGCCCGGGCCGGTGCGCGTCACGGTGACCGCGGTGGCGACGGCCGGATGCGCGAGCAAGGCGGCGTCGATCTCACCCAGTTCGACCCGCTGGCCCCGGATCTTGATCTGGAAATCGAGCCGGCCGACGTACTGCATCGTGGCCTGCGCGGTCCAGCGGACGATATCGCCGGTGCGGTACATCCGGGTTCCGGGCGCACCGTAGGGGTTCGCGACGAACGACGCCGCCGTGACGGCGGGACGATTGAGGTATCCGCGTGCCAGTGCGGCGCCGGAGAGGTACAACTCCCCCGGTATCCCGATCGGCACCGGGCGCAGCCGCGCGTCCAGCACCACCGCCTCCGCGCCGCGGATCGGCCCGCCGATGGTGAGTGTTTCGTCCGGGCCCACCGGATCACTGATCGTGATCACGATGGTCGTCTCGGTCGGCCCGTAGATGTGGTGCAACCGCCGCCCGGCCGCCCAGGCCGTGATCAGGTCGGGCGCTACCTTCTCGCCACCGACCGCGAGCATCCGCACCGAATCGAGCTCGGCCGGAGACATCGTCGCCAGCACGCTCGGCGTCAGGAACGCGTGCGTCACCCCGTGCGCCGCGATCAGCGCGGCCAGGTCCGCGCCGCCGACCACCTCCGGCGGCGCCACCACGAGTGTCGCGCCGGCGGCGTGCGCCATCAGCGCTTCGAGCAGGACCGCGTCGAAGGCCGGTGAGGCGACTTGCACGATGCGCGAGGTGCGCTCGACGCGATAGCGGTCGCGCTGCTCCGCCGCGAAGGCGGCGAGCCCCTCGTGGGTGACCATCACACCCTTGGGCGTTCCGGTCGAGCCGGATGTGTAGATCACATAGGCCACATCCTGAAGCCTCGGCGCGCGTGATCGTTTCACCGCGAGTTCGCGCGGGTCCCGTGGTTCGTCGAGCATCAGCCAGCGCACATCGCCGGGCAGCGCGGCGCGCGCGGCGGTCGTCGTGATACCGAGGGCAGCACCGGAGTCGTGCAGCAAGTAGGCGATCCGCTCGGGCGGATAGCGCAGATCCAGCGGCACGAAGGTGGCGCCGGTCTTCACGATCGCCCACATGGCGATGTGATAGTCCGCCGAGCGCGGTACGGCCAGCGCCGCGCATACCCCCGGTTGCGCGCCCGACGCAACCAGCTGGGCGGCAAGCTCTTCCGCGCGATCGTCAAGTTCCCGGTAGGTGAGCGTGCGAGTATCGTCGATCAGCGCGATCGCCTCGGGAGCGGTCGCCACGGCCGCGCCGAGCAGCTCCGAAAGCAGCCGCGGCGCGGGTGCGGCGTCGCCACGTGCCGGAACCAGCCGCTCGGCCTCCTCGGCGCCGATCAGCGCGATATCTCCCACCGGCCGGGCCGGATCACCGACCACCGCGTCGAGAACGCGCACGAACCGGTCCGCCAGCCCCCGCGCGGTGGACTCGGCGAAAAGATCGGTGGCGTAGATGATTTCGCCGTCCATTCCGACTCCGTCACGATCGGGATTGTCGGTCAGCAGGACGGTGAGATCGGTTTTGGCCTGGGCGACACCGGGATCGATCAGCTCCACCTCGACATCGGGCAGCCGGAACCGGGCGGCCCCTGTGTTCTGCACGCCGAACAGCACCTGGTACAGCGGCGTATAGGCCGTGGACCGGGGCCGGTCGAGCAGATCGACCAGCCGCTCGTAGGGCAGGTCCGCGTGCTCGAGCGCCTCGAGGTCGACGCCGCGCACCTGCGCGACGAACTCGGTGAACGACATGTCGTCACGGACCGGCGTGCGGAGCACGACGGTGTTGACGAACATGCCGACCAGATCGTCCAGCGCCGCCGTCGCGCGCCCTGCCACGGGCGTGCCGATCGACACGTCGCCGGTATGCGCGGTGCGCGAGAGCACGATCGCCAGCGCGGAATGCAGCACGACGAAGACGGTCACGCCCTCGCGCCGGGCCAGCCGCACGATCTCCTCGTGCAGCCGCGGCGGTATACCGAACCGCACACTGCCCCCGGCCATCGACATGGTCGCGGGCCGTGGACGATCGGTCGGCAGATCCAGCAGCTCCGGCGCATCGGCCAGGGCCGCCGTCCAATAGGCGGCCTGGCGCGCCGTCACCGACGCCGAATCCTCCTCGGCGCCGAGCACCTCCCGCTGCCACAGCGTGTAGTCCGCGTAGTGCACCGGAAGCGGTTCCCATTGTGGCGCTTCGCCTTTCACGCGCGCCGCGTAGGCGGTGAAGATATCGCGGGCCAACGGTGCCATCGACGAGCCGTCGGCGGCGATGTGATGGACGGCAAGGACCAGAATGTGCTGCTCGGGAGCGAGGCGATATATTCGCACACGCAGCGGTACCTCGGCCGAGACGTCGAAGCCCGCCTCGACGGTCTCCCGGATCCGCTCCGCCAGCACGGCCTCCTCGACCGGCTCCGCATCCGGCCTCAGGCGCTCGGCCACGGCGGCCACATCCCGCACCACCTGGCAGGGTTCGCCGGCCACCGTCGGATAGACGGTCCGCAGAGGTTCGTGCCGGCCCACGACGTCCTCGAACGCCGCACGCAGCGCGCCCAGGTCCAGCGCGCCGGTCAACCGCGCGGCGAAGCCGATGTTGTAGGCCCCCGAGGCGGGATCGAACTGGTTGATGAACCACAGCCGCCGTTGTGCCGCCGCCAGTGGGACCGTGGCCGGGCGCGGCCGCGGCGCGAGCGGGAGCAGCGACGACCGCGCACGCCGGCTGAGGCGAGCCGCCAACCCGGCGATCGTCGGCTCCTCGAAAATATCGCGAATCCCTACCCGCACCCCGAGGGCCGCCTCGGCACGCGCGGCCACCCGGGCGGCCGAGAGCGAGTCGACACCGATCTCGAACAGATTCGCCGCCACGCTCACCCGCTCCGCGCCGGTGATCGCGGCGACGATATCGGCCAGTGCCGCTTCGTGATCGGTGCCCGCGGCCACGAAGTCCGCCACGTCGTCGAACTCCGGCTGCGGGAGCGCGGCCCGGTCGAGTTTGCCGTTCGCGGTGAGCGGCATCCGGTCGAGCACCTCGACGCGCCCCGGAACCAGATACGACGGCAGCCGGCGCGCGAGCCGGTCCCGGATCGCGCGGCCGTCGATCGCCGCTCCCGGTCCGAGCGTCACATAGGCCACGATTCGTTCCGCGGTAGCGATCGCGACCGCGCGCACGACCTCCGGGAGGGCACATGCCGCCGCCTCGATATCCCCCGGCTCGACTCGCTGGCCGTGGACCTTCACCTGGAAATCGCTGCGGCCCAGGAAGTCCAGACGGCCCGATCGGGTCCACCGCACCAGATCCCCGGTGCGGTAGAGCCGCTCCCCCGGTGCGCCGAACGGATGCGCGACGAAGGCCGCGCAGGTGAGATCGGCGCGGCCGTGGTAACCGCGCGCCAGCTGCACACCCGAGACGTACAGGTCGCCGACGACGCCGACCGGCACCGCGCGCAGCCTGCGGTCCAGCACGTACACCCGCATGCCGGAGACCGGTGTGCCGATCGGGACCGTCGCGGGGACCGTCACACCGGGCGAGCATCGCGCGGAGGTGACCACCTCCGCCTCGGCCGGGCCGTACCAGTTCACCACCTCCGCCGCGGTGAACACGCGCGCCGCAGCATCGACGGTGGACTGCGCCAGCGCCTCCCCTGCGACGAAAACCCTTCGCACCGAAGCCAACTCGGTGCCGTCGACGGCTTCGAGCAGGACGTCGAGCATCGACGGGACGAAGTGCACCGTGGTGATCTCCCGGTTCGCGATGCACTCCGCGAGATAGGCCGGGTCGCGATGCCCCTCGGGTTCGGCGATCACGATGCGCGCGCCGGTCTGCAACGGCCACAACAGTTCCCACACCGCGATGTCGAAGGTGACGGGCGTCTTGTGCAGCACCGTATCGCCGGCGCCGTGCGGCCACTGCCGCTGCGCCCAGGCCAGCTGACCAGCGGTGGCGGCGTGGGTCAGCGCCACGCCCTTGGGCACACCGGTGGAGCCGGAGGTGAACAGGACATAGGCCACGTTCTCCGGCCGCAGCGGCGCCCGGCGATCCGCATTCGTGATCGGGTCGCCGGACAGCCCGGACAGATCCAGCCGATCCAGGTCCACCCGCGAACATTCCGGTGTCAGGCCGGCGCCGTCGGCCGACGTCGTGAGAACCAGGAGCGGCCGTGCCGCGTCCAGCACGTCGGCGACGCGCCGGCTCGGCTGCTGTGGATCGATCGGCACGAAGGCCGCGCCCGACTCCAGCACCGCGTACAGCGCCGTCACGAGGTCGACCGAGCGTCGAACCGCCACGGCCACATGCGTTTCCGTACGCGCACCGCGCGCGATAAGCCATCGGGCCAGCCGGTGGACGCGGTCGGCGAAGTCGGTGTAGGTCAGCGCCTCACCGTCGGCGGGCAGGATCGCCGGAGCGTGCGGAGTGCGGCGCACCTGTTCGCCGAATCCGTCCACCAGCGTGCGGCCCACCGACACCGGGTCGCCGGTGTCGTTCCAGCGTTTGAGCACCAGCTCCCGTTCGGCGGTATCGAGCAGATCGAGTTCACCGAGCGGCGCGTCGGCGTCGGTCGTGAGCCCGTCGAGCAGGCGGACGAACCGGTCCGCGAAGCGCTGCGCCGACTCCGCGCCGAACAGGTCGGTCGCGTAGGTCAGTCGCAGCGTCATTCCGGCCGGCTCACCCTCGGGGCCGTGGTCCTCCGTCACCATGAACAGCAGGTCGTAGATCGCGGAACTGTCTCCCGCATCGAGTGTTTCGACGGTGAGTTCCGGCAGCTCCACGCGCGCCCGCACCATGTTCTGGTAGGCGAGCATCACCTGGAACAACGGCGAATGCGCGGTCGAGCGGGCCGGGCGCAGTGCGTCGACCAGCTGCTCGAACGGCACGGTGGCGTGGTCGAAGGCCTCGATATCACTGCGGCGCACCACATCCAGCAATCCGGTGAACGTCTGATCGAGGGTGACACGGGTGCGCAGGACCAAGGTGTTGACGAACATGCCGACCAGCTCGTCGAGCACCCGATGACCGCGGCCCGCATGCGGTACGCCGACGGTGACGTCGTCACTGCCGGACAGGCGCGACAGCAGTATCGCGAGCGCCGTGTGCACCACCATGAAGGTGGTGGCGCGAGCGCGCTGGGCCAGCGATTCGACCCGGCTCTGCAATTCCGCCGGTATGTCGGCGTGGATCAGCGCGCCGCGATGGCTCTGCTCGACCGGGCGCGGGCGGTCGGCGGGCAGTTCGAGGAGTTCCGGTATCCCGGCGAGTCGCGTTCGCCAGTAGGCGATATCCCGGGCAACCGGAGATTCGGGATCGCCGGGCGAGCCGAGGATCGCACGCTGCCACAGGGCGTAATCGGCGAATTGCACCGGCAGCGGCGGCCGGTCCCACGGATGGTCGCCGGTCCGCGCTCTGTACGCCGCCACCAGATCGGCGGCCAGCGGCGCCACCGAATAGCCGTCGCAACTGATGTGGTGCACCGCGATCGCGACCACCCGGACGGTGTCCGACAACCGGTACAGCGCCACCCGCACCGGCACTGCCTCGGATACGTCGAATCCGGTGGTCGACAGCGCGGCCAACCGGTCGGCCAGCTCCCGCTCGTCGATCCACCGCGGTGTCAGGTCCCACTCCGCGACGACGGCGGCCGCATCCAGCACCACCTGCGTGGGCACGCCGTCGACCGCCGGGTACACGGTGCGCAGACTCTCGTGCCGTTCCACCACATCGACGACCGCGGCAGCCAGCGCGTCCGCGTCGAGCGCGCCCTCGAGCCGAACCGCCAGCGGCACAATATATCCCGGTGCCTGCGGGTCGTATTGGTTGAGGAACCACATCCGGGTCTGCGCCGTCGACAACGGCAGGCGCTCCGGTCTCGGCCCGGGCGCCGGGGCGGGCAGCGCGGGCACGCCGCGCAGCCGGGTGATGCGCTCGGCGAGCTCGGCGACCGTGGGCGCTTCGAAGATCATCCGCACCGGCACGGATGCATCGAGCGTGCCGCCGATCCGGCTCAGGGCGCGGGTGGCGACGAGCGAATTGCCGCCCAGGTCGAAGAAGTCGTCGTCCGCGCCCACGGCCGCCACGCCGAGCAGTTCGGCGAAGACCTCGGCGACCGTTTGCTCCACGATCCCCTGGGGCGCACGGTATTCCGCCTGCCCGATCGCGTCCGGAACCGGCAGCGCCCGGTAGTCGATCTTCCCGTTGGCGGTGAGCGGCACCGCGTCGATCCGGATGATCGCGGCGGGCACCATGTAGGCCGGCAGGCGGTCCAGCAGCAGGCGGCGAAGCTGCCTGGCATCCACGGTCTCCGGTGCGACCACGTAGGCGATCAGGCGTTGCTCGCCGCGGTCGGCGCAGACGCGCGCCACGGCCGCGCTCACCTGTTCGTGCGCGAGGAGCGCCGCCTCGATATCGCCCGGTTCGATGCGCAGCCCGCGAATCTTGACCTGGTCGTCGGCGCGCCCGACGTAGAACAGCACGCCGCCCTTTCCCCACCGAACCAGGTCACCGGTCCGGTACATGCGGGCCCCGGGCACACCGGCGAGGGGGTCGGCGACGAAGGTCGCGGCGGTCAGATCGCGGCGGCGGTGATAGCCGCGAGCGAGCTGGACGCCGCCCAGATACAGCTCCCCCGTGACCCCTGCGGGTACCGGATGCAGGCGCGAATCCAGCACGTGCACCACGACATTCGGCTCGGGCGTACCGATCGGCACGGTACCGCCGTCGATACCGTCGACGTGGTAGGCGGTGACGCTGACCGCCGCCTCCGTCGGCCCGTAGAGGTTGTCGAGGCGCGCATCGCTGAGTTCCCGGAAGCGACGCACGGTGTCGGCCGGCAGCGTTTCGCCGATGCACAGGACGCGCCGCAGATCCGGGAAGCGATGACGGGCCGCCGTCTCCTCGAACGCGGCGAGCAGCGAGGGCACGAAATCGGCTGTGGTGACGTGATGTTCGGCGATCAACCGCGCGACCGCCTCCGGGTCGGCGCCCGCGCCCGGGCCGGCGATCACCAACTCGGCGCCACAGGTCAAGGCGCAGAACAGTTCCCACACCGACAGATCGAAGGTGACCGGCGTCCGCAACAGCATGACGTCGTCGCCCAGCCGATAGTGCTCGCGCAGCCAGCGCAGCTGATTGACCACCGCGGCATGCGATACCGCCACGCCCTTCGGCACTCCGGTCGAGCCGGAGGTGTAGATGACGTAGGCCAGATTCTCCGGTCGCAGCGGCCCGAGCCGGTCGCGGTCGGTCACCGGCGAGGTGTCGAGTGGTCGGGCGCCGAGTTCGGCGACATCCCAGACCGGGATGTCGCCCGGCAGGTTCGCCTCGTCGGATCGGCGGGTGAGGACCGCCCGGGGCCGTGCCGCGCCGAGCACGGCGCGCACCCGATCGAGTGGGTGTTCCGGATTCACCGGTAGATATGCCCCACCCGCCGCATGGATCGCGTAGAGGGCGGTCAGCAGGTCGGCGGACCGGTGCATCGCCACGGCCACAACCGTTTCGGGGCCGACTCCGCGGTCGATCAGCGCCCGCGCGAGCGCGTTCACCCGGGCCGCGAACTCTCCGTAGCCGAGTCGTGTGCCGTCCCCGGTGTCCAGGACGGCGATCGCGCGCGGTGTCGCCGCGGCCTGGGCGGCGAACAGCTCGGCGATCGTCGCCGAGGACGGCGCCATGGATCCGCCGGTCTCCCGCACGGCCAGCTCGCGCGCCTCCTCCTCGGTCAGCAGATCGATATCGCCGATCGCACGGTCGGGCCGGTCGACGACCGCGCGCAGCAACAGAACGAATCGGTCGATCATCGAGCGGATCGTGGACTCGTCGAACAGATCTGTCGCATAGGAGAATTCGAGAGCCATCGCACCGGGCTCGCCGTCGCGGCGCGCGGTGTCGACGAGATTGAGGTGCAGATCGTATTTGGCCACGCTCGGGTCCGCGGTGCGGGCATCGACCGTCAGCCCTTCGAACCGCACCGTCGGAATGTCGATGTTGTGGAACGCGAAACCCACCTGGGTCAGCGGCGCGTGCGCCGTGGAGCGAGGCGGATTCAGCACCTCGACGAGACGTTCGAACGGGATGTCGGCATGGCCGAAGGCGGCGAGATCGGTTGCCCGGACCTGCTCCAGAATCCGGCGGAAGGACGCGCCGGGATCGATGCGCGTCCGCAACACCAGAGTGTTGACGAACATGCCGATCAGGCGTTCGAGGCCCGGTTCTCCGCGCCCGGCCACCGGTGTGCCGACCGCGATGTCGTCACCGCCCGACAGCCGTGCCAGCAGTGCGGCATACGCCGCGTGCAGCACCATGAACACCGTGGCATCGCGCGAGCGGCCCAGCGCGGTCAGCTCACGCCCGAGATCGGCGGGCAGGGTGTACGACACCGTCGCGCCCCGGAAGCTCTGACGCGCCGGGCGGGGGCGGTCGGTGGGCAGATCGAGCACTTCGGGCAGATCGGCCAGCGCCGCGCGCCAGTAGTCGAGTTGAACGGCGGCCGGAGCGGTCGGATCGTCCTCGGTGCCGAGCCGCTTGCCCTGCCAGAGCGCGTAATCCGCGTACTGCACGGGCAGCGGCTCCCACCGGGGCGCGCGCTGCCCGCGGCGCGCCTCGTAGGCGGTCATCAGGTCGGCGGCCAGCGGTGCGAGCGAGGATCCGTCGAAGCTGATGTGATGGACGACGAGGACCAGCGTGTGTTCCTCGGCGGCGGTGCGCAGCAGGGCGATCCGGAACGGGACGTCGCGGGTGACGTCGAATCCGGCGGCGGCCGTGGCGGCGATCCGCGCTTCGAGCTCCGCCGCGGGAACCGCCTGCGGCTCCAGCGGCGGCAGCGCCTCCCGCACCGGCACGATCAGCTGGTAGGGCCCGGTGTCGCTGTCCGGATGCACGGTACGTAACGCTTCGTGCCGTTCCAGTACATCGGCGACGGTCGCGCGCATGGCCGCCACATCGAGCGGTCCCGTCATGCCCACCACGAGGGCGATGTTGTACAGCGCGGAGCCGGTGTCGAACTGGTTGAGAAACCACATCCGGGCCTGGGCCGGCGAGAGCGGAATGCGCGCCGGGCGCGGCTGCGGGAGCAGCGGTTCCCGCCCGGGGGCGTCGATGGTGCGCAGCGCCGCGGCCAGCGCCGCGACGGTCGGGGCGTCGAAGACGGTGTGCAGCGACACCTCGGCACCGAACGCGGCACCCAGCCGCGCGGCCAGCCGCGTCGCCGACAGCGAGTTGCCGCCGAGGGCGAAGAAGTTGTCGGCGACGCCGACCCGGTCGATACCCAGCACAGCGCCGCACACATCGGCGACGAGCTGTTCGGCCGCATCGCGGGGCGCGACGAAATCGGCTCGCGCACTGTCGAATACCGGCGCGGGCAAGGCGGCGCGGTCGACCTTGCCCACCGTGGTCAGCGGGAGGGCGTCGAGTACCGTCACCGCCTCGGGAACCATGGGGGCCGGCAGGTGGCGCGCGGCGTGCGCGGTCACGGCGGCCACGTCGATACCGTCGCCGACGGGCGCGAGGTAGGCGGCGAGCCGCCCTCCGCCGTCGGTCTCTACGGTCACCACAACCGCGGCGGCGACGTCCGGATGACCGGCGAGGACGGCCTCGATTTCGCCGAGTTCGATGCGCCGGCCGCGGATCTTCACCTGGAAGTCGGTGCGCCCGGCGTATTCGAGGGTGCGTTCGGGGGTCCAGCGCGCCAGATCGCCGGTGCGATACATCCGGTCCCCCGCGGCGCCGAACGGATCGGCCACGAACGCCGCTGCCGTGTCCGCCGGCCGATCGAGATATCCGCGGGCGAGATGAATACCGGAGATGTACAGCTGCCCGGTCACTCCGACGGGCACCGGCCGCAGCCGCTCGTCCAGAACCAGCGCCCGCACACCGCGGATCGGACCGCCGATCGTCACCCGGTCACCGGGGCGGAGGGGATCGCTGATCGCCACCATGATCGTGGTCTCGGTCGGCCCGTAGCCGTTGTGCAACCGGCGGCCGGGACCCCACACCGCGACGGTGTCGGTCGCGACCGCCTCTCCGCCGGCCACCAGTACGCGCAACGAACCGACGTCGGCGGGCGACATCGTCGCCAGCACGCTGGGCGTGATGAACGCATGCGAGATCCGTTGCGTGCGAATCAGTTTCGCCAGCCGCTCGCCGGCGAAGACATCCGGTGGTGAGATCACCAGCGCCGCACCGTGCGGGTGTGCCATCAGCAGTTCCAGCACCAGCGCGTCGAAGCCCGGAGCCGCCACCTGCAGTACCCGCGCCGAACTGCCGATGCGATACCGTTCCCGTTGTTCGGCAGCGAAATTCGCCACCCCGGTATGCGTCACGGCGACGCCCTTCGGCTCGCCGGTCGACCCCGAGGTGTACACCACGTACGCCGTATTCGACGCCCGGCACGGGCGAAGGCGGTCACCGTCGGTCACCGCGGCCGCGGAACGGCAGGTGATGCGGGCCTCGGTCCGCGGATCGTCGAGCACCACCGGCTCGGTGGTGTGCGGCACCAGATCCTGCGTAGTCGTCACGGCGATCGCGACCCGGACGTTCGCGAGCATGGCCGCGACTCGCTCGGCCGGATTGCGCGGATCGACCGGCACGAACGCCGCGCCCGCCTTCGCCACCGCCCACATCCCGACCACGAGTTCCACCGACCGCGACAGCACCAGCGCCACCCGGTCGTCCGGGCCGATTCCGTACTCGATCAGCACTCGGGCGAGCTGGTTCGACCGGGCGTCCAGCTCCCCGTACGACAGGGTGTGCGCGCCGGACACGATGGCCACGGCCTCCGGATCCCGGATCGTCAGCAGTTCGCCGAGTACGCGCGGCGTGTCGGCCCGGCCGCCGGATGCGGGCACCAGTGCGGCGCGCTCCCCGGCCGACAGCACATCGACGGCACCGACCCGCTGCCCCGGATCACGCACGACCGAATCGAGAATCCGGTGCAGGCGCGCGGCGAATTCCTCGACCGTGCCCCGGTCGAACACGTCGGCGGCGAAATTGATCCGGACCGGGAGATCGCCTGCCGCCCGGGCGTTCTCGGCGACGGTGACGATCAGGTCGACCTTCGCCGGCTGCGGTCCCGGATCCAGGACCTCGGCGGTGACGCCGGCCAGTTCGAGGGTCGGGCGGTCCATGTTGTCGAACGCGAGATACACCCGGCACAGCGGGTCCTGCGCGACCGCCGACATCGGCTCGATCGCGTCGGCGACCCGTTCGTAGGGCAGGTCGCTGTGGGCGAACGCGTCGACATCGATGTCCTGGACTCGCGCCAGGAAGTCGGCGAAGGTTTCGTCGTCACGCACTCGCGTCCGCAGCGGCACGGTGTTGACGAACATGCCGATCAGCGGTTCCAGCGCGCGTTCGCCACGGCCCGCGACCGGAGTGCCGACGGTGATATCGGTCGAATCCGACAGCCGGGCCAGCAACACGGCCAGCGCGGCGTGCACGACCATGAAGGTGGTGGCCCTCGCCGAGCGAGCGAGCCGCTCGATCCCGGCGTAGGTCTCGGCGGTGATCGCGGTGTCGACGACCTCGGCGAGCAGGGACCGGCCTTCCGGCCGCCGGTGGTCGACCGGCAGTTCCAGCGGTCGCGCCATTCCCGCCAATTGCTCTGTCCAGTAGTGCAATTGACGCGCGGCGAGCGAGTCGGGATCACTGTCGTCACCCAGCAGCATGCGCTGGCGGATGCTGTAGTCGGCGTACTGCACCGGCAGCGGTTCCCAGTCGGGAGCGTGCCCCTGCGCCCGCGCTCGGTAGGCGGCGGCGAAATCGGCCGCCAGGGGCGGCAGCGACGACCCGTCGCAGCAGATGTGGTGCAGCACGACCACCAGGACGTGCCGGTGATCGGTGGTGGCGAGCAGTGCGACGCGGATCGGCGGCCGGTGGCGCACATCGGTTCCGGTCGACACCAGCTCGCCGATCCGGTGGTCGAGTTCGTCGGCGGAGATGCGGCGCGGCGTCACATCCCATTCCGCGGCGACCTCCTCGGACGGCAGAATCACCTGTGTCCCTCGGCCGTTCACGGCCGGATACACGGTGCGCAGGGATTCGTGCCGTTCGATCACGTCGGCCAGCGCGGCGCGCAGGGCGGCGGTGTCGAGTTGTCCGGACAGCCGCAGCACCAGCGGAATGTTGTATGCCGCCGATTCGGGCTCGATCTGATTGATCAGCCAGATCCGGGTCTGCGCGGGCGCGAGCGGAAGCGGGTCGACGCGCGGCTGTGGCCGCAGCGCGGGCCGTGCTGACCGGCGGGCGCCGTCGATATGGGCGGCGAGCTCGGCCGCGGTCGGCTTCTCGAACAGCTCGCGCACCGACACCTCACACCGGGTCAGTTCGGCGATCCGCACCGCCGCGCCGGTGGCGGTCAGCGAGTTACCGCCCAGCTCGAAGAAGTTGGCCAGCACACCCACCCGGGCGACGCCCAGGACCTCGGCGAAGACATCGGTGATGGTCTCCTCGACGGCCGTGCGCGGCGCCACGTAGGCCGCCGCCGAATCCGGTGCCGGTTCGGGCAGGGCGCGATAGTCCACCTTGCCGTTGACGGTCAGCGGCAGTGCGTCGAGGACGACGACGTGGGCGGGGACCATGTAGTCCGGCAGTATCGAGCGGACGTGGGTGCGCAACTCCTCGGCCGTGCAGTCCGCGCCGGTGGCCGGCACCACGTAGGCCATCAGCCGGGCCGCGTCGGTGCCGGGCAGATGGACGACGACGACCGCCGCCGCCACCGAACCGTGGCTCAGTAGCGCGGCGCGGATCTCGTCGAGTTCGATCCGGAAGCCGCGCAGCTGCACCTGCCGATCGGCCCGGCCTCGATATTCCAACTCGCCGTGGATGTTTCGGCGCGCGACATCACCACTGCGATAGAGCCGCGAACCCGGCGCGCCGAACGGGTCGGCGACGAAGCGTCCCGCGGTCAGCCCCGGGCGGCCGATATAGCCGCGGGCGAGTCGCGTTCCGGCGACATAGATTTCACCCCAGGCACCCAGTGGCACCGGCCGCAGGCGTTCGTCCAGGACGTACACGCGCAAACCCGGCAGCGGCGGGCCGATGACGCTGGGGGCGCCCGGCACGGCGCGGTCGGGCGCCAGCGGAGTGTAGGTGACGAAGACCGTTGTTTCGGTGATGCCGTAGCTGTTGGCCAGCACCGGCAGGCCGGGATTGCCGGCGTACCAGTCGGACAGACTCGCGGGGTCCAGCGCTTCCCCCGAGAGGACGACGAGGCGCAGCGCGAGCTCACCGTCCGGTTGCCCGGCGTCGGCGTAGCGCTGTCGCGCGGCCGCGAACTGATGGAACGCCGACGGTGTCTGACTGAGAACACTCACCTTGTTCCGCGCGACGAGACGGACCATCTCGTCCGGTGAGCGCGTGACGGGACCGTCGACCACCACGATCCGGCCACCGGTGACCAGCGCACCGAAGATCTCCCAGACCGAATAGTCGAATGCGAACGAATGGAACAGCGTCCACACGTCATCGGCGCCTACCCCGATCTCGGCCGTCGCGTCGGTCAGGTAGCCGGCGACCGCGCGATGAGTGACCGACACGCCCTTCGGCCGCCCCGTCGATCCCGAGGTGTAGATGACGTAGGCGACGTTGTCGGGACGCAGCGGACGGGTACGTTCCGCATCCGTGATCGGCTCGCCGCTCTCGGTGATGTCGTCGTCGAACAACACCACGCGGCTCGTTTCCGGCAGGCGGTCGCACATGCTCCGGTTCGTCACCAGTGCGACCGGTTCGGCGTCGCCGAGCACGTAGTCGAGCCGCTCGAGCGGATGCGCCCGGTCCAGCGGCAGGTAGCCGGCGCCGGACTTCACGACCGCCAGTGCGGCGACGATCAGATCGGCATCCCGTGGCAGGGCGATGGCCACCAGCGTTTCCGGCCCGGCTCCGAGTGCGATGAGCCTGCGCGCGAATCGGTTGGAGCGCTCGTCGAGTTGGCGATAGGTCAGGGTGGTCGTCCCGTCGTCGACGGCGACGGCGGATGCCGACGACGCGGCCTGCCGCGCGAGGAGGTCGACGAGCGTCGCCGACGTGGGCGCCCCGTCGTGGCCCGCGAGTTCGCCCAGCACTCGCCGCTGCTCGGCCGGATCGACCAGCGGAATGTCGATCAGCCGGGCATCGGCGGGCGAGTTCGTCATACGGTCGAGGAAGTCGGCGAATCGGCCGGCGTGGGCGTCGAGTTCGTCCTGGCCGTACAGGTTGGCATTGCCGTGCAGTTCGACCGACAGCGGCGCGTCGGCGCCGGAGCGGTACATGTTGAGCTGCAGATCGTCCAGCGCGCCGGAGGTCAGTGCGCGGTAGCGTCCGATCGCCTCGCCGAGGCGGATCTCGGAATCGAAGAACAGGATGTTGACGATCGGGCCGAACGAGGTGGCCGCCGCGTCGACGGCATCGGACTCGCGGCGAAGATCCTCGAACCGGTAGAGCTGATGCCGCATGGCCAGGACGAGTTCGGACACCGATTCGCCGATCAGTTCCGCCACCGTCGTCGCCGGGTCCGCGGTGAACCGGATCGGCACCATATTGGCCAGCATCGCGGCGGCATTGCGCAGTCGCCTGGTCACCCGCCCGGATACCGGAAGCGACAGGACGACCTCGTCGGTACCGGTCATGCGCGCGAGGAAGGCGGCGAACGCGGCCACCACCACCTGCGCCGCGGAGGCGTTCAGCTCGCCGGCGAACCGGTCGATCCGCTCGGTCAGCGGCGACGGCAACGTGCGCCCGGCGTAGCGGTCGTCCTCGCTCCACTTGGCGCAGCGCCCCGCCAAACTCGTGGCCGGCGGCAGGCCGGCCGCCTTGTCCAGCCAGTACGCCCGGTCGGTTTCGAATCGCCGACTCGTCCGATAGTCGTGCTCCGCGGTGATGATCTCGGTCAGCCGGGGTGCTGCCAGCGGCGTCGGCGAGCGGCCCTCGATCAGTGCGTTGTAGTGTTCGGCCGCGCGGTTGAGCAGGTTGAACGCGCCGTAGCCGTCGATCACGAGGTGATGAGCACGCGCGTACCACAGATACCGGTCCGCACCGACCCGGATGAGTTTCGTCGCGACGAGCCGGTCCCGGGCCATGTCGACGGCCTTGGTGCCGTAATCGCGGCGCATCCAGTCCATCGCCGCCGCGTAGGGGTCGGCGGCCGCGGTCAGATCCAGCAGCGGCTCGTCGTAGACGAGGCCGCGGTCCACGTACTGATACGGACGACCGCCGACTTCGACCACCCGGACGACCATCGATTCGGTCTCGTGGCCGGCGTCGTTCATCGCCTTGCTGAAGGCGGCGTAGTCGATGTGCCCCTCGATCTCGACGTAGTGGGCAATGTTGACGTTCGGTCCGCCGGGCAGGTTGTCCGCCAGCCACATTCCGTATTGCGCTCTGGAAAGCGGAATCAGATCAGGATTTCGGTCTGACGGCATGGCTGAATCCGGACTCATCGTCTAACCCCTCCTCGAATTCCGAGACACGGAGCAGCGCACACCCACCTCTGTTTCCGTGCGCGGAATTCCCCGTTCCTGTAGCATTTGATTGCGAATGCAATTACATTTGCGATTCCCCGAGCTGCCGGATTCCCGAGTAGACATTCGCCGAGTCGACACGAGCGTCCGTAACCCGTTTTTTACGCGCGATTCAGCGCACGGGACGTCACCCCGATCGGAAACGAGGAGAGGCCACCGTGCGATTGGAGACGTTATCGAGACCGCGTGCCTGCCCTGCGTAGCTGAGGACCCCCTCTCACCGAGCTTGGCGAGCACTGATGAGACAACTCATCGCCGTACCATGACGACGTGCCACCCGACCTCCGGGCGGCCCGAAAACCCCACTCGCACAAGGCATATGAAGGCCCTGTCGGATGGGTAGGAACTACGAGCGATTTGTCCGTATTAAAGTGGAAGGCGTTTTGTCGAGCGGGTCGATCCCCCCGCCACGCCACGGTTTCGGAAGCTTGTGTCGGCATTGTGTCCGACCCGGGGACGCCGCCCCGGCGAGCATTGTTTCACTCCTGCGCACGACGATGTCACGCGGAGTGACCTGTTACGGCCCACGCTGTGCGGAAAACCGTTGTACCACACCTTGTCGATACTACTGAACAGCGCCTTTGCTGTCCGGCACTCGCCGTGAATTCCGGCAGGCTCCGAGCATAACCTTCCGATACGACCGATTCCGCGAAGGACACCACGAGCCGCGATACCGGAGATGTCATGCGCGTAATTCCGATTTACGGTCCGAGGAATAGCCGCTCGTTCGGCAAGCGGGTCTCCGGGAGACGCCCGTCGATCGTGCCGAGAACGAATTCGAGCGTGCACCAGCGCTTGCGCCGCCAGTCCCGGACGATGTTGTCCACCGCCGCGGCGGCGGTCCGGTAATCGAAGGCCGTGCCACCCAGCCAGATACGCACGTGCACATCGTTGTGCGCGGCGTCGCCTCCCCTGCCGGGCCTCAGCACGGCGCCGGGAGGGCCGAGGTCGCGCTGCCACCGCAGCGCCGCTGCCGATTCTCTGCGTTCATCTTCGTCCCCGAGCGGTAGTGCCGGCCTGACTTCGGTCCAGCCTTCCTTCCACTCGGGCGATCGACCACCGTAGAACTACGTACTTTTCCTACGCAGCGCGTTCCTACGTAGTCCCTACCCCTCCGCGGTCACCGCCTGGGCGCCGAATCCGGAACCCCAGCTCCGCAGCGCACGGTCGAGGATATCGGTGAGTTCCTGATCGGGATGGTCGAGCCAATGTTCGTATCCGGCGATCGCGACACCGAGGGCACAGTGTCCCGCGACCTGAGCGAGCAGGTCACGAGTGCCGACCCCCAGCCGGGCCGCCACGAACTCGGCGACCACGTTGCGCCACTCCTGATAGCGCAGCGTCGAATGCGCCTGCAGCGCGGGCACTTTCAGGATCAACTCCATGCGCTTGCGGTGCCAGGGCACCTGAGCCGGGTCGAAGCGGTTGAACTCGACCACCACACTGCGGACCGCGTCGGCGACCGGCTGTTCGGGCGGACACCGGTCGAACAGATCGCGCATCGCCTGCAGCTGGTCGCTGAAATTGCCCCACACGACGTCGTTCTTCGATTCGAAGTAGCGGAAGAAGGTCCGCTTACTGACACCGACGGCGGCCGCGATGTCCTCGACGGTGGTGTCGTCGAACCCGCGCTGTTCGAACAATTCGAATGCGACTCGTTCCAACTCGTCCGCGCTGGTAGAGGGCTTGCGCCCCGCCCTGACGCGAGGCGTGACGGGTTTTTCCGCCGTCACCCCTTCCATTTTGTCACTCGGTGACATTATGCTGTGCCTCACACCCGTTACCCCGATCCCATCCCCTAGGAGCGGTCATGAACGAACCCATCACCAGCCAGACAGTAGTCCCCGCCGAGGACGCGCTCGTCGAAGACGACCTGCTCGTCGAGGATGTCTCGATCGATGGCATGTGCGGTGTCTACTGACGGCTTCGATCCGGCCGGCTCCTATCGGCTCGCGCTCTCGATCTCGCTGCGGCCCGAGCCGTTCGGAGCGCTGGTCTACGACTTCACCACCCGGCGGCTGTCGTTTCTGAAAACGAAGCAGCTGGTGGCGGTCGTGCAGGGACTGGCCGAGCAGCCCGACGCGGCCGCCGCGCTGGCGGCCGCGGGGGTGGCCGAGACCGAACGTCCCAGCTATGTGAAGGCGCTCGCCGGTCTGCTGCAGGCGGGCACCATAGTCCCGCGCCCCGCCGGTGCCGAGGAACAGGATCACCGATGAAACTGGTCGAACATTTCAAACACGGTCTCGACGCCCCGATCTGCCTGACGTGGGAACTCACCTACGCCTGCAACCTCGCGTGTGAGCACTGCCTGTCGTCGTCGGGCCGCCGCGACCCGCGCGAGCTGTCGACCGCCGAATGCAAGGCGTTCATCGACGACCTCGAACGCATGCAGGTCTTCTACGTCAACATCGGCGGCGGCGAACCCACCGTCCGCGGCGACTTCTGGGAACTGCTCGACTACGCGGTCGCCCATCATGTGGGAGTCAAGTTCTCCACCAACGGGATTCGGCTCACCCCCGAGCGGGCCCGGCAGCTGGCGGCCACCGACTACGTGGATGTGCAGATCTCCATCGACGGCGCCACCGCCGAGGTCAACGACGCGGTCCGCGGTCCCGGATCCTTCGACACCGCGATGCGGGCCATGGGCAACCTGGCCGACGCCGGGTTCGAGAACTTCAAGATCTCGGTCGTGATGACCCGCCACAACGTGGATCAGCTCGACGAGTTCAAGGCCATCGCCGACCGGTTCGGCGCCCAGCTGCGCATCACCCGGCTGCGCCCGTCCGGACGCGGCGCCGACGTATGGAACGAGCTGCACCCGACCACCGCCCAGCAGTTGCAGATCTACGACTGGCTCGTCGCCCACGGCGAAGGCGTGCTCACCGGCGACTCGTTCTTCCACCTCAACGCCCTGGGCTCCACCCCGATCGCCGGACTGAACCTGTGCGGCGCGGGCCGCGTGGTGTGCCTGGTCGACCCGGTCGGCGACGTCTACGCCTGCCCGTTCGCCATCCACGACGAATTCCTCGCGGGCAACGTCCGCTACACCGGTGGATTCGAAAAGGTCTGGCGCACATCGGATCTGTTCGAGCGGCTGCGGCAACCACAGACCGGTGGCGCGTGCACGTCGTGTTCGGCCTACGACGCCTGCCAGGGCGGATGCATGGCCGCCAAATTCTTCACCGGACTACCCCTGGACGGGCCGGACCCCGAATGCGTCAAGGGCAACGCCGAACTCGCCCTGGCCGGCGTCGGCGCGAAACCGCAGCCGGACAAGAACCATTCGCGCACCGCAGCACCCCGTCGAGCGGTAGCCCTCGGCATACCCACGCGTGGTCGCACCACCGCTCCCGATCGAGCGTGCGACACCAGCCCCCTCGCCGGGCTCACCTGACCTCCGTAACCATCCGACCAAACGAAGTCTCGTCGCGGCCTGCTGTACCTCCTGCCCAACTGTTCAAGACCCTCAGTCGCTTCGGTAACACCAACGGCTCGCAGCACGCACTTCACTTTCAGCACAAGGATTCTCATGGCAAGCACCCGTGACTGGTTCGAATCGGTCGCCGAGGCCCAGCGCCGCGCGAAGAAGCGCGTCCCCAAGGCCGTCTACCTGGCCCTGCTCGCCGGCTCCGAAGCCGGCGCCACCCTCGACGACAACGCCGCCGCCTTCACCGAACTCGGCCTGCGCCCGCACATCGCCGACCTGCCCGCCACCCGCGACCTGAGCACCACCGTTCTCGGACAAGACATCTCGATGCCTGTCATCTGCTCCCCCACCGGCGTCCAAGCGGTCGACCCCGCGGGAGAGGTCGGCGTCGCACGCGGGGCCGCGATGTCGGGCACCGCGCTCGGCCTGTCGTCGTTCGGCTCCAAACCGATCGAGGAGGTCATCGCCGCCAACGACAAGACCTTCTTCCAAATCTATTGGCTCGGAAGCAAAGACGACATGGTCGCCCGCCTCGACCGCGCCCGAGAAGCCGGCGCCAAAGGCATCATCGTCACACTCGACTGGGTGTTCGCCACCGCCCGCGACTGGGGCAGCCCGCCACTGCCGGAGAGGATCGACCTGAAGACCGCGGTGCGATTCGCGCCCCAGGTCGTCACCAA
The DNA here is from genome assembly GCF_001665695.1 of Nocardia sp. 852002-51101_SCH5132738. Taxonomy (NCBI): domain Bacteria; kingdom Bacillati; phylum Actinomycetota; class Actinomycetes; order Mycobacteriales; family Nocardiaceae; genus Nocardia; species Nocardia sp. 852002-51101_SCH5132738. Next base: position 143,909 of record NZ_LZML01000183.1, on the reverse strand, counting down.
ACCCGGCTGGCTGCTGCGCTTCGCCCGCTCCGGCAAACTCCCCGACCTCACCACCCCCAACCTCGTCCCGCGCGGGCAGCAGGGCCCGACCTTCTTCGGCGCCTACGGCGAATGGATGGGCACCCCACCGGTCACCTGGGACGACCTGGCTTGGTTGCGGCAGCAATGGGACGGCCCGTTCCTCATCAAGGGCATCGGCCGCCCCGACGACGCCAAACGCGCCGTCGACATCGGCGCCACCGCCATCTCCGTCTCCAACCACGGCGGCAACAACCTCGACACCACCCCGGCCGCGATCCGCATGCTGCCCAGCGTGGTTCAGGCCGTCGGCGGACAGGTCGAAATCCTGCTCGACGGCGGAATCCGGCGCGGCAGCGACGTCGTCAAGGCACTCGCCCTCGGCGCCGACGCGGTCATGATCGGCCGCCCCTACCTGTGGGGCATGGCCGCCGCCGGCGACCGCGGCGTCCACAACGTCCTCGAGGTCATCCGCCAAGGCATCGACTCCGCCCTGTACGGACTCGGCCACGCTTCCATCCACGACCTCACCCCCGACGACGTCATCGTCCCCGACGGCTTCACCCGAGGCATGTAGTGGCCCCCGCCCCGGTCGCCATCGTCACCGGCGCCGCCCGGGGCATCGGCGCCGCCACCGTGCACCGGCTCGCCGCCGCGGGCTGGCGCGTCGTGGCCGTCGACATCTGCCGCGACGATCCCGCTCTCGGCTACCCGCTCGGCACCCGCGACCAGCTCGCGGCGGTGGCCGCCGCGCACGCGGGGACGGTCGTCGATGTCGAAGCGGATGTGCGCGACGTCGAAAGCCTCGGCGGCGCAGTCGAAATCGCGCTGGACAGGTTCGGCCGGCTCGACGCGGCCGTCGCCGCCGCGGCCGTCATGACCGGCGGCCGGCCGTTGTGGGAAACCACCCACTCCGACTGGGAGCCCATGTTCGACATCGGCGTCCACGGCATCGCCAACCTCGCGAGGGTCGCCATCCCCGCGATGCTCGCTCGCCCCGAACCTCGCACCGGCCGCTTCATCGCCCTCGCCTCCGCCGCCGCCCATCACGGCATGTGGCATCTCTCCGGCTACAACGCGGCCAAACACGCCGTCGTCGGTCTGATCAAGGGACTCGCTCACGATCTGCGCGGCACCGGCATCACCGCCACCGCCGTCTCCCCTGGCTCCACCCGCACCGCCCTGCTCACCGAAACCGCCCGCATCTACCACCTCGACACCGTCGAGGAATTCGCCTCTCACCAACTCCTCGACCGCATCCTCGAACCGGACGAGGTCGCCGCCGCCATCGTATGGCTGTGCACCCCCGAATCCGCCGCCGTCACCGGAACTGTGGTGCACGCCGACGGCGGATTCCTGGGATGACTGCCGAAGCGCTCGAGCGGCCGGATGTCACAACTGGGTGCCCCCCACCGTCCACCACACGTTCGGCGCCGGTGGTGTAGGTCGCGTCACTCTCGATTGCGCTGACGTAGCCTGTCGGTACTTCTGACCAATCGACCGGATTGGAGTGCGGTGACACATCCGCCAGTATTGGTACTCGGAGCTACGGGGGGACAAGGCGGCGCTGTTGCCGACGCATTGCTGTCGCGCGGGGTGGCGGTGCGCGCGATGGTGCGCGATCCGCGGAGCCGTGGGGCGCAGCGGCTCGGTGAGCGCGGCGCGGAACTCGTGAGCGGATCGCTGGACGACCGGGCCGCGCTCGCGGCGGCGATGGCGAATGTCGCGGGCGTGTTCGCCCTGACCACACCGTTCGAGACGGGTGTGGATGCGGAGGTCCGGCAGGGGCGGGCGATCATCGGGGCGGCCGGCGATGCGGGGGTGCCGCATCTGGTGTTCAGTTCCGTGGCGTCGGCGGACCAGAACACGATGATTCCGCATTTCGAGAGCAAAGCGGTGATCGAGCAGGAACTCACGGCCAGTGGTCTGCCGGCGACCGTCGTCGCACCGACATATTTCTTCGACAACGCGCTCGGTGGCCGCCGGGAGCTTCTCGACGGCGTGCTGGAGCTACCCATACCTTCCGATCGCCCGCTACAGCAGCTTGCGCGAGAAGATCTCGGGCAGTTCGTCGCTCATGTACTGCGCGAGCCGGACCGCTATCTCGGCGAGCGCGTCGAACTGGCCGGCGACGCCCCCACACCCGCCGACATGGCCGCCGACATCGGTGACGCGCTGGGCCGGCCCGTCGTCCATCGGCAGACGTCGCTCGAGGCCATCGGCAATCCGGATATGCACGCCATGTGGGCATTCCTCGACGCCGACGGCTACCGCGTCGACATCGAGGCTCTGCATCGCGCGACGCCCGAGGTCGAGTGGACGTCGTTTCGTAGTTGGGCGCTATGGACCCTTCCCGCGGTAGCGGCGGAATCTCCTCGCAATCCGTGACTCGAATCGACATCGACAACGAAGGGACCATCGATATGTCGGAGACGAATTCCACCGCGTGGCCGCGGTTGCGGGTTGCGGAGTGGGCGCAGACGCGGGAGACCCTGCATATGTGGATGCAGATCGTGGGGAAGGTTCGGCTCGCGCATGCTCCGTTGTTGAATCACTGGTGGCAGGTCACGCTTTTCGTGAGCCCGCGGGGGCTGATGACGCCGGCGATTCCCTACGGTGATCGGCTGTTCGATATCGAATTCGACTTTCTCGCGGATCGGTTGGTGATCCGCGCCGACACCGGCGATATGCGCAGTGTGGCGCTCGCACCGAAAACTGTGGCGCAGTTCTACGCCGAAACCATGCAGGCGCTCGACGAGCTCGGGTTGCGGACGCGGATTCAGGGGCGGCCGAACGAGGTCGATCCGTCCATTCCGTTCGCCGAGGATACCCGGCACGCCTCCTACGATCCGGAGTCCGCGCGGACGTTCTGGCGCCAGCTCGTGCATGCGAATCGCGCGCTCGGCGAATTCCGGTCGGGATATGTCGGCAAGTCCAGTCCGGTGCATTTCTTCTGGGGCGCGATGGATCTCGCCTATACCCGGTTTTCGGGGCGAACCGCGCCGGAACACGGCGGCGGTGCGCCGCACTGTGCCGATTGGGTCATGGTGGAGGGGTATTCCCACGAACTCAGCAGCTGCGGATTCTGGCCCGGCGGCGGCGAGGAAGGCGCGTTCTACGCCTACGCATATCCCGAACCCGAGGGCTACCGCGAGCGGCAGCTGCAGGTGCCGGGGGCGGGCTACGACGCCGCGCTGGGGGAATTCGTCCTTCCGTACGAGACCGTGCGGACGGCGGATGATCCGAACGCCGTGGTCGCGGCCTTTCTGCGCGAAACATATGCGGCCGCAGCCGAATTGGGCCGGTGGGATCGCGCCGAACTCGAATGCGATCCGCATCGGTGGGCCGAGAAGAAAGCGGCCGCGCCCTGGTCGCTGCGCTGACGGACGCGACACAGCGCCGCGGCCGGCTCGCACCGATGCGAGCCGGCCGCGGGGTCCGACGCGCTACACCCGCACGGCGAAGCGGAGCTTACGTCCCAGGGTGTGCGGTTGCGCCTGGGAGATGATCATCTCCTGGACCCGTTCCCGGCTGGTGCGGACGAACTCGACCGCCTCCTTCACCGCCACATCGATATCCATGACGGTCGGAATGTCGAGCACCTGCACGATCTGCTCGAGCCGCTGTTCAGGGGTGCCGCGCACTGTCACCACGGGCGCCCCCAGCTCGCTGATGGTGTGCAGCAGTTTGCTGTCGGAGATCGCACGGTAGCGCTCGTCCACCGGACGATGTCCGTCGGGATCCATCGGCACCTCCACCGGAAGGTGGAAGAAGATGTCGTAGCCCTTGCGGGCGCGCTGGCGCGCCATCTCGCCGTAGGCGTCCAGGTAGCGCCGGAAGAACGGGCGGCCCGGCAGGGTCACGGTGTTCTTGACGATCTTGTGGAAGCGGGTGGACCCCGGATTCGGGCCGGTGATCAGGCGGGTCGCACCGTAGACCCATTCGTTGAGCACCGATCCGTCGGCGATGAAACCGTTGCCCTGCGCCTCGAGCAACGTCTCGGCCTCGATGCGCAACTCCAGGCGGCGAAAGCCCAGCGCCATCAGTTCGGTGGTGTTCAGATCCTGGAAACGCATCCCGGGGAAGAATTCGGTCACCACCTCGCGCGCCGAGGAGGCGTCGACCCGTGGGATGCCGGTGAGCAGCGCCAGCGCGGTGGACGTGGTCGTCTTACCGGTGGAGTACGTGCCGGAGACGACGATGCGCCGATAGTTTGTTCCGGACATGGAAAGCCTTTCGAGAGAAGTTTTTTCGAGATCAGGCCGGTAGCTGGTGGGCGAGGTCGTAGCGGATCGAGCAGCCGGCGAATTCCGACTCCCAATTCGAGATCCGCCATTTACCCCCGCCGAATCCCAGAACCATCGAGCGCCCCATCCGCGTGGTCGCCGAACCCGGCGTATACGGCGGCGGGGGCGCCTCCGCCCGCGCGGTCATCCGGCGCATCCACAACGTCTCACTGTCCTTGCGGGCGATATTGTCCAGCTCGTACAGCACGACCTGCGACAGTTGCGCCAGGATCACCGTGGCGTCGACCAAGGTGATCGAGGGCTGGTAGAAATCGGCGACTCCGGTGCCCGACGCGTCCGAATCCCCCAGCGAGAGAGTGAATTCCGCACTCGCGCTCGTCCCCTCGCCGTCGAGGCGGATATCGCGCAGGTACTGGCTGCGCCCGTAGACCGGACCGTGCGAGTAGCCGCCCACCGACTCGGCCACCGTCCGCGCCGGACCCGGCGCCGGGAACCGGGGTGGGGTGGGCAGCGCGACAACGGCCTCCAATTCCATTGTGCTGCCGAATGATCCGGAAATGGTCAAGGTATTCGCCGTACTGCCCGTGACGGCCGCCTCGATCGGGAACCGGTCCAGGTTCTCGGTGGCGACCGTGCCGCTGCTGAATTGCACGAACGGCATCCAGCACCGGCTGATGTCGGCATCGCTCAGACCGCACTCGCGCAGGATCACCGCCAGCAGCCGGTACCCGAAGATCGAACAGTCGATGCTGCTCAGGTGCGGGGTGAGTACCCGGGTGCTCTTCTGCGACCAGTCCAGCGGGTAGCGCACCCCGGCGACGGCGGTCAGTGCCGGCCCCGTCGGCCGCGGCTCGACGGTGATGTCGAAGATCTCGTGGCCGATGCGCTTGTAGCCTTCACCGAAGAATCGGCCGGTCCGATCTCCGAGCACCGTATCGATATCGGGATAGGCGATCTGTCCGGTACTCATGCCGCATCCGCCTCGTCCTCGGGATCGTCGGCCGGACCGGCGGCGACGATGGCCACCGGTTCGCTCGCGGAGCTTTCGCCGAACCGCTCGACCACCCGGGCCGCGATGCCGCGCAACGACAGTCCGCGACTGAGCTCCAGCGCGGAGATCTTCACTTCCAGTGACTTCTCGGCACGAGCGCCGAATTCCATGGCCATGAGCGAATCCATTCCCACATTGGTGACCGGTTCGTCGATATCGACCGTCTCGACGGCGACGCCCAGCACCACTGCCAACTGCTCGGCGAGCTGGCGGGCCGCGAAATCGGCGCGCTGTTCGGGCGGCAATGCCATCACCTCGCCGCGCAAACTGCCCTGCCCTTCACCGCCGACGCCGGCATCGGCCAGCAGTTGCCGGAAGCGCCGGGTCTCGACCGAGGGCCGGGCGCCGCTCGCCCACACACCCCAGTCGATATCGGCGACCGCGACCTGCGCGGTGTCCAGCGCGAGGCATTCCGCGAGCAACGCCGTCGCGCGATCCATATCGATCGGGCGAAAGCCCAGCATCTTGACGTACCCGACGAGCGCCTCACTGCCGTCGGCCATACCGCCACCGGCCATGAAGCCCCAGTTCACCGACAGCGCCGCGGCACCACGACCGCGCCGGCTCGCGGCCAGACCGTCGAGTGCGGCATTGGCCGCCGCATAGCCGACCTGCGGTGTGATGCAGCCCAGCGCGCTGATCGAGGAGTAGAGCACGAACATGTCGGGCTCGATCCCGGTCGCGGTGAGTGCGCGGTCGAGGTTGTAGGCGCCGCGCACCTTGGTGAACAATCCGCTCAGCGAGTCGCGCGTGATCTGCGGAATCGGCAGATTGTCCACGACACCGGCGGCGTGGAAGATGCCCCGCAGCGGCGCGGTGCTCCGAATCCGTTGCAGCAGTGCGACGGTCGCGGCGTAGTCGGCGATGTCCAGGCGTTCCTCGACCACCTCGATGCCCGCCTCGCTGAACGCCGCCACCTGGGCGACGGCCTGCGGCGTGACGGCGCCGTGCCGGCCCACCAGTACCAGCCGCCGTGCTCCCGAGCGGGCCAGCCAGCGAGCGGTGGCCAGACCGAATCCGCCGAATCCACCGGTGACCAGATAGACCCCGTCCGGGTCGATCACCGGATGCCCGAGTGGTGGCCGCACCGCGGGCTCCTGCTCCCGCATATCGATCACCACGCGACCCACATGCTGTGAGCGCGCGACACTTTCGAACGCGGCCGGCAACTCCGAGGCCGGATACGCCGTATAGGGCAGGTAGCGGTAGGTGCCGTCCTGCAGCCGCTGCTGCGCGATCCGCAGCGGCGCCCGCAGAATTTCCGGATCGTGGGCCAGCGCCCGGTCCATATCCACCGCGAAGAAGGTCAGGTTGCGGTCGAACGGGGCCAGGTCGATCACACCGCCGCCGTAGATGTCGGCCTTGCCGATATCGACGATCCGGCCGAATTCCGCTGCGACCCGGAAGTTCTGGCGCAGGATCTCACCCGGCGCGGAGCTGTAGACCACATCGACGCCACGGCCACCGGTCAAGGCCGCGATCTCGTCGGCGAACCCCGCGGACCGCGAGTTCAGGACATCGTCGACGCCCAGCTGCCGCACCTGATCGCGTCGCGATTCCGTACTGGCGGTGCCGATGACGCGGGCGCCGATGTGCTGGGCGACCTGCACCGCGGCCATTCCCATGCCGCCGGCCGCACCGTGCACGAGCACGGTCTCACCGGGTTGCAGCCGCGCCAGCGTCCGCAGACCGAAATCCGCTGTCAGATACGGCAATCCGGAACCACAGGTGAGCGGATCGTAGCTCTCGCCGGGATCGAGCCGATGCGGGAGCGAGGCGCCCGCGTCGACCGGCATCGTCACATAGCGGCGCAGGATGTCGCCCGCGCACACCATCATCCGGTCACCCACGGCAACCTCGTCGACATCCGCCCCGACCCGGGTCACCACACCCGAGCCCTCCATACCGACGGTCATGGCGAAGTACGTGTCGCCGAGTTCCTTCTCGGTCAGCACGCCCAGGACCTTCATGGCGTCCTTGTAGTTGAGACCGACGGCATCCATCCGCAGTTCGACCTCGCGCGGTCCGGGCGCGCGCCGCGGGGATTCGCGCAACGCGAGATCCGACAGCAGCCGCGAACGCGGAATCTCGGCCTCGAATCCGGCTTCCGGATCGGTGAGCGGCCGGGCAGTATCACGCTGCCGCAGATAATCGTCCAGATTCTGCGCGATCCGCACGGCCCAGGGGGTGCCCGCGCGCACCGCGATCTCGTCACCGATGTCGTCGGCGACAACCAGTGCGCGGCAGTCGTCCCAGCCCGCCCCGTCGAGGTCCAGCAGACGCCATCCGGCCGCCGGCTGCTCGTTGAGCAGCGCCCGTCGCGCCCCGACCAGCGCCCCGTGTTCGGGATGAGTGGCCGTGTCGGACGGCGTGCACAGGGCGTGCTCGGTGATCACCACGCACCGCAGATCGGTCGAATCGTCCTCGGCGAGCAGCGCTTCCACTACCGCCGCGATCCGCGCGAGGGCGTAGACGGTGCCGTCGGCGGGCGCATCACCGCAGGCCACCACGGCGACGTGCCGGGGACCGGTTGCCGAGGTGAGCGCCGCACGCAGCCGCTCCTCGTCGATCTCGTCCACATCGGCGAGCACCACACTCGTCGCCGAGTCCGCGCCGGCCAGGGCGGCGACCCGTTCGGCGGTATCGGCGCCGATGCCGATGACGACCAATCCTGCTGTCGCCGAAGGCAACTCGCCGTAGTCGACCTCTTCCCACACCTGCTGGTAGAACACCCCACCCAGTTGATGGACCACATCGGGCCGCACCGACACCGGGCGGAACTCCACCCCGGTCATCCGCATCGACACCGCGCCGTCCTCGTCGAGGATGGCGATATCGGCGCGCAAGGGATCGGTGCCGCGCCGGGTGACGACCACCCGGGGCCGCTGCGGCAGCGGGGCCAGCAGGCGGACGCTGCCGATGGCTGCGGGGACGATCGCGCCCGCGTCGGGACCGCTGTCGGCGGCCAGCGCGGCGACGCACTGCAACGCCGCGTCCACCACCGCGGGATGAGCCAGGTGCGGGTGGTCCGGATTCGCGGGCGCATCGCCGGTGACGCTGGCCAGCACGGTATCGCCGCCGATGACCGCGGAGACGATGCGCTGGAACGCCGGGCCGTAGTCGAGACCGCGCGCGGCCAGGCCCGTGTACAGGTCGGCGCCGGCCACCACGGCCGCTCCCTCGGGCGCGCCGAACGGTTCGACCGCCGTGTCGAAATCGGTTTCGACGAGCCGTCCGACCGCGTTGCGGGTCCAGACCTCGGCCGAGGCCGGGCGGGAGTGGACGGCGAAACGCCGCGTGCTCTCCTCCACCGTGACGCGCAGGACGGGGACGTCGTGTTCGTCGATCACCAGCGGTGCGACGAATTCGATGTCCTCGAGCCCGATCCGGCTGCGGCCCGTCCGCTCGGCCGCCGCGCTGAGGGCCGCGTCGAGGTAGGCCGCGCCGGGCAGCACCACATGGCCGTCGACGACATGATCCGGAAGCCACGGCAGTCGCGACACCGACAGCTGCACTTCCCATTCCGATCCGGCGCCGACCGTGGTCTCGCCCAGCAGCGCGGGGCTGTTCGCGGCGCCGAGTTTGTCGCGCGTCGTGATCGGCTCGTCGTGCCACAGCCGCTTGCGCTGCCACGGGTAGCTCGGCAGCGCGACATACGGCGACCGCGCCGCCTCCGGATGTCCGGGGACCCTGGTGCCGTCGAGGGAACCGGCGACATACAGGTCCGTCACCGCCTGCAGGATGTGGCGGCGGTCGTCGCGGTCGCGCGAGAGCGTGCTCACCGCCGCGCCGACCACACCGCGGTGGATCAGCAGCTCGCGGATATTGCCGCTGAGCACCGGATGCGGCCCGACCTCGACGAAGACCCGATGTCCGGCGTCGAGCAGGCTCGATATCGCGTCGGCGAAGCGTACGGGTTCGCGTACGTTGCGGCACCAGTAGGCCCCGGTCCACGCGGTGCCCTCGAGCGCGTCGGCGGTGACCGTCGAATAGCTGGGCACGGTGGCCGCTCCCGGGGTCAGCTCCGCCAGCGCGTCGGCCAGATCCGCCAGAATCGGATCCATCAGATGGCTGTGATAAGGCACCTCGACTCGCAGCATGCGCGCGAAAGTCCCTGTCGCCGAGAGCATATCGCGCAGCATCTCCAGATCGGCGCTGTCGCCGGCGAGAGTGACCGCGCTGGGGCTGTTCACCGCCGCGATCGAGATGCCGGGGCTGTCGGCCAGCAAGGTCCGGACGTCCGCCTCGGGCATGCCGACCGCGAGCATGCCCCCGGTTCCGGCGGTGGTGGCCTGCAATCGGGACCGGTGATAGCTGACCAGGACCGCGTCGCGGAGCGACAACGCGCCCGACACATACGCCGCGGCGACCTCTCCGACACTGTGACCGACGACCACGGCCGGACGCACGCCGTACTCGGCGAGCTCGGCGGTCAACGCCACCTGCAGCAGGAAGTTCGCCGGTTGCGCGACGGCGGTCTGCGCGACCTTCGAATCCTGCTCCCCGGCAAGCATTTCCGACAGAATCGACCACCCCGCCACCGCGGTGAATTCCGCGTCGACCTCGCGGGCCACGCGGGCGAAGGTGGTGTCGGCGGTGAGCAGTTCGCGGCCCATCCCCCACCACTGCGGGCCCATACCGCTGTAGACGAACACCGGCTCGACCGAACCGTCGCCGACCGCGCGGGCGGGCGCCTTACCCGCACCGGATGCGAAGTCGTGCAGCTGAGTACGCAGATCCTCGGCATCGCGGTAGACGAATCCGGTGCGCAGCGAATGGTGCGCGCGCCGGGTCCACAGCGCCGCCGTCACCGAGTCGACGGTGTCGTCGCGCAGGGTTCGGGCCAGTTCCGCCGCGGTCTGGCGCACCGCGGCCTCGGAGCGGCCCGACAGCGGCGCGATCCGCGGTACGTCGAGTCGTTCGGGGCTTGCGGCCGAAGCCGGCGCCTCGGTCAGAATCACGTGGGCGTTGGTGCCGCCGTAGCCGAATCCGTTGACCGCGACCGCACGCTGCCCGGGGGTGCCCGGCAGCGGCTCGCTGTCGAGCGGCACCCGCAGGCGCCATTCGTCGAACGCGATCTCCGGGTTGGGATTCGACAGCGAGAAGTGCGGCGCGACCGTGCCGTGGTGGAGGGTCAGCGCGGCCTTGATCAGGCTCGCCACCCCCGCCGCCGCTTCGGTGTGGCCGAAGTTGCTCTTCACCGATCCGACCGGCACCGCGGCGGTCCGCCCGTCGACGGCGCCGTAGACCTGACCGAGCGCCTTCATCTCGATCGGGTCGCCGACCGCGGTGCCGGTGCCGTGTGCCTCCAGATAGCCGATGTCGCGGGCCGCGATGCCGGACTCCTCGCGGACCCGCGCGGCGAGTTGTTGCTGGGCAACGGGATTCGGCACCGGAATGGCCATAGTCCGGCCGTCCTGATTGACGCCGGTCGCGCGGATCACCGCGTAGATCCGGTCCTTGTCGCGTGCGGCGGCATCGACCGTCTTGAGCACCACCGCGCCGGCCCCTTCGGCCCGGCCGTAGCCGTCGGCGCCGGCCTCGAACGTCTTGCAGCGGCCGTCGACGGACAGGAACCGGCCCTTGCACATGGAGATGAAGGTTTCCGGCTGCAGCATCGCATTGGCGCCGCCGACGATCGCGGTCTCGCACTCACCGGCGATAATCGCCCGCACCGCCAGATGAGTGGCCACCAGCGACGACGAGCACGCGGTGTCGACGGTCAGGCTCGGCCCGTGCAGATCCAGCAGATAGGAGATCCGGTTGGACAGCAGCGTGTGCGAGGCGCTCATCGCGGTGTGGTTGTTGATCGCCGACCGCACCAGCGGCCCGCTGCGCCCGAGCGCGTTGTCGAGAATGAAGCCGCCGACATAGACACCCACCCGGCCGCCGGACACCCGCCCGGCCATCCCGGCGTCGTCGAGCGCCTCCCAGGTGACCTCCAGCAGCAGCCGTTGCTGCGGATCGAGAATCGCGGCTTCGCGCTGGGCGATGCCGAAGAAGTCGGCGTCGAAGTCCCACAGCGACTGGGTGAGGAAGCCGCCTCGGCGGGTGTACATCCGGCCGGGTGCGTCCGGATCCGGGTCGTAGTACTTATCGATGCTCCATCGGTCCGGCGGAATATCCACGATTCCGTCGCCGCGCCCGAGCAGGAAATCCCAATAACCTTTCGGATCGGAAATGCCACCGGGAAAACGGCAGCCGATACCTACTATCGCAATGTCGACCATTGTCACTCCTGGCTGTGAACAGTGCCCGAATTCGTCGGGACGAACCGCGGCGTTGTCCAAATTCCGGACACCTGTACCGGATGCGTGCAGCTTATGGTGTGCGATTCGGAGCGGTCAACGAATTCCGAGCGCACACAAATGCGCGAGGCGCCGGTGCGTACCGGCGCCTCGCGCATTTTTCTGTCGGTCAATTCTGTACGGGAACGGGATCCGGCCCCGGCCGGGCCCGGGAATCCGGATCCGGCCCGCCCTCGAGTCCGGCCGGCAACCGCCGCAGCCATGTCGGCCCCCACCAGTTGGCCGCGCCCAGCAGGCGCATCAGGGCCGGGACGAGGATGCCGCGGATCAGGGTGGCATCGCTGAGCACCGCGAGCGCCAGTCCCAGGCCGAACAGCTGAATGAAGGAAACCCGCGAGGTCACCATCCCCGCGAAGGCGATCGTCATGAGCAGTGCGGCGGCGGTGAAAATGCGCGCCGTGCGGGCCACGCCGATCGCGACCGACCGGGTGTTGTCTCCGGTCACAATCCATTCCTCACGAATTCGAGAGAGCAGGAATACTTCGTAATCCATCGAAACGCCGAAGGCCAGACAGAACATGAGAATGGGCATGGTCGGAACCAGAAATCCGGTAGGCGTGAAACCGAATATTGCCGACAGATGACCTTCCTGAAAAATCCACACCATCGCGCCGAATGTCGCCGACAGCGACAGGGTATTCAGCAGCAACGCCTTGACCGGAAGCCACACGCTGCCGGTGAAAGCCAGGAGTACGAGCAGGGTCGACACGGCGATCAGGCCCAGCGCGAGCGGCAACCGAGAGGTCAACGCGTGCACCGAATCCGCGTTCTCGGCCGCGGCGCCGCCGTAGAGTGCCGGGCTCGGCGGGGGCACGTCACGAATCCGGTGCACCAGATCGTTGCCCGCCGGCGACGACGGGTCGGCCTCGGTGCCGACGCGCAGATAGGTTCCGGCCGGCGTGCTCATCCCGTCCGGCACCGCCGCGACCCGGGTTCCTTCGGCGAACACTCCCGAGGCGGACAACACCGAGGTCACGCCCTCGACCCGGGAGAGATTGGCGGCATAGTGCTCCAGCTCGGGTGAGACGAGGCCGTAGCCGGGCAGCGCCACGGTCACCGCCGCCATCGCATTCTCACGGAAGTCGCCGCGCAGCGCGTCACCGACCTCGTGACTGGACGCACCGTGCAGGACGCGGTCGTCGGCGGAGCCGAATCGCATCGAGAGGGCCGGCGTGCCCAGGACCAGCAACAGCGCCACCACCGCGACCGCGGACAGCACCGGCCGGCGCATCACCGCCCGCACCACCCGATACCAGCGGGTGTCGGCCGGCTGCGCGGGCACTCCGCTCGGTGCCGGTCGGCGAGCCCAGCGCCGCAACGGAACTCGCAGATCGAACCGGTGCAGGTGCGGCGCCGTCACCGCCAGCGCGGCCGGTACCAGCAGCAGGGTCGTGACCACGGCGGCGGCCAGTACCGAGAGCCCCGCGAAGGCCAGCGACCGCAGGAAATACAGCGGGAACACCAGCAGCGTGCACAGCGAAAGCCCCACGACCGCACCGGAGAACAGCACCGTGCGCCCCGCGGTCCGCGCGGTGCGCACGACCGCCGCACCGGTGTCGAGACCGGCCGCGCGTTCCTCGCGGAATCTGCTCACGAGGAACAGGCTCGAATCGATCGCCACGGCGAAACCGAGAGCGCTCATCATGTTCAGCGCGAAGATCGACACGTCGCCGAACTCGGCGAGGATGCGCAGCAGCGGCAGCGTGACCGCGATGGTGAACAGACCCACCGCCAGGGGTATCGCGGCGGCGATCACACTGCCGAAAACGATGATCAGCGCCAGCCCGGTCAACGGGACCGCGATCGCCTCGGTGACGATCAGATCCTTCACCACCTGCTCACTCATCTGATTCAACGCCACGGCCTGACCGCCCGCGAGTACGGTGACACCGTCGTAGTCACCGCCGATCCGATCGACGAGCGCGCCCGCACGCTGTGGTGCGGTGGTGTCGTCCCCCGCGACGTGCGCCAGCACCAGCGCCTCCCGGCCGTCTCCGCTGCGCAGCGCCGAGCGCAGATCCGGCGCCAGCTGCCAGTAGGACTGCACGGCGTCGACATGGTGGTCGGCGTGCAACTGCGCGACCACGCGTTCACCGGCCGTCCGTGCCGCTGCGGACTCGACTCCCCCGGGGGCGCGCACCAGCAGAACGACATTCGGCACGGCCGAGGGGAATTCGTCGCCCAGGAAGGACGACACGCGTGCCGATTCGGTATCGGGCGGCGAGAACCCGCCCGTCTTCAGATGCGTCGGCGCGGTGGCGCCGAAGGCGATGCTGACGATGCCCACCAGCAGACATGCCGCGAGGACCGCGCGGGCGTGTCGGGTGGCGAAAGCGGCGACGGTGGACAGCATGTGCCGAACCTCTCGGGAGTGCGACGAAACGGATGCGGGGCGTTCAGATGGCGGTGTCGGAGGACTGGATCCGGTCCGCGAACGCACGCCACTCCCGCGCGTTGCGGCTGGCCAGCTCCGCGACGGTCGCGGCCAGATGCGGCGGCACCGCTTCGGCCACCCGCGGCCACATCTTGCGGTTCATGGAATGGGAATGCAACCAGCGCAACAGATCTCGTCCCTGCTGACTCGCCCGCATGGCCGGGTCGCGGGTAAGTTTCTGCAGCAGTAGGGCATTGGTATCGGGCCCTTCGGCGGTATCGCCGTCCGAGCACAGACGCTCGCGCATCTTCTTCCGGATGGCGTGCGCGGTGCTGACCGACACATCGGCGGCCGCCGCCAGTGCGCGCAGCGGCATATCCGGTGAGGCCGTGAGCAATTCGATCACCTGCTGGCGCCGCCGGGAGGAATCCAGTGGCCGGGAACGGCCGTCGGCGCCTATCCGGATGTTCGACCGCGGAATTCCCCCGGTCGAACGCAATCTGATGCGCGCCACCGTCTTCGACGACAATCCGGTGCTGGTGGCGATGGTACGATCGGACAATTCGGGCATCGATTCCAGGATGCGCTCCGCGGCCGCCTTCCGGTCGGGCAGCGTCAGCGGAAGCCCGTGCACCACATTGGATTCGACGCCGCGCAGGAATGCCTCCGCGGCGCTGCCGTCGAAGAACAACACCTCGATATGGGTCATGCCCTTCATCCGCGCCGCATGCACGCGGTGCATCCCGTCGATCACCCGCATGGTCGCGCGGTGGACCAGGATCGGCGGCCACTGCGACTCGCTTTCGGCCAGCCGCACGATGTGGCGGCGATCCTCCCCGGTGGAACGCGGCGAATCCGCCGGCAGCAGCCGCTGCAGTTCGACTCGATAACACGCATCGGATGTCAGCGGCACCACTGCGCCGACGTTCGCTTTACGCTGAGCGGACATTCCAGCCCCCAAAAGAAGTTCGTCCGGAACGGGACCGGTCACCGATGACCGCAACCGGCCGTTCGAAACCCGGTGCCGGGCCGACCGATCGGTCACAGCGTAGGCGCGCCGGATGATCACGACTAGACTTTCCGAACAGAACGCTCCAGGAGTGCCCTCCATGACAGTCGTCGCCGAATCCGGCCGCGCCACCCTGCTCACCGCCGGCATGGTCGTAGCCGAACGCGAAGGACTACAGCGCCTTTCGATCAATGCCGTGGTCGAAGAGGCGGGCATGGCCAAGGGCACCTTCTATCGGCATTTCCCCAACCGCCACACCTACCTGGTGGCGCTGTATCGCCAGTTCTTCACGCTCATCAGCGCGCGAGTGGCGGAGGCGATCAGGGGGATGGCGCCGGGTCCGGACCGGCTCGCGGTCAGCGTCGACGCCTTCCTCGACGCCTGCCTGCACAGCTGCGGCACCGAGGCCTTCATGCTGCAAGCCCAGTCGGATCCCGGCCTGCGTACCGAGATCGCCCAGCGCCGCGAGGGTTTCCTCGCCGCCAGCCGGCCCGATATGGTCGCGGTCGGCTGGTCCGATCCGGATGCCGCGTCGATGTTGAAGGTCGCGATGGTGCGCGAGATCTGCATCGCCGAACTCGACACCCGCGCCCCGCGCGCCGACCTGCGCGCCGCGGCGAAGGCGATGCTCGCCGGTCGCCCGCCGCGCTGACCCGGCGGCTACGGTGCGATGCCGTCGAACTGCATCACCCAATACGGATTGTTCGTGGTGGTGTTCCATTGCGAGACATACAGAGTGATGTCCGTGAGTGAGCTCGACCGCGGGTGGATGTAGCCGCCGTAGAGTTGCGGGAAGGTACGAACCCAGAACTGCCACCACGGTGCGGAGGCGACGATCTGCCGTTTCGGCGACGTCCAGACGCGATCGATGGCCGGTGCGGTGCGGGTCGAGATGCAGGCGCCGGCGACGTCGAAGTAGGACATCACCCACGTCCCGGCGATGTTCTTCACACTCACCTCGCCGATCGGGCCCATACCGCCGAACAGCGGCGTGGGAGTGGGATTGCCCCACTGCCAGGCCGAACCGTTGTAGCCCCAGTATTCGTAATCGGCGCGGACGGCGATCTGCTGCCACGGCACGCGCATCAGGATCGGGCCGTTGCGATTGTGGCTGCGGCCCCACTCCTTGGAGACGATGTACAGATAGCCGTCACCGTTGTTGTTCCCGATGCCGGCGAAGGACTGCATCATGAACGGACTCCAGCCGGCGTAGCCGTCACTGCCGTCGTTGGGCCAGACGGCCGCGTAATCGGTCCAGGTCGCGCCGTCGTCGTCGGAGTAGGCCAGGCCACAGAACAGCGCGCCGTATCGATCGTCGGGGATGCTCCAGTCGTGAACACTGGTGTAGGTCAGCCACGTCCGCCCGTTCGGATCGACGAACGCGTCGTTGGGAATGCGGCTGACCTCCACCCCGTAGCCGTTGTCGGCGTTGTGGGCGTAGGTGAGCGCCTGGCGCGCCTGCGCGCCCCCGGGGGTCGCGGAAAAGGTGGTGGTGGCGTCCGGGAGGTTCGAACTGAACAGCAACACCGGCGAGCCGAGCCAGGTGCCGGACCCCTGACTGTCGCCGGTGAACGTGTCGCCGAAGACGAATCCCGACGCGCGCGGCGCGAAATGATCTCGGTCGTACGGGATTCCGAGATCGGTGCCACCTACACCGAATTGTCTGGCCGTACTTCCGGCGTACCCGGTGAGCGGAGTCCCCCAGTGCGTCGCCATCGCCGGCTCATGCCGGGGCGGCGAGCACGAACCGGGTCCATGCCGCGGCTCGGTTGGCGTTCTCGGTACACACCTGCCCGGTGGTCAGGTCGATGGCATAGACACAGCCGTCGGGGACCCCGCCGTTGAAGGTGGCGAACCAGGCCGTCGGCCCGGCCTGCGGTCCGGTACAGGATGCGACGTCGGCGAAAGCCCCTTCCGGGAACGCGATCTCGGCGGCCGTGGCGGTGGTGAGGGCGGCGAGGGTGCCGCCCGCGGCGGCCGCTGTCGCCGCCGCCCGGACCTGGGGCACGCAGTCGGTGATCACGAAGAAGCGGCCGTTCGTACTGGCGATTGTCGGCATGCGAATACTCCGTCGGGGGCTTTACGGATGGGGAGGCTGGAAGCCGGGGATATCGAGTTTCTGCCCGATGGCCGCGATGGCGTCGACCAGGGACCAGCCGCCCAGTTGCGGCCAGCCGGTGCCCTGCAGGCCGCGCATCTGGATCCACTCGTCGCGGATGCGTCCGTCGGAGTCACGCGGCAGCGGTACCTGGGTGGGACCCGGCGGCGCCGCGAAGCCTGGCAGGCCGAGGGTCTGCCCTACGCTGGCGACACCGTCGACGAGCGTATGGCCGGCCAGTTGCGGCCAGCCGTTGCCGCCGATGCCCATGAACTGAATCCACATGTCGGTCACCGGATCCGGTGCCACCGTGCCGACCCCGACCTGATTGGCGAAATCCTCCGGGGAGAAGCCGTCGGCGGAGTTCATATCGCAGTTGCCGAACGGCGGTGCGCCCTCGGGCAGGCCGCCGCCGTAGCCCTGACCGTCGGTGTACTGGTGCGCGATCTGGCCGGGCAGGTTCGGATTGCTGCCGTAACCCGCGCCGATCATGTTGAGGCCGTCCGGGCGCACCGGCCACATGCTGTCGAAATCCGGGCGGTTGGCGTAGCCGATGACCCGGCGGGTCGAGCCCAGCCAATCGGCCAGCCGCCAATAGGCGCGGTTGATTCCGTCCGACTGATCCCCGCCGGGATTGCCGCCCGACTCCACATCGATCATCGCGATCATCTTCGGATGCGGGCCACCCGCCTGACCGACCATGCCCCGGTGGGTGTCGACGGTATCGAGCCAGTTCGGCCGCCAATAGAAGTAGACGATGAAGCAGGCGATGCGTCCGGAATCGGCGGCCCGGGCCGCCCAGGCATAGTTCTGATAGAAGTTGTGGTCCTGGTAGGTCCCGTCGTTGGAACGGAACGAGAAGAGCTGATACGGGTAAGAGTCGTCGACCGGCACTTGGAACTCGGACACGTCGGCGAAAAGGGAATCGACCATATTCCCCTCCAAGAGTCGACCGGTCCTCGGCAGGACCGGGTTTCGAGTGGGTGGCTATCTCATTGTCCGAGGCTACGCCTGTCCCGTCATCGATAGTGCGGTTCTCGTGACCGCGTCGTAATCGGCGGTCTCCCAACGAAACCCGTCGAAGATCGAATTACCGCCCCTCGGCGCCCGGTACGAGGGCGCGCACCCGCAGCTGGTGTGCAGTCATTTGTCCGTTACCGCACGCCGTCGCCGCATGGTCGAGATACAGCGATGCGGTGTTGTCGGGCGGGTAGATTCGCAGCCCCGCCACGTCGACGGGCCCGCACTGCTCGGCCGGAATGTTGTGCACGTCGACCGCGAACACCAGCGCCGACGCCTGGCCGCCGGGCGTCAGCGAGACCGGACCGGACGCGGTTCCCTCGCGGGCGGCCGGAGTGCCGACGGGTGCGCTGTCGGGGCCGGTGGCGTAGGAGACGCCCGGGAAACCTTCGAGGACACACGGGCCGGACCCGTTGTTGGTGAACACGATCGGAAACGCGACAGTTCCGGCAGCGGCGTTCGCGGGACCGAGCGCGGCCGCGAGATCGGATGTCCGGCATTGTGCCGCAACGGCATTCGCGGCGCGGGTGGGCGGGGTACCATCATCGGAAGGTACCGAACCCACGTGTAAGGCCGGGGCCGCGCTCGTATTCGGAGTGTCCGGCGCCGACTGGTCCGACCCGCAGCCGGCGACGATCACAGCCACGGCCGCGGTGAGCGACCACCACGCCATCCGCCTTCTTTTCACAACACCCGACCGTACTCGGTTCGGGGCCTACCGTGGAAGATCCGTCGAAGTTCGTCGCGGGCAAGGAGAACCCGATGATCGACATCATCACGTTGCGAGGAACCGGAGAGCCCCGGAACGCGGACGGCAGCCCCGCGGGCATGCTGGCCGCGGTCACCGATCTGCTCTCGACCGACAGCTTCAGCTTCTTCGAACCCGACTGGCCCGCCTCGGTCGGGCCCGACCCGAATCTGTGGGGGCCGTCGCTGGACACCTCGGTCCGGCTGGGTATCGCCGCGGGGGTCGAGGCGATTCAGCAGTCGCCGAATGTCTGTGCGCTGCTGAGCTATTCGCTCGGCGGCATCTGCGCGAGCCGGATACTCGAAGGGGTGGCCTCGGGTGAGTACACCAACACCGACGGCAGCCCGCTCGAGATCGCCTTCGCCGTCTTCATCGCCAACCCCCTGCGTAAGGCCGGCGATTCGGTGAACAACCTGTGCCCGCCCACGACGTACGGCCTGCACGGTCAGCACGGCGCCTGGCCCGCGGCGGTCGCCACCCACGAGTACGCGAACCCGGGCGACATCATCACCGCGTCTCCGGCCGACTCGCCGCTTCGCGTCATCGACGTGGGCATCTCGCCGTTCTCGTTCGTCGAGGGCGCGCGTTTCGGCAACGCGAGCTATCTCATCTTCGCGCAGCTGCTGGAGTTCCTGATGTCGAATCCGGTGGCCAACCTGCAACGATTCGCCACCGCCGTCAACGGCGTGATCGGTTATCTCACTCCGTATCCCGACGGCCAGCACGTGCTGTATCCGGCACACGACATGCCGGGCACCGATGTGACCTGGACGACCGCGGCGGCCAACTACATCACGGAGAACTTCGCGTAGGGCCGATCACCGCGCCGGCGCGCCGGACCGGCGGGCACACGTGCGTGGATGTCGGCCGGAGGCAGGGGAACCGACCAGACGAGGCGAGCACCCCGCTCGACAGC
The DNA here is from genome assembly GCF_001665695.1 of Nocardia sp. 852002-51101_SCH5132738. NCBI lineage: Bacteria > Bacillati > Actinomycetota > Actinomycetes > Mycobacteriales > Nocardiaceae > Nocardia > Nocardia sp. 852002-51101_SCH5132738. Next base: position 124,120 of record NZ_LZML01000183.1, on the reverse strand, counting down.
GCAGTGCCCGCCCAGCAGCCGCGCCCGTGCGCTCGAGCCGAGCAGCGGCGGCAGGAGGATTCCGACCGGACCGGTGGCTTCGACGACCACCGTCACCGTCGTCGTGACCGACACCGTGACGACGACGGTGTCGGCGCCGGGTTGGGCGACGAGGTGCCGCACGGCCTCGTCGATCACCGCTTCGGCGTGCAGGATCAGATAATCCGGGGCCGCGCGCACCGGGCCGGTGACCGCGGTGACGATGCGGAGCAAGGTGTGACCGGCGTGGCGGCGCATCACCTCGTCGATGCGCATCAACAGTCCGGGAACGCCGGCAGCACGGGGGGCGGTGGTGACCGCTGGAGTCTCAGCCATCGATCGGCCCGACCTCTCTCGCCGAGAAAACGAACCGACCCTGCGGTCTAGAATCGGCACGCCCTACCGATCATGGCCGCAGGTCCGGACATTCGGGTACGGAACCGGCAAATTCGGTGCCGGCGCGCAGGTCACGCCACCGCGCGCAGATGCCGGGGGCGCGTGGGTTCGGCGAGCGCCTGGTCGCGCAGACCGCTGAGGACGCGGCTGAGGATCCGCGAGACCTGCATCTGCGAGATCCCGTGCAGCGCAGCGATCTCGGACTGGGTCTTGTTCTCGTAGAAACGCTGGATCAAGATCTTGCGCTCCTGCTCGGGCAGCGCCTCGATCAGCGGTTTCACGGTGATGGCATCCTCGGTGAACTCGTAGCGCGGTTCGTCGACCGCCAGCCGGGCGCCCAGCGGCGTGGGGCTGTCGCTCTCGGCGGACTGGGTTTCGTCGAGCGAGTCGCACAGATAGCTGTTGGCCGCGACGGTGGCCTGCACGACCTCCTCGACCGGGACGTCGAGGGCGCGGGCGAGTTCATGGCTGCTGGGCTCGCGGCCGAGTTGCTGTGACAGCACCAGGCTGTGCTGGGAGATGCGGGCGCGCAGTTCCTTCATCCGGCGCGGCACCTTCACCGCCCACCCGCTGTCGCGGAAGTAACGCCGCACCTCCCCCATGATCGTCGGCACGGCGAAGCCCAGGAACGGCGCGCCCCGGGAAACGTCGTAACGGTCCACCGACAGCACCAGTGCGAGATTGGCGACCTGTTGCAGGTCCTCCCGCGACTGGCCGCGGCCCTCGTACCGGCGGGCGATATGGGCGGCCAGCGGCATGCAGTCGGCGATGATCTGCTCCCGCAGCCGGGCCCGGCGCGGGTCGGCGGCATCGAGTTCGGCCAGCGCACGGAAGGAATCTTCGATTCCGTCATAGGAATTGCGGCCACCGTCGTCGCGAGCGGTCGCGGAACGGGGCGAGGCAGCAGTGGTATCGGTGCTCATGATCGTCTCCGCAGCTTCCGTATGAACCATGCCGCCCTGGGTATCCGCGGCTCGGACGCTCAAACAAGATTTTTCGGTCGAATCCGTCCGAACGACGGCGGCGCCATCCCCGCCGCGTGTGCTGTACTTGCCGGGTGAGCGAGTCTGGTGAGCCGGCCGACGTGGTCGACGCGGTGGTCGAAAAAACTCTCCTCGGTGGTCCCCGCCGCTACACCCGCGCTCAGGTCGCCGAGCTGTCCGGGGTCTCGGTCGACAGCGCCCGCAAACTGTGGATCGCCTTGGGCTTTCCGGCGGCGGCCAGTGACGACGAGGAGGCGTTCACCGAGGCCGACGTCGCGGCGGTACGCACCTTCTGCGCGTTGGGCCCGGCCTCGAATGTCAACGAGCAGAACCAGATTGCCGCGGCCCGTACCCTCGGGCAGTCCATGGCGCGGCTGGCCGAATGGCAGGCAGACCTGATCACCCGCGAACTCGGCGCCGGCACCGATGCCGAGGCCACCACCCACGCCATCGAGGTGCTCACCGACCTGCAGCAGTACGCCTGGCGGCGCCATCTGGCCGCGGCGCTGAGCCGGTCGCTCGAATCCGACGGCGCCGCACGGCAATTGCTCGTCGGCTTCGCCGATATGGCCGGCTACACCCGGCTCTCGCGCCACCTCGACCCCGACGAGCTGACCGATCTGCTGGAAGCGTTCGAAACCGCCACCACCGAGGCGATCACCGCCCACGGCGGCTGGGTGATCAAGAACGTCGGCGACGAGGTGATGTTCGCCGTCGACGATCCGCACCGGGGCGCGCGCATCGCGCTGGCCCTGCACGTGGCGATCGGCCGGGCGGCACAGAAGATTTCGGAGATGCCCCAGATCCGGGTGGGCCTGGCCTACGGTCCCGTGCTGACCCGCTTCGGCGATCTCTACGGCACGGTGGTCAACACCGCCGCACGGCTGACCGGTGTCGCCCGTCCCGGCACGGTGCTCGTGGACGACGGCGCGGCCGCGGCCCTGGCCGGCGACACCGAATTCTCCCTCCGTCACCTACGCAGCGTGCGCGTGAAGGGATTCTCCCGCCTGCGTTCCCATGTGCTCCGGGAGCGTCAGCGCAAACAGCGCTGACGATCATGCCGCCGCGGCTATGTCGTCGCCGCGGCCGCCGACGCGATCACATCGGCCACCACGGCCGGCTGGGAGACGAGCGCGACGTGTGACGCCTGCACCTCGCTGGTGTGCGCGCCGATCCGGCCCGCCATCCACCGTTGCGCGGCGGGCGGGATCACGGTGTCGTTCGCCGAGACCAGGTACCAGCTGGGCGTGTTCGACCACGCGGGCGATCCGGACGGCTCGACATTCGCCGCCACCGCGAGCGATTTCTGGTGGGCGAGCATGGTCGCGGCCGTGGCGTCGCTGACATCGGGGGCGAACACCTGATGGAACGAGGCGTCGGCGATGTAGGCGTCGAGGTTGCGGCCGAGGGCGTTGCTCGAATCGTCGACGACCTTCATCTGCAGTGCGGGCGGCAGTAGTTGGCTACCGGGGAAACGGATCGGATCGAGTGCCAGGGCCACCGGCTCGCCCTGCGCCGGCGCGAATGCCGCCACGAACACCAGCGCCTTCACATTCGGATTGTGGATGTTCGTGATCACCGCGCCGCCGTAGGAATGGCCGACCAAGACCACCGGACCGGAGATTCCGGCGACGGTCTTCTCGACCGCCGCGGCGTCGTAGGCCGGTCCGCGCAGCGGATTCTCGGGCACCACCACCTGGTATCCCCGCCCGCGCAAATCGCCGGCGACGGCGTCCCAACTGGTGGTGTCGGCGAACGCGCCGTGAACCAGCACGATCGTCGGCATGGTCTGAGCGTTCGCGGGTCCGAGTGCCGCCACGACGAAACCGGCGATCAGCGCGAACACGATCGAAACGGCTTTCGCGAAACGGGTGATCCTCATGGCTGTCCCTTCATCGCTGCGCCGGCGGGCATGCGCGCACGGCCGGCAACCAATGGGCAAAGGCGACCTGGCAGCGACGATAGCGCTCTCGGGAGTAGACCGGCAGCCGATCCGGAAGATCCGTTCACCCGGCCCGGAAGCGGAGTCGACGGGAAACAGCAGGGCTTGTTTGGCCGCGGTACGACCGGGTATCTCGGGCGTCGGCGCCGGGAAGCCGGTGACCGGCCACCAGTTTTCCCCACCCGCGACCGGAATGAGTTTGCGCATGACCGTGACCTGGACACCCGCCGTTGTTCCCGCCGAGCACCGGGCCCACCCGGATCCGCACCTCATGCCGGTCGACGACAAGCTGCCGGGCTGGCAGCGGGGGCAGGTGACGTGGTTCAACGCCGAGAAGGGGTTCGGCTACCTCACCAGCGCCTCCGGTGACGCGGTCTTCGTCGACTACCGCACGATCGACATGCCCGGCTACAAAACTCTCAGCCCCGGGCAGACGGTGGTCTTCACCGTGACCCACACCAGCGGCGGGCCCGAGGCCACACAGGTCCTCCCGTACCCGCACGCCGGCGACGAATCCTGACTGCGGAGGCGAATACCTCGGCCGTGACGGGGTACCGGCCAGATGTCGGCTGCCGCCGATCCGACCCGACCGTCACGACGAAAGCAGAGATGTGAAAGCCGAACGCCTGGTCGAGGAATCGTTCGAGCTGGTCGCCCGCGTCCGGCGTGCCCGCGTCTTCCATCCGCGCGGCCTCTGGTTCAGCGGGCGCCTGCACTCCGCGCCGGCCTTCGAGAGGTATTTCGGGGACGGAGAACGCGACGTCGAGGTTCGCCTGTCCAAGGCCCTCGGCATGCCGGGACGGCTGCCCGACGCCGTGGGAATCGGACTGCGCGTGCAGACCCCCGGCGGGCGCTGGGACCTCGCGCTGGCATCGACACCCACCGGCACGCTGACCCGATTTTTCGCGATACCTGTCCCGTCGTGGCGCCACGCGACCTACGGGACGCTCATGGCCTATCGGTTCGACGGCGGCGCACCCCAGTGGATATTCGCCCGGCCGGACGCCGATCAACCTGCGGACGCCTCCCTGGCGACGCTGCGCGAATACACGACCACTCACGGCCTCGGTTTCACACTGACCGCCGGGCGACTGCACGGACCCGAGGAACCGTTCGCGAATCTGCGGCTCACCGCCGAAACCGTCGCCCCACCGCCCGAGGACGCCGTCGACCCGACCCTGCACCACCCGCCCGGCGTCGCGCTGGCCCCGGGGTTCGTCACTCGCATCCGGCGCAGCGCCTACCGGGGCAGCCGCGAAGGACGCGGCGCCGAACAACCGTAGCACCCGGTCGAAACCACTGCGGCGCTGAGGATTTCGCCCTTCCGTCAGGCGGCCGGCCGGGGCGGGTCGGCCGACAGGCCCATGATGTCGTTCCACCACGAATCGAGGGGGCTGGGGTCCGGCCAGCTCACCGCGGCCGGTTGTTCGGCCGGCATCGAGGCCACGGCTTCATCGTCGACGAATACGGAATCTCTGTTACTCGGCATGCGGCTCACTCCTCGTTCCCCCAAGATCACTGCTGACTACCGAAAACCCCGATCCCGGCCTGCCAAACCACTTTTTCGTCACACGCCCCGGACCGTAGGGTTGCCGACACAGGCCAGTGAACTCTTCTCCGCCCAGCAAGGAGTGGAATTGCCGATTTTCACCTTCCGCCGTGTCCTCACCGCCGCCGCGATTTCGGGCGCCGGACTCGCCGCACTGGCACCGAGCGCGGCCGCCCAACCCACCATCTACCACCCGGTGATCACACCGTGCAGCCAGCAGTTCCGTACCCCGCTGGAACCACCGCGACCGGGCACCGAGGTGTATTGGAGTCCGTTCGGCACCGCCGGCATCGTGTGCTACGACGACGGCACCGGCATTCAGCGCTACTACCAGCGTGATCCCGCCGGCAGCTGGCACGACATCAACGAACTGCTGCCGGGCCAGCACTTCTATGTGATCTTCACGTCCACCGTGCCGGACCGGGCCACCTGGGGCTGAGCGAACCGGACCGCTGCCACGCCGGCGGCCCCGAACCCTCCCGGATACGCGAAAACCCGGGGTGCAACCCGGGTTTTCGTGAGCGGAGCGGAGTTCAGCGGGTGGCGATGATCGCCGAACCGTGGCCGAACAAGCCCTGGTTCACGGCGATACCGGCGCGGGCGTTCTCCACCTGACGACCGTCGGCCCGGCCGCGCAACTGCCAGGTGAGTTCGCAGATCTGAGCGATCGCCTGCGCCGGGATGGCCTCACCGAAGCAGGCCAGGCCACCGCTGGGGTTGACCGGCACGCGACCGCCCAAAGTGGTTGCGCCGCTGCGCAACAGCTCCTCGGCACCGCCGATCTCACACAGCCCGATGTCTTCGTACCAGTCCAGTTCCAGCGCGGTGGACAGGTCGTAGACCTCCGCGAAGGACAGGTCGGCGGGGCCGAGCCCGGCCTCCTCGTAGGCGGCGTCCGCGATCGCGGACCGGAACGAACGCGAGGGCGTATCGAAGGCCACCGCCGAGTCGGTCGCGAAATCCGGCAGATCGAGCACGGTCTTCGGGAAGGTGGGCGTGACCGTCGACAGCGCCCGGATGCGGACCGGGTCCGCGATGCCGTGGCGGCGGGCGTAGTCCATCGACGTCAGCACCAGCGCGGCGCCGCCGTCGCTGGTCGCGCAGATGTCGAGCAGCCGCAACGGATCCGACACGATCGCCGACGCGGCGACCTCCTCGGCCGCGACCTCCTTGCGGTAGCGGGCATAGGGGTTGTTCAGGCCGTGCTTGGCGTTCTTGACCTTGACGGCGGCGAAATCGTCGAGCGTGGCCCCGTGCAGCGCCATCCGCCGGCGCGCGTACAGCGCGAAGTAGATGGGGTTGGTGGCGCCGAGCAGGTGGAAGCGCAACCAGTCCGGATCGTCGCGGCGTTCACCGCCGACCGGCTGGAAGAAACCCTTCGGCGCGGCATCGGCACCGACCACGAGCGCCACATCGGTCAACCCGGCCAGAATCTGGGCCCGCGCGTTGGCGATGGCCTGGGCGCCGGAGGCACAGGCGGCGTAGCTGCTCGAGATGCGGGCGCCGGACCAGCCGAGCGCCTGGGCGAACGTCGCACCCGACACGAATCCCGGGTAGCCGTTGCGGATCGTGTCCGCGCCGGCGATGTAGCCGACGTCGCGGTGGTCCACGCCGGCATCGGCCAGCGCCGCCCGCGCGGCCACCAGGCCGTATTCGACGAAGTTGCGTCCCCATTTGCCCCACTGGTGCATGCCCGCACCGAGGACGGCGATATCGCGATCGTTGTCAGGCATCGACCGGCCTCCACATCCACACCGTGTGTTCCGCTTCCTCGTCCTCGTACAGCACGCCCAGGGCCAGTTCGACCGGCATGCCGACGGCCAGGTCGTCCACGGTGAGGCCGCGCACGACCTGCCCGAGAATCACCATCTGCTCTTCCTCGAGCTCCACCGCTGCGACGACGTAGGGCTCGAACGGATCCGGCGAGACATAGGGCGCGGGCGGTTTGTAGCGGGCGTCCGCGTACGACCAGATCCGGCCTCGCGTGGAGAACAGGTACTCGACCAGCTCGGATCCGTCCTTGGGACTCGCACACTGCGGGTTGCGGCAGGCCAGGGTGTTCCGAGGGAAATACGGTGTGCCGCACACATCGCAGCGACTTCCCTGGAGACGTACCGTGCCGTCGTCCGCAGTGAACCAACCTTCCACGGCGGGGCGTTGTTCTTTCTGCACAGCGCCGACGATATAGGAACACGTTCTACTTTGGCGAGGAATTCCGCTCCGCCGATGCGCCCCCGCGGGTACGGTGAGACCTCGTCGAGGAGGGTCCCCACCCGCGAGCCGATCGGGAGTACGCAACGCGATGGGCGTGAAAATCATTGACCCGCAGTCGATTCGCAACGTCACGATCGTGGGCGAGCCCGAAGAGACGACGGCGCTCATCCGCCGGCTGCGTCGCCGGCCCACCGCATCCGGGTCCCGCTCAGCGGTCACCGTCGAGTGGGTGACCGACCGCGCCGAGCACACGGTTCGCATCACCGAACTGTCGAGCCACGCGCCCATCGCGGAACTCGAACGGGCCATCCGGACGGCCGACGGAGTGGTCGTGCCGACGAACGCGGCCGCGACGAGCGCTCCGCGACTCGAGGCGATACTGCGGGTGGCCGACGACCACCAGGTCGCACGCCTGTGCCTGGTGCGCGGACTCGACCAGCACGCCGCGGACTTCGGTCACTGCGTGCGCACGGTCGCCGCCACCCGCGGAGCGGTGCCGGTGACGCTGCAGATGCCGCTCGGCATCGGCGCCGAATTCGAAGGCGTCATCGATCTGGTACCGATGTGGGAACTCGAACCGATGGCCGCCGAATTCTTCGGCAGTCACTGGCCGGTGGCCGTACAGCGGTATCACGAACTCGTGGACACGGTGCTGGCGCAGGACACCGCGCGGCCCCGCCTGCCGGGCACGGGGAAGATGCCACCGCGACAGTTGCACGACCGGATCCGCCACCTCACCCGGATCGGCGATGTCGTACCCGTCCTGTGCGATGCGTCGCCGCACACCGACGACATCACCGCACTGCTGGACGCGATGGTCCGGTACCTGCCGTCGCCGATGCATGTCTGCCAGCCGGAGCATGCCCTCGACCAGTGAACGACCCGGCGCTACCCACACACGCGGGGGATTCGGCTCACCGGTAGCGAGCCGAATCCGTCACGTTCACCAACCGGAGCCGGAGCCACCCGAACCGGTGTTGGAGAGAATGGTGCCGATCACCATCTGCAGGATGCCAGCGACTGAGCCAAGAAATTCCACGGTGTCCTCCGACTTACTCATCGCCGAGTGTCCGGCGTAGCCGTGAACCTAGCTCAGCAATCTTATGAAAGAAGGACGTTTCAGAAAATTCGCCGCACTCGACCGAGTCGGCGCACGCCTCGCTTCCCACGTGAGGACACCGAGGACCGACACTCTACCGGTCGGGAAAGTCTCATCCGAAACGATCACTGCCGGCCCGCGACCTTGCGGCAATCGGCGTTTACCACCTTCGGTCCCGGGTAGCTCGCCAGCGAAGCGACCGGCGAGGAGGACCGGATGAACGTCACCGATGCGGTCAAGGATCGACTGGGCACGGTGGTTACGAAAGTGGTGGGCGCGGCCTCCGGGTACGGCCATCCGCAGTCGGTGACGATCGCCCGCCCGCGCGAGGATGTGGAGCGGCTCTGGCGCGATCCCCACCGGTTGTCCCGGGTGTTCGGGGATGTGGCCTCGGTGAGCAGCGAGGACGGTCACCGGTTCGAGTGGCGGCTGGGTTCGCACGGCAACGAAACCGGCACGTGGACAACCACACTGACCGAAGGTCCGGGAACACTGCGGTTCACCGGCACCGAGGCCGCCGGCGCCGCCCTGCAACTGAACTTCCGCGACGCGCCCCGCGGGCTGGGCACCGAAGTGACCTTGTCGGTGCTGGCGCCGATCGCCGATGTCCTCACCGATACCGCCGCATTCGCGGTCCTCTACCGTGCGCGGGCGCTGCTGCAGACCGGCGAGATACCGACCCTCGCCGGTAATCCGAGCGCGCGTGCCTCCTCGGACGAATAGGAACGATTCATGCGCGCACTGTGCTGGAACGGGGTCAACGATCTCGCCGTCGAAACCGTGCCCGACCCCTCGGTGGTCAACCCGCACGACGCGATCGTCGCGGTCCATCTGAGCACCACGTGTGGTTCGGATCTGCATTTCATCGACGGCTACCTGCCCGGGATGCAGCACGGCGACGTCTTCGGACACGAATTCGTCGGCGAAGTCGTCGATGTCGGGCCGGAGGTGAACCACCGTACGGTGGGTGAGCGCGTCGTCGTCCCCTCGTTCATCGGCTGCGGCTCCTGCTGGTTCTGCGAACACGAACTGTGGGCGGCATGCGACACCACCAACCCGAACGCACATCTGCAGCGCCCCGCGCTCGGCTATCCGACCGCCGGCATCTACGGCTACACCCATCCCTTCGGCGGATATCAGGGTTCGCACGCCCAATACGTGCGGGTGCCCTTCGCCGACGTCAACTGCTTCCCCGTCCCCGGGGAGATCACCGACGAACAGGCCCTGTTCGTTTCCGACGCCGTGCCGACCGGTCTGATGGGCGCCGAATTCTGTGACATCTCTCCCGGCGATACGGTCGCGATCTGGGGCAGCGGCGGGGTCGGCCTGATGGCCGGGCACTCGGCGCGGCTGCTCGGCGCGGATCGCGTGATCGTCATCGACCGCTATCGGGAACGATTGGCACTGGCGCGCAAGCATTTCGACGCCGAAACCATCGACTACACCGCGGTGGACAGCGTGCAGAACACCATCGCCGAGATGACCGGCGGCCGCGGCCCGGACGCGTGCGTCGACGCGGTCGGCATGGAAGGGCACGGCACCGGACTGCAGAACGCCTACGACCGCGCCAAACAACTTCTGCGTCTCGAAACCGACCGCGCGACACCTCTGCGCGAGGCGCTGCTGGCGTGCCGCAAGGGCGGTGTGGTGTCGGTGCTCGGCGTCTACGGCCTGACCGACAAATTCCCGATGGGCATCGTCACGAACAAAAGCCTCACGATCCGCAGCGCGCAACAGCACGGCCAGCGCTACGTGCGGCGCATCTTCGACTACATCCAGCAGGGCGACCTCGACCCGTCCTACCTGATCACCCACGACCTGCCCCTCGAGGACTCCGTACGCGGATACGACATGTTCAAGAACAAACGGGAAGGCTGCGTGCGCGCGATCTTCCGCCCGTGACCCGAGCCGCGGTCCTCACCCTGCTCAACGACGCTCTCGCGAACTCGATTAGCATTTTCGCCGCGTCACATACGAGCTGAGTGGAGGGTGGGTTTTCATGGCCAAGAAGGTCATCGTCGAGCTGGTGGACGACTACGACGGCAAGTCCGATGCCGACCAGACGGTGCACTTCGGCATCGACGGAGTCGAATACGAAATCGACCTGTCGACCAAGAACGCCGAGAAGCTGCGCAAGATCTTCGAGCAGTGGACCGAGCCCGCCCGCAAGGTCGGCCGAAACCGCAAGGGCGCCGTCAAGTCCGGTACCGCCCGCACGACACCGGACCGGGAGCAGACGGCCGCCATCCGGGAGTGGGCGCGCAACAACGGCTACGAGATCTCCAGCCGCGGCCGTATCCACAAGGACATCGTCGAGGCGTACAACAAAGCCGGCTAGACCCCGGTCCGCCCGGTCACGAACCCGCCAACGTCACGGCGCGCGCCATGAGCGCGTCCGCGACAGCGCGGGGACGACGGCCCAGACCGCATGCGCAGGCGACGCCGTCGACGCGGCGGCCGAGCGCATTCTCGATGGTGTGCAGCGTCTTTCGCTGCTCGTCCGCGGTGGGTACGTCGTGGACGACGCCCGCGTAGAAGCGGGTGCCCGCGGGCAGGGACAGATCGGCGAGGGGCGCGTAGAACCGGGCCCCGGCCGCCGGCGGTCGGTCGCCCGCGGCGAACGGGACATGAACGTATTCCAGGGTGCGTCCGGCAGGCCAGTGCCGCGCAACGGAATTGGCCAGGTCGACGAAGGGCCGTGCGGTGCGCAGCGGCGCACCCTTGTTGTGCAGGCTGCCCAGGCACAGGTGCACGCCGATGCGGGTGCCCTGCGGTGCCGCGGCGGCGAGTGCCGCGATGCCGCGGCCCGAGCCCAGCACGCGTTCCACCATGCGATGCGCGGGCTGAGTGAGCGCCATCGCCACCAACTCCGCGGTCGCCTCCAGCTGGATCACGACATCGTCGCCGCCCATCCGCGCGATGGTGGCGATCTCGCGTGCCGTGGCTTCCGTGAACGGCGCGCGCCCGGATCGAATCCCTTTGGGCCCCAAGGCGACGAACGCCAGGGTGAGGTCGGTCGGCATGCCGATCTGCAACGCGAGTTCGGGCCGGCCGAGGTCGGCGCGCACGGCGGAGAAGATCGGCAGCGCCTCGGCGGCTTCCCCGGCATATCCGAGGTCCATCCCGGCCCCGGTCGGCGTGCGGCCCGGCGGCAGGCGGTACCGAGGTCGATCGCGCCGAGTCCGCCACTCCCCCGCCCGGGCGACCTTGAGCGCGCCCTGAGCGACCAGGTCTTCCAGGATCGGCCGGACGTAGTACTCGTAGCGGCGGGTCTCGCCGGTGGGCAGGGTGTGCAACAACGGACCGGCACTGTCGGCCATCGCCCGCATCGCCTCATCCGTAGTCGTGGCGGGGAAGCTACCCACGAAATGCACGCTCCGCGAACGCATTACCACATCGTACAAGTCGCGGGGCACATGTTCTGCCGAACGCGGAACCGGGCCGAGACGCTCGCCGGTGCTGCCGGGCGCGCCGCAGGAGCCGGCCTGCGCCGGTCCGCGCGGACCGGCGCACATCGGGTGTTTGCACACAATTTACGGGCCCGAATTCTCCGCGAAGCCCAGCCGGCCACGATCGGCCCTAGACTCGCAGCCACGTTTCGGATATCGAGACGACTCGTCGTTCGACCAGTGCCGCGCGAACTCCGTCTGCGCGCCTCACCGAGGCGCCACCCCGCTGTCCGGGCTCGATTCGGTGCACCTGTGCTGCCGCTGAACCTTCCCGGACCGTCTCCCGGGAGGTAACGATGACCGGCTCGTCCAGCACTGTCTCGCACGCACGGGAGACCCACGCGCGAGAGACCACCATCCACCTGCGCACCCCCGGCGAGTCGTTGACCAGCGGTGTGCAGCGCGCGGCCGCGCCGGCGTCCACGACGATCCCGGCCGCGGCGGAAATCGGACCACCGCGGCAGTTGAGCGCCCTGGATCTGCATCTGCTGGACAGCGAAACCGCAGCGGCGCCCATGCATATCGGCGCCGTGATGCTGCTCGATTCGGGCCGCGGGCCGCGCGGCCCGCTGGATGCCGGCACACTGCGGCGGCTGTTCGCCGCCCGGCTGCACCTCGTGGCGCCGCTGCGCCGCCGGGTACGCACCGTGCCGCTGGGCCTCGACGAGCCGTACTGGGAAGATTGCGCCGCCGTCGATCTCGGTTTCCACGTGCGGCACGTGCGATTGCCCGACGGTGCGACCGACGCCGACCTCGCCGACTACGTCGCCCGCCGCCACGCCCAGCCCCTCGACCGATCCCGTCCGCTGTGGGAATGCCATCTCGTCTCCGGACTCTCGGGCGGCCGTCAGGCGGTCTACACGAAGGTGCACCACGCGGTGATCGACGGCGTGTCCGCGGCGGAGATCATGGGCGCGATCCTCGACGTCTCCGAAACCCCCACGGCCACACCGCTACCCGAGGCCGGTATGCGCCGCGATCGCACGCCCTCGATCGTCGAGATGCTGGCCCGCAGCGCTCCCAAGGCGGTGACCCGCCAGTCGGCCCGCACGCGCGCGGCCCTCGACGCGGTGCCGACGCTGCTGCGCACCCGGGACGCATTCCGCGCCAAGCACGACGATGTCCCGTTCAACCAGCCGCTCACCACGACCCGCAGCGTCGCCTACACCTCACTGCCCCTCGCGGCGGTCAAGGCGATCAAGAAATCGATCGACGGCACCGTCAACGATGTCGTGATGGCTCTGTGCACCTCGGCGTTGCGCAACTGGATGCTCGACCGCGAACTTCCCATCGACCGGCCCCTGCTGGCCGCGATCCCGGTCTCGGTGCGCACACCCGAGCAGTTCGGCAGTGCGGGAAATCAGTTCTCGCTCATGCTGTCCCAACTGCCGATCGGGGAGAACGATCCACACGCCCGGCTGAAACTGCTGCACAACAATTTGCTCGTGGCCAAGGACCGGTTCGGCAAACAGCCACCGACCCTGCTGCACGAACTGACCACAATGCTCACACCGGCCCTGCACGGGCTGCCGACGCGTGCGCTGCTGCGCGCCGCGGCTCCCACCCTTCCCCTGGTCAACCTGATCGTCTCGAACGTCCCTGGACCACAGCTCCCGCTGTATCTCGACGGAATCCGCGTACTGGCCAGCTATCCGGTCTCGGTGCTCACCGAGTTGTCCGGCAGCCTGAACATCACGGTGATGTCCTACGACGGTCACCTCGACTTCGGCATCGTCGCCTGTCCGGAAGCCGTTCCCGACGTCTGGGACATCACCACCCACCTCGCCGATGCGCTGTCGGAGTTGCAGCGGAGCTCGTGACGCGACGCGCGACTTTGGTAATATGACTCTCCAATAACGAGAACGTCATATACGCACGAGGGGTCCGATGGTCGACGATCCGCACGCCGGGGCGGGCCCGGGCGGGCCACCGTGGAGCCAGGCCGAGCTGTCGCGCCTCATGGACGTACGCCCTTGTGGCGCAGGACATTACGTAGCGCCCGCGCACGGTCCGACGGTCCGCAACGTCGTCGAGGCCGGTCAGATGCTCGGCGACGCGATCGTGGCGGCCGCCAAGGAGGTGCCACGACAGCGGGTGGTGTCGGCGTCGATGATCTTCTCGCGGGTCGCCGCCCACGACGCGCCGCTGGACGTCGAGGTCGAGGTCCTGCACTCGGGTCGCACCTACAGCACGGCGCAGGTCCGGGTGCGCCAGGACGACACACTGCGGTGTGCGGGCACGGTGCTCCTCGACGCCGGCGCGCCCGACCTGATCCGTTCGGCCGCGCCGATGCCGGTCGTCGATCCACCGGACGAGTCGACGCCGCTGGATATTCCGGGAACGGAGGTCGACGGCCGCGACATGCGTGTGGTCGGCGGCGCGTACAGTCCCGATCCCGGACATGTGGGCCCGCCGGAACTGTTCGTGTGGACGCGGTACCGCGACGCGCCGGATGCCTACTACCTGCACGCGGCGCTGCTGGCGCAGTCGTGCGCGCACTGGACGGTGGCCGCGGCGCTGCGGCCGCATCCCGACTACGGTGAATCGATGGCACATTCCGCGATCTCGACCGGAATCACCATGGCCACCATCGCCTTTCACGACGAACCGGATGTGACGCAGTGGCTGCTGTACGGCACCCGCGTCGTCTACGCCGGACGCGGCCACGCCCAGAGCGAAGGACGGGTACACGCCGCCGACGGACGATTGACGGCCACCTACAGCGTGCACGCGATGGTGCGCGCGTTCCGGCCGGCCGATACCGCCGTCCGCACCCGAGCCGGCACCGTACTCTGACCATCCGTATTCCGGGGCAACACGTTCGGAGGAACACATGCAAGCGTCCGGCTTCGCCGAGTGGCCCGACTATCGCATCGACGTGCGGCGCATTCGCAATCTGGTCCGCGTCTCGCACGACGACCGGCACCTGGCCGAGACCACCGCGAGTCTGCTCGTGGCCGAACAGGATCACGGGATCGTGTTCTACATTCCGGTCGCCGATGTGCGCTTCGACCTGCTCACCCTGGACGAACAGCTCACCTCGCGCTGCCCCTTCAAGGGCCGGGCCCGGTATTGGCGCCCGCACGACAGCGCGGAGCCGATCGCGTGGGAGTACACCGATCCCTATCCGGAGGTGGCGTTGATCCGCGACCACATCGGCTTCTATCAGGATCGGGTCCGTCTCGAGGTCGGCGTGGCGACCCCGGCCGTGTCGGGTGTGCGGCAGCGGGCGGAGGCCGGAAGCACACCGCGCGCCGCCGAATAGTCCTCAGCACCCCCCGTCGGCGGAGAAGGGATGGCGCAGCTGCGCCGGATAGGCGGTGGGATAGTCCGGTTTCGCCGCCATGCCGAGTTCGGCGGAGGTGAATCGGCGCGCGGGATCGAAGGAGTAGGTCCGGTAGAGGTGGTCCCAGATCAGCGTGAACAGCCCGAAGTTCACATCGCCGGCACCGGCCCATTTGAGGTGGTGGAAACGGTGCCCCGCGTTGAGGGCGAGCACGTGTTTCGCCGGGCCGACGCGGTAGTCGGCATTGGAATGCTGGAGCAGCAGTTGCACGGCGACCGCCACGGCCAGCGCGCCGGCGACATGGACCGGCAGGCCGGCCAGGATCAGGGGCGCCACCCCCGCGGCCGTTTCGATCGCCTGGTGCACAGGGTGTTTCATCAGACCGTTGAGTCCGTAGAACCGGGTGACGCTGTGGTGCACGGCATGGAATCGCCACAGCACGCCGATCTTGTGGCTGGCCAGATGTACGGTCGTGATCCCGAAATCGGCGACCACGATCGCCACGAGAGCCTGGGCCAGGAACGGCCAGTGTCGCGGCCAGAGATCCGGGGCCGGAGCCACGGCCGCCACCAGCGGAATCACCGCCACACCGGCCAGAGTCATGGTTTCGTTCACCACGGCATGGATGCGGTCGCGGCGAGTGTCGTCGTGGTCGGTATTCCACGACCGCTCGTACGGAATGACCCGCTCGGTGAGGAACGACGACGCCACGGCGATCATCAGCAGCGGTAGCAGCCACACCTCCGCAGCGCCGGCGGCCGACAGGGCGATCGCGGCGCCGTCGATGCCGAGCAGCATGAACGGCACATAGCAGTAGCGCAGAACACATTGCGGGACAGACTGTTTCGTCTTCTTCGCCGTGGTGGTATCGGTCACCGTTCCAGCCTCGCGCAACTGCCGCCGGGGCGATTGAACGATTCGGCTAGGTCGCGGAGTCGATGTCCACGCGGACGTTGCGGCTCAGCGCGGACGGCGGCAGGCCGAAGGTGGCACGGCAGGTTCGGGACAGGTGCGCACTGTCGGCGAATCCCGCCGCATGCGCCGCGGCGGTCACATCGTCACCGGCCGCGGTCCGCGCGACGGCGGTCATGACGCGCAGCCACAACACGTACCGGCGCAGCGGCAACCCGACCTGTTCGGTGAACACGTGGGTCAGCCGGCTCGTCGACATCCCCAGCCGCCCGGCCACGGTGCCGGTGCGCACCGGGCCCGCCGCGATCAGCTCGGGGAGCAGTTCCAGCGCCGCGCTCACACCCGGATGGCGCGGCGGTGGCGCGGCCCCGGCGCCCACCGACCGGGTCAGCGCCGACACCGCGGCGCGCAGGTCGCGGACGGCCGGATCGAGGCCGGCCAGGAGCTCGGCGCCCGCCCAGTCCGCGCCGAGACGGTGCTCCACCGCACTACCCAGCGCGGATTCCGGATCGACGAACAGCGCGACCGCAGCACGGGCGCCCGTCATGATCGCGTGCCCGGTATCGGAGGGAATCCCCAGCCGAGTTCCGGTGTGCACGCGCCCGTCGTCGCCGACCACTCGCAGATCCCTCGCCGCGACCATCAGCTGTACCGCATGGTGAGCGTGCCGTTCGGTCGGCCCGATCGCGCCCGCGTACGCCAGCACGCCCGGCAGCAGCAGCGCCGCGCCCGACCATCGCCCAGCATCCGGAACATCCGTTACCGCAACGACTTTCGAGCGATCGACCGCCGCGCCGGCACCCTCGCACCCTGTCTCGCGCAGGAACGGACCTTCGGCGTCGGAGAAGTCACTCGGCATGTATCGAACCATCGGACGGGAAGCGGGAACCCGCCTATCCTGCCATCCGCCGACCGCACGCGGCAGCGGCTCTCCGCACCGCCTCGGACTCAGGCGATGACCTCCTGGAGTTTGCCGGTGCCGACGTCGAAGACGAAGCCGCGCAGCGAGGTCGTCTTCGTCACGAACGGGCTGGCCTCGATTCGCCGAATCGACTGGCGCACATCCACATCCAGATCGTCGAAAGCCTCGGTAGCCCATTCGGGTTCGATGCCCACCTCGTCCTGAATTCCGCGTTTGAACTCGTCGTCGGTGAAGGTCAGCATGCCGCAGTCGGTGTGATGGATCAGGATGATCTCGGTGGTGCCCAGCAACCGCTGACTGATTGCCAGCGAACGGATCTCGTCGTCGGTCACCACCCCGCCCGCATTGCGGATGACGTGCGCCTCCCCCTCCTCGAGGCCGAGAACGCGGTAGACGTCCAGCCGCGCGTCCATGCACGCCACGACGGCGACGTGCTTGCTCGGCGGCAGCGGAAGCGGTCCGCTGAACTGTGCTGCGTATTCGGCGTTGTTGGCCAGAAGCTCGTCGGTCACGGTCATGATCGCGCCCTTCGTCGGGGTAGCTGCGGACATTCACATGTACGCATGGATCGTGACTCCCGCCCGCCGCGAACACCAGGTATTCGCTCAGCGTGAAGTCAACGGTTGCTGATCGGGTGACACGACCGCCGCGCGTCGGCCGGGCGCGGATTCACGGACGCATCGCCTTCGCCGCGTGCGCGATGCGCGATTCCGGGTGGGCGCGACGAGTGCGCACGCTGTTGACCAGCGCGAGTATTGCGCCCAGGCCGACCAGGACCAACCCGCGCGCCCAGATGGCGGCATCGATGCGGGTGAACAGGTAGAGGCAG
The DNA here is from genome assembly GCF_001665695.1 of Nocardia sp. 852002-51101_SCH5132738. Classification (NCBI taxonomy): domain Bacteria; kingdom Bacillati; phylum Actinomycetota; class Actinomycetes; order Mycobacteriales; family Nocardiaceae; genus Nocardia; species Nocardia sp. 852002-51101_SCH5132738. The sequence continues at coordinate 106,521 of NZ_LZML01000183.1, read as the reverse complement.
GAGGCCAGTGCCAGCCACGGAACGAGCGTCGGGACGCGGAAGTGGTCGGTGTCGACGGGATGGCGGCGCTCGAGCAGAACCGAACAGTTCACCGCCGCGAAGACGACGAGCAGAAGCAGAACCAGAGTTTCGGCCAGCACGGCGACCTCGCCGGTGAGCGCGAGGGCGACGGATACGCCCGAGGTCGCCACCACCGCGACCCACGGAGTGCGGCGGCCGGGAAGCAGGCGGGTCAGCACCGCCGGCAGCAGTCCGTCGCGTGCCATGCCGTAGGCCAGCCGCGAGGCCATGATGCCGGTCAGCAATGCGCCGTTGGCGACGGCGACCAGGGCGATCACACTGAACAACCGGTCGGGCACCCCGCCGGCCCGGCGCACCACTTCGAGCAGCGGACCGCTCGACCGTGCCAGTTCGCCGGTGGGCACGGCGGCACTGGCGACCACACCCACCAGCACGTACACCACTCCGGCGGTGAGCAGCGCGCCGAACAGCGCGAACGGGTACGAGCGACGCGGATCGCGCACCTCCTCCGCCAGATTCACCGAGGTCTCGAAACCGACGAAGGAGTAGAAGGCCAGCACCGTCCCCGCGAGCACTGCCGGAACCGGACCGTGTTCCGCGGTGCCGATCTCGGTGAGCCTGCCGGGATCGGCGTCACCGCGAACCAGGATCCACGCACCCAACCCGATGATCAGCACCAGCCCAATGAGCTCGATCAGACTCGCCGCCACATTGGCGCGCAGCGATTCCTTGATCCCCCGAATGTTGAGCAACGCCAGCGCGACCAGGAAGACCACGATGACCAGCGCGGTCGGTGCGGACACAAGCGCTTGGAGATAGTCACCGGCGAATGCCCGCGCCAGCGCCCCCACCGACACCACACCCGCGGCGAGCATGCAGAAGCCGACCAGCGAACCGGCGGCGGGTCCCAGTGCGCGGGTCGCGTAGTGCGCCGAACCACCGGCCCGCGGGTACTTCGTCGCCAGCTCGGCATACGACGCCGCGGTGAGTGTGGCCAGTCCGAGGGCGACGGCCAGCGGTAACCAGACCGCACCGCCCGACGCCTGCGCCACGGAACCGATCAGCACGTACACGCCGGCCCCGAGCACGTCGCCCAGGATGAAGAAGTACAGCAGAGGCGTACTGACGGCGCGCTTCAACGAACGGGGCATATCGGCCACGTACCCGCCCGGCGCGCATCGAACCGAAAATGCCGGTGACCGTGCGCCGACATGCGGGTCGCCGGACGGCCGCGTTCGCAGCCCTATCCGTCGCCGCGGCGGTCCGAGTCCTCGTCGCCCGGTACCCGTACCGTCCTGCGAGCGCACTCTTTTTCGACCCAGCGGCAGATGATGTCCACGACGTATTCACGCTCGGGCGTGGTCAGTTCGCGGCCCTTGCCGATGCCGTGCGTTCGCTGCAGACAGCTGCGACAGCAGGTGCCGGTGGCGTGCTGAGCGCGAAAGACCGGATGACCGCCCCAGGGAGTCTGCTTCCCGTCCTTCGCGGGATGAGCCGGCGCGAGCCGCTTGCCGATGAGATCGGCCGCGTGCTCGCGCACCACCGTCATGCCACGCAGCGCGACGAACTCCATCTCGGGTTCACGCAGGTGGAACTTCGCCCGGAACGGCTGCCGCGCGATGGCAGCGAGGCGAGCGTCGAGAGTTGCGTGGTCCAGCCGCACCACACCAGCCTAGAACGACCGGCCGACACGACCGTTCGCCCGGACGAGCGGCTACGACAGCTCCGCATCCGGCCACGGTCCGGCATCGGGAGGCTCAGATGTGGATGTATCCGCCGGTGAGCATGCCGTCGTCGAGGCGGGGGGCGATGGACTCTCCCCCGAGTGCCGTGCGCAACTCGATCCGCTCGTCCCGGACGACGTGCATGACGGCATTGATCAACGCCAGGTGCGTGAACGCCTGGGGGTAATTGCCCCAGTGCCGTCCGGTCACGGGATCGATCTCCTCGGCGTAGAGGCCCAGCGGGCTGGCATAGCCGAGCAGCTTCTCACACAACTGTTTGGCACGGTGCTTCTCGCCGATTTCCGACAGCGCCGACACCAGCCAGAACGAGCAGATCGTGAAAGTGCCTTCGGCTCCGGAGAATCCGTCGTCGGTTTCGTCGGTGCGGTAGCGCAGGACGAGGCCGTCGCTGGTGAGTTCGTCGGCGATGGCGAGCACCGTCTTGCGGACGCGTTCGTCGTCGGGAGGCAGGAACCGGACCAGCGGGATGAGCAGGGTCGAGGCGTCCAGTGCCGTGCTGCCGTAGTACTGGGTGAACACACCCCGCGAGTCGACGGCATTGGCGCAGACGTCGGTGCGGATCTCGTCTGCCGAACGCTGCCAGCGGGCGGCACGTTCGAAATCCTGATGGATACGGGCCAGGCGCGCGCCGCGGTCCGCGGCGACCCAGCACATGACCTTGCTGGAGGTGAAGTGCTGCGGCTTCCCGCGCACCTCCCAGATACCGTGGTCGGGTTCGCGCCACACCGCGAGCGCGCTCTTGACCGCCCAGCGCAGCAGCGGCCAGGTGCGCGCGTCGATCTGATCCTGATGGCGGGCGTAGAGATAGACCGAATCCAGCGCCGCACCCCAGACATCGTGCTGGCGTTGCCGATACGCGTCGTTGCCGACCCGCACGGGGCCGGCGTTCTCGTACCCCCGCAGGTTGTCCAGGGTGCGTTCCCGCAGATCGGTTTCACCGCCGATGCCGTAGACGATCTGCATGTCCTCGGCGTTCTCGGCCAGATTGATGATGTGGGAGAAGTAGTCGTTGGCCTCCCAGTTGAAGCCCAGGGTGTACAGACCCCACAGCGCGAAGGCCGAGTCCCGGATCCAGGTGTAGCGGTAGTCCCAATTGCGTTCTCCGCCAGGTGTTTCCGGCAGCGATGTGGTCGGCGCGGCGACGATGGCGCCGGTCGGGGCGAAGGTCAGGCCCTTGAGCGTCAGGGCGCTGCGCGTGAGCTGGGCGCTCCAGGGATGGTCCGGGAACCGGCCGCCGGCCAGCCAGTGCCGCCAGTGATGCACGGTTCCGATCAGCCGTTCGCGAGCCTCGTCGCCGGTTTCGGGAGCCGCCCGGCTCCCCCACGACAGCGCACAGTAGCGGGTGTCGCCGCTCTTGAGCAGGGTGCGGGCCACCGCCCGCGAGCCCTCGATTCCGAGGCGCAGATCCGTGGTGAGCCGCAACGGCAGATCGACACCGTCGGCGTCGGCCTGGGCCAGGTGGTAACTGTCGAGGTATTCCCATGTGGCCCGGGCGCGCCCGTATTCGTAGGCGGGCTGGCAGTCGAGCACGAACTGGATCTGCCCCGTCTCGCAGTGCACGATGCGCAGCAGGATGTGTTCGGCGTCGTAGTCGGTGGGTGCGCGCCGGTGCGCGCTGCGGCCGGGTTGCTGGTGCCGCCACGGGCCGACCAGCAGAACGTCGCGCACGGTTGCCCATCCTTCGCCACTGCGCCAGCTCGTCTCCATGACCATCGTCCCGGGGATGTACCGGCGATCGGCCGGGGTCGCGATGTCGTCGGGAGCGAAGCGGAACGACCCGGCGGAACGATCGAGGATCGCACCGAAGACGCTCGGAGAATCCATGCGGGGCAGACACATCCATTCGATGGCGCCGCTGGGCGCGATGAGGGCTGTGACCTCGGAATCGGAGATGAACGCGTAGTCGTCGATGCGCGGGAAGGCGGTGACCCGGGGCGTGTGTTCCGGATGGTCGTTCATGCGGTGCTCCCATTCGCCACCTGATCGGCCCGCTCGGGCACTGCTTCGATCGTAAGTCCGCCGGTGCCCGGTTTCTACCGGCGTAGGGAAGGCGATGCGAGCATCCACCTGGTTGTCTGGAAATTTGCCGAATACGGCGTGGAGACGCTGCCGCCCGACGACGATGAGAGGGTGACCGACGAAGACGGCAGGAGCGCCCTCGCCACCGCGCAACATCGGGGCCGCGAGGTGCGGCGAGCCTGGCTGGAGACACTGGGGCCCGGGGAGCGGTCGGCGGTGTGGGCCTGGGCGGCGTTCACGGCGACCTTCGGGACCACGCGCGCCCTCACGCACTGGATCCGCGCCGGGCACGGGCCCAGTGGTGGCGGAATGAGTCTGGGCGGCAAGCATTTCCACCACTACAACATCGGGATCGCGACGCTCGCTGCGGTGGGGTTGGTGGCGTTGCGCGGCACCGAACGCGCCCGCCGGCATCCGGTGGTGGCCACCTCCTACGGCGCCGGTTCAGCCCTGATCGTCGACGAACTGGCGCTGCTGCTGGATCTCGAGGACGTCTATTGGGCACGGGAGGGACGGACCAGCGTCGATGCGGCGGTGCTGGTGATCGGCCTCGGCGGGCTGGCTACCGCCGGATTCGAGTTCTGGCCGCGCGCGCACCGCGCATTGTGGGGGCGATGACGGCCCGATACCCGCGGTGACGGCGGCAGGGGTCAGCGCCCTTCGGCGGTGTCGTTTCGCCGAACGTCGTTTCTCGGAACGTCACTTCTCGGGACGTCGTTACTCCGAGCATCGGATCCGGAAGTCCGGCCGGGCTCGGCGTCCTTCCCCGGCTCGCGGGTTCGCGCGTCCGGATCGACCTTGTCGGCACGGTGGAACTCCTGGGTGAGTTCGTCGCGCGACGTCGCGGCGTCGTTGTGGTGGGCGGCCGCCTGTTCCTTCAGACCGGCCGCCTGTGCCGCCTTGATATCGGCCTCGGCGGCCGCTGCCCGGGCTTTGGCCGCGGTTTCGTCGGCGAGCGCTTGGCGGCGGCCGACCTCGTGGGACCGCTCGGTCGCCTTCGCCCGGATCTCCGCGGCTTCCGTGCGGCGGTGTTCCCTACGTTGGGCCACGGCCACGCGGGCCAGCGCGGCGATGACCAGGATCGCCACAACCACGACAACAACGATCACGACGATCGTGGTGGTACTCATCTCGACTCCTCGAACTCGCTCGGGGTTCCGGCGTGCGGCCGGCACCGGTACCGGCGTCGGAAGTAATGGCGTCAGTAGTAATGGCGCCGCCCGCCGACGGCACGACCCATCGACCCCATGGCCAGCAGCACCAGACCGATGACGAGGACCACGATTCCGATGATCCAGATGATGTGGATCTTCAGCAGAAAACCGACGACGAGGAGAATGATTCCGAGAATGATCATGGTCGACACCTGATTCGGCGAATGAGCGACGGGCCTGTACCGGGCACTTCGACGGTCTGCAAAGCTACCCACCGGCTACACGCTGTAGAACTTACTCAACCACCGCGAACGCACCCTGTCAACGGTGTTCGGCTCCGGCCCGCAACCCGGTTCTGCGGCCGCGGCGACCGGTGGTCCCGATGCGGATGCCCGGCGCAGCGCGGGTCCCGGTCATCGGGAACCGTACCGCCGTGAGCGCCGGTCAGCGGGACGACATCTGCTCGAGAACCGCGCACGTTCCTAGCGTCGAAGGCGGAGAAACAGGTCTCCGGCGAAAGGTATCCGACTGTGACCCCCGAGACGACATCGTCCACTGGGAATATCCGTACCGGCGTCGATGTGGTGATCGTCGGCGCAGGCATCGCAGGGCTCTACGCGATTCACCGGCTGCGCGGGCAAGGCCTGCGCGTGCGGGCGTTCGAGGCGGGCGACGGCGTGGGCGGAGTGTGGTATTGGAACCGCTACCCGGGCGCGCGCTGCGACGTCGAGAGCGTCGACTACTCGTACTCGTTCGACGAAGCCCTGCAGCAGGAATGGAACTGGAGCGAGAAATACGCCACCCAGCCCGAGATCCTGTCCTATCTCGAACACGTCGCCGACCGCTACGATCTGCGCCGCGACATCGAATTCGGCACGCGGGTAACCGATATCGTGCTCGACGAGAGCACACTGCACTGGCGGGTCCGCGTCGACAGCGGCGCCGAGGTGACGGCGCGGTTCGTCGTGCTGGCCACCGGTCCGCTGTCGAACGCCAATACCCCCGACATCGACGGCCTGCCGACCTTCGCCGGCCGGCTGCTGCACACCTCCAGCTGGCCCGCCGATGGTGTCGACCTGACCGGGCAGCGCGTGGGCGTCATCGGCACCGGATCCTCGGGCATTCAAGCGATTCCACATCTCGCCGAGCAAGCGCAACGGCTGTACGTTTTCCAGCGCACGCCCAATTACAGTGTGCCCGCGGGCAATACGCCGTTGGACGAGAAGACGCGCCACGAGCAGAAAGCCGGCTATCCGGAACGGCGGCGGCTGTCGATGACCAGCGGCGGCGGTTCACCGCACCAGCCGCATCCGAAGAACACCCTCGAGGTCTCCGCCGAGGAGCGCCGCGCCGCCTACGAAAAGCGTTGGCAGCTGGGCGGTGTGCTGTTCAGCAAGACGTTCCCGGATCAGATGGTGACCGCCGAGGCGAACGAGCCGGCGCGCCTGTTCTGGGAGGAGAAGGTGCGTGCGGTGATCGACGATCCGCGCGTCGCCGACCTGCTGATCCCGCGCGACCATCCGATCGGCGCCAAACGGATCTGCACCGACACCGACTACTACCAGACCTTCAACCGCGACAACGTCGAACTGGTGGATCTGCGTACGACACCGATCCAGCGGATCGACGCCACGGGCGTGCACACCACCGACGCGCACTACACGCTCGACACCCTGGTCCTGGCCACCGGATTCGACGCGATGACCGGATCGGTCGCGAAGATGAATATCGTCGGCCGCGGCGGCGAAACCCTGAACGAGGCATGGCGCGAGGGCCCGAAAACCTATCTCGGCCTGGGCATCAGCGGCTTCCCGAATCTGTTCAACCTCACCGGGCCCGGTAGTCCCTCGGTGCTGGCCAATATGGTGCTGCATTCGGAATTGCACGTGGACTGGGTGGCCGATGCGATCGACTTCCTGGACCGCCGCGGCGCCGCCGCGCTGGAGGCACGGCCCGACGCGGTCTCGGCCTGGGTCACCGAATGCGCCGAACGAGCCGCGAAAACTCTGATGCCACAAGCAAATTCGTGGTATCTCGGCGCGAACGTCCCGGGTAGACCACGAGTCTTCATGCCCTTCGTCGGCGGCTTCGGCGTCTACGGCGAGATCATCGCCGAGGTGGCCGCGGCCGAGTACAAGGGCTTCGACGTCATCGACGCCCCCGCGGACCTCTGGTAGCGGCGATGTCTTCGCCTGCGAAGGCCCGGCCGGCTGCCTCGAGGCCGCCGGCCGGGCCTTCGATCATTTCGAGGCCGTCGCGAAAACTCGGAAACAGGGCTCAAGCTCGGATCACGTCGATGTCGACGGGCACCGGGTTGCTGACGATGTCGCGGACGGGCGAGTAACGGGTGAGGCCGGCGAGCTCGGCGAACTGGTTGTCGTCGAAGTCGCCCTCGGCGGTGATAGCCACGCGGATCTGCTCGTAGCCCGGGCGGACAGTGCCGTCGAGCCCGAGGAAGCCCTGCAGGTCCAGCTCGCCCTGAACCGCGCATTCCAGACTCTTCACCGCGATACCGCGGGCAGCAGCGTGGTAGATCATCGTGCCCGTCAGGCACGCGGCAAGGGCGTGCAGGAGGTATTCGCCGGCGTTGGGGGCGCGATTGCGACCGAGCAGGACGGGCGGCTCGTCGGAATCCAGGGTGAACGGCTCGGTGCGGGTGGTGTCTTCTCGGCCGGTGCCGTAGAAGCCTTTGATGGCCGTCCGGCTGTAGCCGCCATCGATCCAATGGTTGTCGGCGCGGAACTGGAACCGGGCCAGCGAGGGATCGGCGCTGACGGCGTCGATCGTTCCTGCGAGTTGATTCACGTCGACGCCGTTGACGGTGGTGGTGACATTCATGATGGGCTCCTGCTGTGCGGTCTGAACGAATGCGGGACCTGTCGATCCACTTAGTTAGCACGATCGGTCGTGCTAACTCTGACAGTACGACCGTTCGTGCTAACTTGTCAATATGACGACAGAAGCGAGGACCCCGCGGCGCGCACGGAGCGACGGCGAGCGCACCCGCAGTACGATCCTGCGGGCTGCCGCGTCGTTGGCCACCGTCGACGGACTGGAGGGACTGTCCATCGGCAACCTGGCCGCCGCGATCGGAATCAGCAAGAGCGGCCTCTACGCGCACTTCCGCTCCAAAGAGGAGCTTCAGCTGGCCACTGTGGCCGAGGCGGAACGGATCCTCACCGAAGAGGTCGTCCAGCCGGCGCTCGCGGCCCGCCCGGGCCTGGACCAGCTCGTGGCGGCATGCGAGGCATTCCTCGGCTACGTCGAGCGCAAGGTGTTCCCCGGCGGATGTTTCTTCGCCGCGACATCCCTGGAGATGGGCACGCGCCCCGGTCCGGTCAAGGACCGGCTCACCGCCATTCAGTCGGATTTCACCGCGCTGCTGCGGTCCTGCGCGGTTACCGCACTGGCGCAACAGGAATTGCCTGCCGACGAAGACCCCGACCTGCTCGCGTTCGAACTGCACGCCATCCTGCTGGGCGCCGACACCAAATTCGTCCTGTACGACGACCCGGCGTATCTGGCCATGGCCCGCAATGTGATCCGCCGACGGCTACGACTGGACCAGCGCGACACCCCCGGCGGAAACCGACTCCGGTAGCCGAGGCAATCCGGCCGGTGGGCGCGACCGGTCAGCCCGCGGCGAACAGATCCGTCTCGAGGGCTCCCGGTCGCGCGCCGCTGCGGATGAACCATTCGGTGCCGAACGCCCGCGCGAACGCCGGGTCCGGCATCGCGAGGAAGAAGGACTGCTCGTCGATCTGGCTGCGGTGCGCCCGCATGGCCTCGCGCTTGTGGTCGAGGTAGGCGGATACGTCGACCGCCGTGGTCAGCAACGATTCCGGCTTCCCGAATTCGGCGACTTCGCGGATATCGGGCGGCTCGATCCCCAGCGTCCCGGCCTGTTCGGCCATCTCCGTCATCCCGCGCACGACCTCGTCGCGATTCATGGTGCTCTGGAAAACCCGTGGGGTACCGGCGAGTTCGGCGGCGCGCATGCCGACGCGGTGGACCTGGATATGGTCGGGGTGACCGTATCCGCCGTTGTCGTCGTAGACGGTGAGCACCTCGGCGTCCTCCTCGGCGAGGATCGCGGCCAGCCGCCGTGCGGCGTCCTCGACGGGAGCGGTCCAGAACGAACCGGCCGCGTCGTTGGTGGACGTCCCCATCATCCCCGAGTCGACGTAGCCGAGGAACTCCACCCGCGCGACGCCGAGAATCTCTGCGGCGGCGTGGGTTTCGCGCACCCGCCGCTGCCACAACTGTTCGCCGTCGTCGAGGAAACCCTCCGGCACCTCCCCGTGCTCGCCGCGTGTCGCGACCACGAGAACCACTCGGTGACCCTGCTCGTACGCCTTGCGCATCACGCCGCCACAGGTGATCGCCTCGTCGTCGGGATGGGCGTGGAAACTGACCAACGTTGCCATGGCGCCACGCTACGTGACGGCTCGCGGCTCAGCCGGTCACGGCGCCGTGGGCGGCGGAGCTGACCAGCTTGCGGTACTTGGCCAGCACTCCCGAGGTGTACTTCGGCGCAAGCGGTTCCCAGCCGGCCTTGCGCGCGGCGAGTTCGGCCTCGTCGATCTCGACATCGAGAATGCGGTTGGCGACGTCGAGGACGATCGGGTCGCCGTCGGCGACGAAGGCGATCGGCCCGCCGTCCACGGCCTCGGGTGCGATGTGACCGACGCACAAACCGGTGGTGCCGCCGGAGAACCGGCCGTCGGTGAGCAGCAGCACGTCCTTGCCCAGGCCGGCGCCCTTGATCGCGCCGGTGATGGCGAGCATCTCGCGCATACCGGGCCCGCCCTTGGGACCTTCGTAACGAATGACGACCACGTCGCCCGCGCCGATCGTGCCGTCCTCGAGCGCGTCCATCGCGGCGCGCTCGCCATCGAAGACCCGGGCGGTGCCGCGGAAGACATCGGAATCGAATCCGGCGCTCTTGACCACCGCGCCCTCGGGCGCGAGGGTGCCGTGCAGGATGGTCAGCCCGCCCGTCTTGTGGATGGGCCGGTCGAGCGGGCGGATCACGTCACCGTCGAGACCCAACTCGATATGCGCCAGATTCTCGGCCATGGTCGCGCCGGTCACGGTCAGCGCATCGCCGTGCAGCAGCCCTGCGTCGAGCAGGGCCTTCATTACGACCGGGATGCCGCCGACCCGGTCGACATCGTTCATGACGTAGCGACCGAACGGCTTGAGATCGCCCAGATGCGGCACCTTGTCACCGACCCGGTTGAAGTCGGCGAGGGTCAGCTCGACTCCGGCCTCACGGGCGATGGCCAGCAGATGCAGGACGGCGTTGGTGGAACCACCGAGCGCCATGACGACGGTGATGGCGTTCTCGAACGCCTCGCGGGTCAGGATGTCGCGCGCGGTGATGCCGTTGCGGAGCAATCCGACCACGGCCTCACCGGACTTGCGGGCGTATTCGTCGCGGCGACGGTCGGGCGCGGGCGGGGCGGCCGAGCCGGGCAGGCTCATTCCGAGCGCTTCGGCGGCCGAGGCCATGGTGTTGGCGGTGTACATGCCGCCGCAGGCGCCCTCGCCCGGACAGATCGCCCGCTCGATCCGGTCGACGTCCTCGCGGCTGATCAATCCCTTCATACAGGCGCCGACCGCCTCGAAGGCATCGATGATCGTGACGTCGCGGCCGTCGACATTGCCCGGCAGCGTGGAACCGGCGTAGAGGAACACACTCGCCAGATCCAGGCGGGCGGCGGCCATCAGCATGCCCGGCAGGCTCTTGTCGCAGCCGGCGAGCAGGACCGATCCGTCGAGACGTTCGGCCATCATGACGGTCTCGACGGAATCGGCGATGATCTCGCGACTGACCAGCGAGAAGTGCATGCCCTCGTGGCCCATCGAGATGCCGTCGGAGACCGAGATCGTGCCGAATTCCAGCGGGTAGCCACCACCTGCGTGCACACCCTCCTTGACCGCCTTCGCCAGGCGATCGAGCGACAGGTTGCACGGCGTGATCTCGTTCCAGCTGGAGGCGACGCCGATCTGCGGTTTGGCCCAGTCGTCGTCGCCCATACCGACGGCACGGAGCATGCCGCGGGCGGCGGTCTTCTCCAGCCCGTCGGTGACGTCGCGGGAGCGAGGCTTGATGTCGTGCGACCTGTCGCGATCGTGTGCCATGCGGCAAGCCTACGACCGGCGCGAACCCCCGACCGGTTGGCCGGCCTCGGCGCGTGGCGGGGCGAGACCGTTCGGCGCACAGGCGTCCACTCAACAGGCGAGCGAATCTGATCGCAGCGCGGCACGCCCGGGCAGGGGCAGCCGATTCATCAGAACCTCGAGAATCCTGTGTACGCGCGCTCGACGGTGGTATACCACCGCACGTAGGCACAGGCATTTCGAGTGTACGGGTGTACACGGAAGTGAGGGCTTCCATGGATCTACTGAAGTGGAGTAAACGGCCTGCCGCCGACGTCAGCGCGAAGAAGCCGCGAGTCAACGTCGTGCGCGGGCTGGTGGCGCGGGCCACCACGCCACTGCTTCCCGACGACTACCTCCGCCTGGTCAATCCGCTCTGGACCGCCCGCGAGCTGCGGGGCAAGGTCGTCGACGTCGTCAAGGAGACCGCCGATTCGGCCACCGTCACCATCCGTCCCGGCTGGGGGTTTCCGACCACGTACACACCGGGACAGTACGTCGGCATCGGGCTGCAGATCGGCGGCCGCTGGCATTGGCGTTCGTATTCGCTGACCTCGATCGGCGGGGCCGACGACAAGGACATCTCGATCACGGTGAAGGCGAATCCCGACGGGTTCCTCTCGACGCATCTGGTCGACGGTGTCGCACCGGGCACCGTCATCCGGCTGGCGGCGCCGAAGGGCGATTTTCATCTCCCGGAGCCGGTGCCGGACAAACTGCTGTTCGTCACCGCGGGCAGCGGGATCACACCGGTGATCGCGATGCTGCGCGCGCTCGAGGCGCATGAGCAGGCGCCCGACATCTGCCACATCCATTCGGCGCCCACCCGCGACGACGTCATCTTCCTGGACGAGATGCAGAGCCGTGCCGCCGACTCCCCCGGCTACGACCTGACTCTCCAACTCACCCGGGAGATGGGCAATTTCGACGCGGCACGCCTCGACGAATGGGTGCCCGATTGGCGCGAACGCCACTGCTGGGCGTGTGGCCCACCGGCCCTGCTGGACGAGATGGAATCGCACTACGAGTCCGGCGGCCTGCGCCACCGCCTGCACACCGAGCGGTTCACCATCGCCCGCACCGACCACGGCGGTGAGGGCGGCACGGTCTACTTCGCCGCATCCGGGAAGAAGGCGGAGATCGACGGCGCCACCACACTTCTCGAAGCAGGAGAAGAGCTGGGCATCGGAATGCCCTTCGGATGCCGGATGGGCATCTGCCAAACGTGTGTCGTGCCGCTGGCGGGGGGATATGTGCGCGATCTGCGCACCGGCGCGGAGCGACGCGAAGGAGAACGAATCCAGACATGCATCAGCAGCGTGTCCGGAGAATGCACCCTCGACCTGTAGGAGCCCTTATGGCCATCACCGATATCGACGCCTACGCCCATCTCACCCCCGAGGACATCGAGGCGCTCGGCGCCGAACTCGACACCATCCGCCGCGATATCGAGGAGTCCCGCGGCGAACGGGACGCTCGCTACATCCATCGCACCATCGCCCTGCAGCGTGCCCTGGCGGCCGGTGGACGGGTGACACTGATGTTCAGCAACCGCAAGGTCGCATGGCTGGCCGGCACGGCGATGCTCGGGCTGGCCAAGATCATCGAGAATATGGAGCTCGGCCACAATGTGATGCACGGGCAATGGGATTGGATGAACGATCCGGAGATCCACTCCTCGTCGTGGGAGTGGGACACCACCTGCCCCAGCGTGCAGTGGAAGCATTCGCACAATTTCGTCCATCACAAGTACACGAATGTCGTCGGCAGGGACGACGATGTCGGCTACGGAATTCTGCGGGTGACCCGGGACCAGCGCTGGGAGTGGTGGAACATCGGAAATCCGGTGTACAACCTGACATTGGGGACCTTGTTCGAATGGGGCGTCGCGCTGCACCACCTCGAGGTGGAGAAGATCCGTCGCAAGGACAAGACCTGGCGGCAGGCGTTCCGGGATCTGCGCATCATCGGCACGAAGGTCGGCAAACAGGCGGCCAAGGATTATCTGATCTATCCGGCGTTGTCGGGACGCAACTGGAAGACGACGCTGACCGCCGACGCCACCGCCAATCTCATCCGCAACTACTGGGCCTACATGGTCATCTTCTGCGGCCACTTCCCCGACGGCGCGGAGAAATTCACCACCGAGGAACTCGCGGAGGAGGATCAGCCGCGCTGGTATCTGCGACAGATGCTGGGGTCGGCCAACTTTCGCGCCGGGCCGCTCATGCGCTTCATGAGCGGTAACCTCAGCCACCAGATCGAGCACCATCTCTTCCCCGACCTGCCGAGCAACCGGTACGAGGAGATCGGCGTCCGGGTCCGGGAACTGTGCGACAAGTACGACCTGCCGTACACGACCGGTTCGCTCGGCCGCCAATACCTGCAGTCGTTCCGGACGATCGCGAAACTGGCGCTGCCCAACGCGCTGCTCACCGCGAGCTCCGACGATGCTCCCGAGACCGCGTCGGAGTTGCGGTTCGCGATCCGCGACGGGATGCGTGCACATTTCGGCGTCGACCCCGAGACCGGTAAGCGCCGGGGGCTGCGCACTGCGCTGCGCGAACTGAAGCAGGCGCCGGTGCGAGCGGCGTCCTGACCGCGGGGTGCCGACACCACCCACATCGAACGCCGGCCCGCCGCCGGGTGGAGGCCTGGGAGCGGTCCGGCGTTCGATGTGCGTCAGCCGATGTCGTAGACGTAACTCGACCGGCCGTCGGGCAGTTGCTCGAATTTTCGTAGTTCGAGCCGATGACGGACATTCGCGCTCGCGAACAGGGCCGGGCCGTTGCCCGCGATGAGCGGGTAGACGATCAGTCGCAGCTCGTCCACCAGGCCCGCGTCGAGCGCGGCGGCGGTGAGGGCGGCGCCACCCATGAGGTAGATGTCCTGTCCCGGTTGCGTTTTCAGTGCCGCGACCTCGTCGAGGCCGCGCAGAAATCGCGTATTCGCCCACGCGGCCGCACTCCGGGTTGCCGAGACGACGTAATGCGGTGTGCGACGGGCGAATTCGGCCCATTCGAGCTCGCCCGGAGTCGGCGCCGAGCCGGTCTCGGGCAGGGGCTTGCCCGGGTCGTCGCCGATCGCCGTCCAATACGGTTCGTATCCGTCGTACATCCGGCCGCCGAGCACACAGGCGTCGATCTGGGGCGTCAGGCCGTAATCATCGGACCAGCCGTGCACCCAGTCCGCATACCCCTGCGCCCCTTCGTATTTCCCGTCCACCGAGATCTTCATCGCCGCGATGAGCTTGCGCATGCCGGTTCTCTCCTTTCGTTCGGTCGCGGTGTGGCACGTCTGCGGTGCGGTCACGGCAGTGCCGTCAGTCCGTCGGCGGTGAGCCGATAGGACGCCGCGGGCTCATCGACGGAGGCGAGTTCGAGCAGAGCCGCCCCGGCGATCTCGGGAGTGAGTGGCTCACCCAGCCGATCGACGTACTCCTGCACGCTCTGGCCGGCGCGGGCCGCGTAGGCGCGCACCGCGGGCAGGCCGAGGCTCGTGGCCGGAGTGATCTGCGGCAGGACCGCCGTGAAGGTGAGGTCCGAGCCGGCGCGCCGGGCCTCGTCCTGGGCGTAGCCGGTGATGAACCGCTGCGTCGCCTTGGCGCCGGCGTACCCGCCGCTGAGCGGCGAACCGTTGACGGCGGCGCCGCTGCTGACGACGATCACGCGACCGCCGGGCGGCAGCGGAGTCAGCAGGGCTTCGCGCAACCAGTGAAAGGCTATGCGCACGTCGGTATTCCAGTTCGCCGAGAACGTCTCCCAGGTGTGGTGGTGCAGCGGGCGCGGGAGCGGGGCGGCACCCGCCACGATGATGACGGTGTCCGGACGGTGGCGGTCGAGCAGTGTTCCCGGCACGGTCGGATCGGCCGCGTCGGCGACCTCGATATCGATGCCGGACGTCTCGGCGGCCAGTTCTCGCAGCGCGGACTCCGTGCGCGCCACGGCCACGACCGCCGCACCGGTGCGCGCGAACGCCACCGCGATGCCCCGGCCCAGGCCGCGGCTGCCACCGACGACCATCGTGCGGCGGGACGCGTTCATGACGCCACCGCCACTGCCTGCACGGAAGCGGCGTTCGCTCGCTCCAGGCTCTTGACGACTCCCTCGTCCCACCCGGGCGCGATCGCCCCGGACATCGGGTCGGGGAAGATCTCTTCCCGGCCGTCCGCGAGACCGGACAGGATGGCGCGGGCCACCGCCGCGGGCTCGGCTTTGGGAATGTCCCATCCGCGGATCATGTCGGTATCCACCGGTCCGGGCAGTACGGCGTGCACGCCGACGCCGTGCGCGGCCGAAAGGAACCGCAGCGACTGCGTCATCGAGAAGGCGGCGGCCTTGGAGATGGCGTACGCAGGGGTGACCGGCACGGTCGCCAGCGCGGCCAGCGAGAGCACGTTCACGACGGCCCCGCCGGCTTCGCGCAATCGCGGGAGGAAGGCGTCGGTGACCCGATACGTGCCGAACAGATTGACCGCCAGATGAGCCTCGATGGCGGCCGCGTCGGTCAGGTCGTCCGGCGTGGAGACGCCCGCGTTGTTCACCAGGACGTCGAGCGAGCCGACCAGGTCGGCTGCGGCGCGGATCTGCTCGGGATCGGTGATGTCGAGCCGCACCGGAGTGATCCGCGGGTCCGGATGCTCGACCGGACGGCGGGCGGCGGCGTACACCCGGTCCGCACCGCGGTGCAGTGCCTCGTCGACGAGTGCGCGCCCGAGGCCGCGCCCGGCGCCGGTGACGAGTACCGCCTTGCCGGCCAGAGTGGTTGGGACGGACATGGTTTGCTCCTGTTCGGTGTCTGCGATGTGTCCACCTGTGTGACGCACGCCGGCCCGTTCCGTCATCGGTGACGTCGGCGCGTCACCGCGGACAGCACGAGCGGTTCGGAGCCGGGATTGAGCAGCCGTCGCACCGGCACGGCGGCGGGCGCGAGGACCGCTCCGGCGTCGAATCGGGCCCGCCGGCCACTGCGGCATTCCAGCTCGAGTTCGCCGCTGGTCACCACGACGAGGGCGTCGGCCCAGTCGGCGGCGAGGTAATCGAGTGCCTCCCCCGGCCGCAGGACCACGCTCCAGCGCAGCACGCGCCGAGAGTCCATCAGCTCTGGGACGGCAGGGCGGACGGCAACGCGAACGCGGCGAACAGCTCCGGCTGGTGGAACAGCGCGATCTCGGCCAGCGAATCGCCGTCGACGGTCAGCACCCCGATGGCGAAGGCATCGAATGCGTTCGCGCCCGGTTCGCGCCAGTACAGTCCGAACGCCGGTTGCCGGTTGGCGCCCGTGGGCAGGAGCCGCCAGCCGCTGCCCATCTCGCCGAACACGTGGTCGGTGAGAAATGCGCCGATGTCGCGGCGACCGGCGAACCAGACCGTGCCCGGCGGCATGATCAGCGCGGCGTCCTCGCGCAGCAGGGCGACGAGTGCGGCCGGATCGGCGCTCTCCCACGCGGTGATCAGCTTCGCCAGCGCCCGGCGTTCGGATGCGGTCGAGGCGGGACGCCACCGATCCCGTTGTGCGGGAAGATGTTCCGACAGGGTGGCATGGGCCCGTTGCAGCGCGCTGTTGACCGCCGCGCGGCTGACTCCCAGTGCGGCGGCGGTGTCGGCAACCGACCAGTCCAGCGTGTCCCGCAGGATCAGAACGGCGCGCTGGCGCGCGGGCAGCCGCTGGATCGCGGCCAGGAACGCCAGCTCGATCGTCTCCCGCGCGGTGACGACCGCTTCCGGTTCCTCCCCCGGGGCGCCGCCTACGTTCAGCAGCCGATCGGGATAGGGCTGCAGCCACGGCACGTCCACCGAGGCCAGCTCGTAGCGATGCGGGTCCGCCGGGCCGGCCAGATCCACCGGCCACGCCCGTGCCTTGCGCCTTCTCAGCGCGTCCAGGCAGGTATGGGTCGCGATCCCGTACACCCAGGCCCGCAGCGGAGCGCGGCCCGCGTAGGAGTCCAGCCGCGACCATGCCCGCAACAGGGTCTCCTGCACGGCGTCCTCGGCATCTTCGACCGAGCCGAGCATGCGGTAACAATGCACCTGCAGCTCGTGCCGCAAAGGCTCGACCAGATGCGCGAACGCGGCCTGGTCGCCCTCGCGCGCTGCCTCCACTTTCCGATCCATACCTGTATGACGCATCCGGGCCCCATCGGTCATCGGTCTGCCGAAAACAATAGTAGACAGTTTTTCAAAAGTGTTTACTGCCGTGTATGCGAAACAGACACAGCGGCAATCCCTTCGCGGAGTCGCCCGCCGACATCGCCGCCGCACTCACCGATCTGTCCGTGCCGGCATTGCTGCTGTCGTGCATCCACACGGCCCCTCCGGACCGGCGTCGCGCGATTCTGGACGGACCGCTGCGGCCCGCCGGGTCGATGCTCAACGAATTCCAGGGCTTCATGTCGGACTCGACGCCGCGATCGTGATCAGCGCCGTGGGACAACTCAATCGGCCGTTCGTTCCCGATGTGCCCGGCGAATTCGCCGGTCCGGCGTTTCACACCGCACGCTGGCGCCACGATATCGATCTATCCGGTAAGGATGTCGTCATGGTCGGCGCCGGCGCACCGGATTCCAGCTCGCACCCGCCATCACCGACCGGGTGGAATCGCTCACCGCGCCCACCGGCAAACGCGCCTTGCAGGACAACGGCAGCTGGCTGCGCATGCTGCGCCGCGACCATGTGCATCTGGTGCGCGCCGGCGCGCAGCGCCTCACCGAGGACGGAATCGTCGACAGCACAGGCACATTCCATCGCGCGGATGTGATCGTCTGGGCAACCGGCTTCCGGCCCAACGACTTTCTCACACCGCTGCGGGTCACCGGGCGCGACCTGCACCGGTTCTGGGGCGAACGCCCCCGCGCCCACCTCGGCGTCACCGTCCCCGGGTTTCCGAACTTCTTCCTGCTCTACGGTCCCGGCACCAATCTCGCCAGCGGTGGCAGCATCATCTTCGCCGCCGAATGCGCGGTGCGCCTGATCATGTGCTGTCTGCGCTTGCTCACCACGAGCGATGGTCGCCGCATCGAGGTCCGCGCCGAGGCCTTCGACGCCTACACCGCCGAGGCCCGAGAGGAGATGTCGCGCAAGGTCTGGGCATCGCCGCATATCGCACACAACTACTACCGCAACGACGCGGGCGAGGTCACCGGGCTCAATCCGTTCCGCCTCGTCGACTACTGGAGATGGACCAGCGCACCGGACCCGGGCGAGTACGAAATCGGTTGAGCCGGGACACCACTCGGACGCATGACCAGGTGCGGGACGGGTGATCAGCGGGATGTGAGCGACAGCGCATTGTGTGCGACGCCTCAGCGCGCGAGGGGCGACTTCCGGTTTAGCCGTGGCCGATACCGGTCATTCTGCACACGACGTTCTCGGCTCTATACGCAGGGTCGGCTCGCTGTGTGTCGGTATGAAGAGGTCACGCCATCCATGGCTCCCACCCCCACTGGCCGCAACGACAACGATCCAACCGCCCACGTCGCGGTGCGGAATGCGTTGTCGCAGGCCTTCGAATTGGTCGACGCGATGCTCCGGTCCGAATGCGCGGACCCGGAATACCCGAGCGCCGGCGCGATATCCAGCACGCCACACCGCGTGCACGGCGGTCGCGGTAGCGGCCTCGCCGCGCTCCCCCGTGGTGCCGCCCTGCTCCAGCGCGTCGAGCGAGCGGTGCAGCGTTGCATCGGTCACACCCAGTCGCGCAGCATCGTCGCTCTGACCGGATCGGCGGAGCGGGTGCCGGACGCGGTGGCCGACCATGTCGAAGCCGTAATCGCCGATACCGTCGCCGCTGTCGTCGCGCACGCGGACGTCGCGGCAGTCGTCGTCACCGTCACCGTGGCCGACGCGCTCACCGTCACCATCGACACCTTGGACACCACCGGTACCACGACGGCCGACATACTTCCGGCGGCCACGGTGGCGACCGTGCACGCGCGGGCTCACGACGTCGGCGGCTGCTGCCGAGTGTTCCCCGGTGGCCGGGTCTCCTGGACGGCACCGCTGCCGCCGCCCGGCAAGGACTCCACCACCTATCCGAACATGTTCTGACGCAGCGCGGTTCGCGCGGTGGGTCAGGGCGGCGGCTGCTGCCGGGTGATCGTGTCGCGCAGATGGTCGCGTTCGACGGTCAGTGCGGTGTTGTGCGCACGCAGGGCGCTGTTGTCGTCCTCGAGGTCGAGAATCCGCGCGATGGCCGACAGATGGATGCCCTGGCGGGTGAGAGCGGTGATGCGCTGCAGCCGGGCCAGGTCGTCGCCGCTGTAGCGCCGGGTTCCGCCCGCGCTGCGCGCAGGGGTGATCAGGCCGTGCTGCTCGTAGAGGCGCAGGGTGTGGATTTCGATACCGGTGAGCTCGGCAGCCACCGAGATCGGATACACCGCCTGGCCTGAACCCGGCAGATGTCCCTCGCGCCGATCCGCACCCATCCTGCTCCCTTCTCCGTGCGGCAACCAGTTTATCTCTCACCACTCCTTGCACTCTCCTTGCCAGAGTGCTAAATAAATCTGTGTCAGGTAACAGAGGTTATCTGAGGTTCCTTCGAGTGATATAAGGAGTGAACTGGAGGTGGCGACCATGCTGATGCGCACCGATCCGTTTCGTGATCCCGACCGTCGGACGCAGCAGGTGTTCGGCACGCAGGCTCGACCGGTAGCGATGCCGATGGACGCCTGGCGCGAGGGCGACGAGTTCGTGGTGGAGTTCGATCTCCCCGGCGTCGACCCCGATTCGCTGGATGTGGATATCGAACGCAATGTGGTCACGGTGCGGGCGTCGCGCCCGGAACTGGACGCGGGCAGGTCGACGATCGCGGCCGAACGCGTCCGCGGGGTGTTCCGGCGCCAGGTGATGCTGGGTGACAGCCTCGACACCGATCACATTCGCGCCGACTACCGCGACGGCGTGCTCCGAATGCGAATCCCGGTGGCGGACAAGGCCAAACCACGCAAGATCAACGTCGACCGGGTCGCCGGCGACCGGCAGGCGATCACGGTCTGAGCCCGCATCGATCAGTCCTGGACTCCGCACGCCGATGACGACTACGACTGCCTCGCCTGCCGACCACACTCGCGACCTCGAGCCGGATGCGGTCGTGCACTGGCCCGACCCCAGCCCACTGCAGTCGTGGTGGGACACCGTCATGCGTCCCGCCCGCCGCGCCTTCGACCCCACGGAGAGGAGGGAGTTCTCGTGCCGATAATGCTCGCGCTGACCGGTGGCGCCGGCATCGCCGCAGCCGTGGCCATCGCGTACGCCACCGTCGCGGCGACCTACTGGTGGGAGATGCGCACCTCCCGGCCCGACTCCGGCGCCGGCCCGGCGGCCGACATCGACGGTGACAACCGGCGCGGACGTTCGCGCACCCGATCGGGTCTGCCCGCCGCAGCGCACCGATCGGGTGGCGCGTAATCCGTCGGATCCGCTGCTCCGATGGCTATGCTCGGTTCGACTGTGGCATCGGCGGGTTCGGGGCGGTCGCCGGCGCCGCGACAACCGCGAGTGACCGAGGAGCCCCGGTGACCGTCATCCACAACCTGCCCGCGCACGTGCTGTTCGTTCATTTCATCGTGATCCTGGTGCCGTTGACCGCGATCCTGGAAATCGTGTGCGCGCTGTGGCCGGCCGCGCGCCGCGGCCATCTGGTGTGGCTGACGCTGACACTCGCGGTGATCGTCATGGTCCTGACGCCGATCACCATTCACGCCGGCCAATGGCTGTACAACCTGCGCCGCAATCCCGAGGAGATCCTGCGCGAACACGCCGAACGCGGTGAGACGATGCTCTACTTCGCCATCGCCCTGCTGGTCGTCGCGGTGGCTTTGGCCGGGCTTCACCTCGCCGAACGCCGCGGCGCCGATCTCCGCACCCTGATCACGGTGACTGTCGCCGTCTTCGCCGTGGTCGTCGCCGTCGCCTCGATCGTGCAGACCTACCGGGTCGGCGATGCCGGATCGCAATCGGTCTGGGGCGACGAGATCGCACGTCTGCAGAAGAACCGCGGCGACTGACCGACACCGCTTCGGCACAGCTGCCGCCGGAGCGATCAGCTACCCGGGGACGCCAGCATTCGTGCGCGGCGGGTGAGGGTCGCGCCGATGCCGTCCGCGGCCGCCCGCACCGATGCCACGTGACTCTCCGGGTGGAATCGGTGTGACGCGCCGGCGATGCTGATGGCCGCGACCACGGTGTCGGCCTCACGCACCGGCGCCGCCACACACACCAAACCCGGTGCCGATTCCTCGAATTCGTAGGCCACGCCCTCGGCGGCGATCCGGTCGAGTTGCGTGCGCAACGTGCCGGGCAGCACGATCGTGCGTGGAGTGTGGGCGGGCAGCGGGCCGCTCAGCACGCGGTCGCGCAGTGACCGATCCGCATGAGCGAGCAGCGTTTTCCCGATCGCCGTGCAGTGCACCGGCATTCGGCCTCCGATCCGCGACGGCGCACTCGCCTGGCGCCGCCCGCCGATCTTGGTCAGATACACCACGTCCGTACCGTCGAGGACGCCCAGATGCACGGTCTCGTGGATGCGGGCGTTCAGTTCCTCGAGGAACGGGATCGCGACCTCGAGCAGACTCCGCTCGACGGAGGCGCGCATTCCGAGTTCGAACAGGTGGCCGCCGAGGCGATAGCCGCTCTCGGTCCGTTCCAGCAGCCGGACGGTGACCATATCCGCGAGGACCCGGTGCAGGGTCCCCTTCGGCATCCCGGTGCGCCGGCCGATCTCGGCCAGACTCAGGACGCCGTCGTCGATCGAGAACGATTCGAGCACGGCCATCACCTTGCCCAGCACGGTCGACCCGTCGACCGGCCGTGCGCCGATCCTCGCCGACTCCGCCGTACTCACCCGGCCGAGCTTACCCGGGTTCCGCTCAGTGGAACGAAATGCTGGTGCGGCACTGCGCTCCGCCGCGACAGTGAAGGCTCCCCCTTCACCTACTACGCCAGGACCTTGGATGCCGACCTCACGACTCGACGACCGAACCACCGCGGCGACGACCGCCGCGGCACAACGGCTCAGCACCGCGGCGCGAACCGCCATCCCCTGCCGCCCCGTGCGCGACCTGATCGGGACCGACGACGTGACCGCCGCCTACGCGGTGCAGGCGCAGTCGACCGCCGAACGGGTCGCGGCGGGGGCCACGATCGTCGGCCGCAAGATCGGGCTGACCTCACCGGCGGTGCAGCAGCAACTCGGTGTCGACCAACCCGATTTCGGTGTCCTGTTCGACGACATGCGCTTCCGGCAGGACACGCCCATTCCCGCGAGCCGTCTGCTGCAACCGAAGGCCGAAGCCGAGGTCGCGTTCGTGCTCGCTCACGACCTCGCCGACGGTCCACTCGACGACGACCAGGTGCGCGCCGCGGTCGACTACGCCGCGGCCGCGCTGGAAATCGTCGACAGCCGAATTGCCGACTGGGATATCACCTTCGGCGATACCGTCGCCGACAACGGTTCCAGCGGACTGTTCGTCCTCGGATCGCAGCGCCGCACCCTCGACGAGTTCGAACCCGTATCGGCACGGATGACCATGTCCATCGACGGCGTCGAGGTGTCCACCGGGACCGGAGCGGCCTGCCTCGGCGACCCGCTGCGCGCGCTGGCATGGCTGGCGCGCACCGCCCGCGAATTCGGCGAACCGCTGCGTGCGGGCCAGGTGATCCTGTCCGGCGCGCTCGGCCCGATGGTCCCGATCACCGCTCCCGCAACCGTCACGGCCGAGATCTCCGGGCTCGGCTCGGTGACCGCCGTCTTCATCGAGGAGTGACAACCATGAGCGACGAACGTGGCGCCGTCAAGGTGGCCGTCATCGGATCGGGCAATATCGGCACCGATCTGATGATCAAGGTCATCCGGCATTCGACCGTGCTGGAAATGGGCGCGATGGTCGGCATCGATCCGGAATCCGACGGTCTCGCCCGGGCCCGGCGGCTGGGCGTGCCCACCACCTCCGAAGGTGTGCAGGGGCTGTTGCGATTGCCGAACTTCGACGAGATCGAGGTGATCTTCGACGCGACCTCGGCCAAGGCGCACGCGGCCCACGCGGCGGTCCTCGAGCCGCTCGGCAAACGCCTCGTCGATCTCACTCCGGCCGCGCTGGGGCCCTTCGTCGTCCCGGCGGTGAATCTGGACGAACACCGGCACGCGACCGACGTCAACATGGTCACCTGCGGCGGGCAGGCCACCATCCCGATCGTCGCCGCCGTCTCGCGCGTCGCACCGGTCGCCTACGCCGAGATCGTCGCGTCGATCGCCTCGAAGTCCGCCGGCCCGGGGACGCGGGCCAATATCGACGAGTTCACCGAGACCACCGCGCACGCGGTGGAGACCGTGGGCGGGGCCCGCCGGGGCAAGGCGATCATCATCCTCAATCCGGCCGAACCGCCGATGATCATGCGTGACACCGTGCTCTGTCTGACCACGGCGCCGGACGCCGCTACGCAGGAGGCGATTCCCGCATCGATCGAGCAGATGATCGCGCGGGTCGCCACCTATGTGCCGGGCTACCGGCTCAAACAGCAGATCCAGATCACCCCGATACCGGCGGACCAGCCGGTGCACACCCTGCAGCACGCCGACGGCGGTCCGGCGCCGACGCACCAGGTGAGCGTCTTCCTGGAAGTGGAGGGTGCGGCGCACTATCTGCCCGCCTACGCGGGAAATCTCGACATCATGACCTCCGCGGCGATGCGCTATGCCGAATCGGTCGCCGACACGATCGCCGCCCCGGCAGAACAGGGAGCCTCGCGATGACCACGCAACTGTTCATCCAAGACGTCACGCTCCGCGACGGTATGCACGCCGTACGCCACCGCATCACTCCCGACGACGTCGGCGCCATCGTGGCGGCGCTGGACGCGGCGGGAGTCGACGCCGTCGAGGTCGCCCACGGGGACGGGCTCGCCGGCGGCAGCCTGAACTACGGCCCGGGCAGCAATACCGACTGGGAGTGGATCGAGGCCGCGGCCGCCAACCTCACCCACGCCCGGCTGACGACCCTGCTGCTGCCCGGCATCGGCACCATCGACCACCTCGAGCAGGCCTACCGGCTCGGCGTCCGCTCGGTCCGCGTCGCCACCCACTGCACCGAGGCCGACGTCTCCGCCCAGCACATCGGCAAGGCCCGCGAACTCGGCATGGACGTCTCCGGGTTCCTGATGATGTCGCATATGGCCGAACCCGAGCAGCTCGCCGAACAGGCCAAGCTAATGGAAACCTATGGCGCACAGTGCGTTTACGTGACCGACTCCGGCGGCCGGTTGACCCTGAACGGCGTGCGCGACCGTGTGCGCGCCTATCGCCGCGTCCTCGATCCGGCTACCGAGATCGGCATCCACGCGCACGAGAATCTCTCGCTGTCGGTCGCCAATTCCGTTGTCGCCGTGGAGGAAGGCGTCACCCGCGTGGACGCCTCGCTCGCCGGGCACGGCGCGGGCGCGGGCAACTGCCCGATCGAACCGTTCGTCGCCGTCGCCGACCTGTACGGCTGGAAGCACAACTGCGATCTGTTCGCCCTCCAGGACGCCGCCGACGATCTGGTGCGGCCGTTGCAGGATCGCCCGGTGCGGGTGGACCGCGAAACGCTCACCCTGGGATATGCCGGTGTGTATTCATCGTTCCTGCGCCACGCCGAGGCCGCGGCGCAGCGCTACGGATTGGACGCGCGCACCATCCTGCTCGAGGTCGGCCGGCGCGGACTGGTCGGCGGTCAGGAAGATCTCATCGTCGACATCGCACTGGATCTCGTGGGCGAAACCAGCGCCGCGACCGCCTGAAAGGTATCAATTCGCCGGCACCACAACACTTTCGGCCTCGAGGACGAATTCCTGCGGTTCCGGCACGACAGTGGGCTGGTCCGGCTCGGCCGGCCGGCGGGAGGGCAGCAGGGCGCCGGCGGCGGTCGCGGT
Organism: Nocardia sp. 852002-51101_SCH5132738; assembly: GCF_001665695.1. Classification (NCBI taxonomy): domain Bacteria; kingdom Bacillati; phylum Actinomycetota; class Actinomycetes; order Mycobacteriales; family Nocardiaceae; genus Nocardia; species Nocardia sp. 852002-51101_SCH5132738. The sequence goes on along the minus strand of NZ_LZML01000183.1, from coordinate 81,516 downwards.
CGCCGCCGAGGTGAGCGCGGTGGCCCAGCCCACCGGCCCGAGGGGACGGCAACCGAAATACGTCGACAGTCCGGGTGTCATGACGACCGTGCCCAGGAAGGCCGCACTACCGGCCGCGGTGAGCCACACCTGCGGGCTGTGACGCGCGGCCAGAACGGTCTGCCCGAGCTGTGTGCCCACCAGCGCGACCAGGGCGACGGTCGCCGCCCGGCGCTCGGTACCGGTCCAGCGGGCGATCGACCACGCCACAGTGGAGGCGGCCGCGGTGGTGGAGCCGCGGATCACGATCGTGCGACGCAGATCCGCCGCGATATCGGTGCGCGGCCGGGAGGCGAGCTGTTCGGCGAGCAGATCGGCGCGCTCCTGGTGGCCGGTCGGCTCCTCGTCGCCGGACCGCTCGGTCGACAGTGCGACGGCCATCGCCGGGAACATGTCGGTGAGCATGTTGACCAGCAGGAATTGCCTGGTGCCCAACGGTGCCCGGCCCGCGAGCGCGGTGCCGAGGACCGTGAACGCGACCTCACCGGCGTTGCCGCCGACCAGGATGCCGACCGCATCGCTGACGCGCCGCCACATGCCGCGGCCCTCGATCAGCGCATGCAGCAGCACCAGCGGGTCGGGATCGGTCAGCACCAGATCGGCGGCATTGCGGGCGGCGGTCGACCCCTGCGCGGTGAGTCCGATGCCGACGTCGGCGGTGCGGATCGCGGCCGCGTCGTTGCCGCCGTCCCCGGCCATGGCGACCACCTCGCCGCGTCGCTGCAGGGTGGTGACGATGCGAACCTTCTGCTGCGGGCTGACGCGGGCGAAGACACTGCTGCGCGCGATGAGCTCCGACTGGGCGGCATCGTCGAGATCGGCCAGATCGCTCCCCGTCACCACCGGCTCGGCGTCGATGCCGAGATCGGCGGCGATGGCGGAGGCGGTGACGGGATGGTCGCCGGTGATCATCCGCACGCGAATGTCGTTGCGCTGCAACGCGCCGACGAGCGGACGCGCCTGCGGACGCGCGGTGTCGGCGAGCCCGATGAAGCCGAGCAGGGTGAGTTTCTCGACCGCGCTCACCACATCACCCGGTGCCGCGGACAGATCCCGCCGGGCGACGACCAGCACCCGCAGCCCGCGCTCGGCCATGCGATTGATCATGCGGTCGGCGGCGCGGCGATGGGCGGCGGACATCGGTTCGTCGCGATCGTCACCCTCGTGCCGGGTCCGGATCGCGGTGCAGCGGGCGAGCACGATTTCCGGGGCCCCCTTCACGATCAGCCGCCAGCGCCGCCGCCGCGTCTGCCCCAGCGTCGCGGCGTATCCGCGATTCGATTCGAAGGGCAGTTCCTCGATCGTGTCCCAGCGTTCGTCCGAGTCGAGCTGCTCGGCGGCGTCGAGCACCGCCTGATCGGTGGCGTGCACGATCGGGCCCTCGGCAGGATCGGGGCAGGCGTGGGCCGCGGCCCGCAGCAACAGGCGGGCACGCGGGTCGTCGTCCTCCGGCGACCACTGATGATCGAGGTCGGCCAGGGTGGTCAGCCGCAGGCGGCCGAAGGTGAGCGTTCCGGTCTTGTCGAAGCAGATGGTGTTCACCCGGCCCAGGGCCTCCACCGTCCGGCTGGCCCGAACCAGCAGGCCGTGACGCGACAGTCGCCGGGCGACGGCCAGCTGCGCCACCGTGGCGACGAGCGGAAGTCCTTCCGGCACGGCGGCCGTCGCGACCGCGACCCCGTCGGCGATGGCCGCGCGAATACGCTGTCCCCGCAACCATCCCAGCGCCGTGACCAGGGAACCGCCGCCGAGTGTCAGCGGCAGCGCCTGATCGCTGAGCGCACGCAGCTGCGCCTGCACTCCGCCCAGGCGAGGCGGCACGGCGACGGCGGCGGCGCGGTTGGTTTCGGTATCGCACCCGACCGCGACGACCACCGCCACCGCGGCGCCGTTGACGATCGTGCTGGCCTCGTACACCATGCAGCGCCGCTGGTTGAGGTCCGCTCCGGGAGTGGCGGGGCTGTCCTTGGGCACCGTGACCGATTCCCCGGTCAGCGCCGATTCGTCGACCTCCAGGTCCTCGGCTCGCAGCAGCCGTGCATCCGCCGGAACGACATCGCCGGTGCGCAGTGCGATCACGTCGCCGACCGCCAGCGCCGTCCCGGGCACCGATTCGCTCGGCGGCTCGGGATCGTGGTCGAGCGCGGCGCGATCGACGCGGCGCCCGGTGATGCGCTCGTGCGCGATCAGGTCGCGCAGCGCGTTCTCGGCGCGTTGCCGCTGCAAGGCCGACACCACCGCGTTGACCGCCACCACGCCGGCCACCAGTGCGGCGTCGCCGGGTGAGCCCAGTACGGCCGAGGCCGCGGCGCCGACACCGAGAATGGGGGTGAGCGGATCGGCCAGCTCGCGGCGCACGGTGGCGAGAAAACGCGTCGCCGGAGACAGGTGCGCGGGAATGCGGGTGAGCGGTGCGGTCCACGACCGCGCGGGAGGTAGCTCGTCGCGTTCGGGTTCCGGCAGCCGCGTCAACACTTCGTCGGGTTCGAGACTGTGCCAGGGAACCAGCGGTGCGCCCGATTCCGGGAGCCGGCCGCGCGCGGCCTGCACGCCCACCCACATACCCTGCATCAGCCCGCTGGCCTGCGCCGCGGTCACCGGCCACGCGTCGCGGGAGCGGCCCGCGGCCAGCAGCAGACCCGCGAGCGAACACGCCGAGAGCGCGAGGACGCGACCGCGCTCGCTGACCTGCCGGGCGGGAGCCACCGTCAACAGCACGCGCATCACCTGATCGAGATCGCCGCAGACCACATCCGCCGCCCACGGCATCGCCTCGACCTCGCCGGCGCTGATCCGGCTCACGCCGATGGCCACATCCGCGCAGTTCAGATCCTCGGCGGCGTCGGTGGCGACCAGCGCCACCACATGTCCGTCGGACTGCAAGCGCCGCACCAACTCCGCCGCCTGCCCCACCCGCTCGACGAATTCGTCTGCCAGGGGCCGTAATTCGACCGCGTCGCGTTGTCCGCGAACCACCACCTTCAGGCCCGAGGCCCGGGCGGTGAGCATCAGCGTCCGCGCGCGGGGGTCGAGTTCGCGGCCGATCAAGACCCGGCCCACCACGTCCGTTCCGTCGCAGACGTCGTACCAGCCGGGAATCGAGTCGGTGCGGTTGCGGTCCGGATCCGGTCGCAGCCGAAGGCCGCCGGTATCCGGCGGCGCAGCTCCGGCCGCGCCGGGGCTCGACCACAACAGTCGCTGAGCGGCGTTCCATACCCGGGCCGTGGTCCAGTCGGACTTCTCGGCATCTTCCGGTGCGGTTTCGCCGGTGCCGGCAGCGGTTTCGACATCGAGTACCAGGCGGCCGCCTCCGTACAGCACGGCGCCGTCGATCACCAAGGCGCTCAGCCGATCCAGCCGCCGCCACACCGACGGATCCATCGTCAGCACGCCGGAAGCGGCCAGCAGTGACGACACCGCCGCCGCGAAACTCTCCCGGCTCGCCCGCGCAGCCTTCGGCGCGGCGATCGACAGGGCGCGGCCGACCGAGGACAGGCCCTGCCCGGCGGCGACGGCGGCGGCTCCGGCGGCCGCGGCGGCCGACGCCTCGTCCGCGCACCGCTCGACCGGGCCGGGCGGCAGTACCACCGGACGCTCCCGGTGTGGCGGGGAGTGCAAGATATCGCGGGCCCGTCGGTGGCCGTGCTCGACCTCCCACAAGCGCCAACGGGCATGGCGCACACCGTGTTCGGTGACGGCCAGCGCTCGGTGCACCGCATCGACCAGGACGTTCGCGGGGCTGTCACCGGCGGCCTGCGCCAGCGCGTTGGCGGTGGTCAGCAGCAGATCGGTGCGGGCCCGGCCGAGACGTTGTTCCAACAGCCGCCGGATGCGCGGCTGCGAGTCCGCCAGCGCGACCAGCGACTGCACCGTCTCCACGCCGTTGCGCCCGGGAATGGCCGCTCCGACGAAGGTGACACCGGCCGAGATCAGATCACCGGCCAGTGAAATCGCCGCCGACACAACGGGTTCCAGATCGGCGGGATGTTCCGCGCTCGGATCCCAGACGGTATCGGCGACGTCGGCGTCCTCCTCGGCCGCGGCGATCGCCTCCAGCAGGCCGGGCACCACATCATCATCGCGAACCGCGGCGACCACATCCCCGGTCACCGCGTTCACCCGCGTCCAGCGCACACCCGGCAGCGAGCCAACCCTCCGGTGCACGGCCTCCGCGACTCGCTCGCTGCGCTCCGAACGCAGGCCGCGCACCTCCACGAGCACGCGATCCTCGACGGCGGCGATCCGTCTGCCGTCCCGGCGCAGCGCCGGGTTCAGCAGCGACCGCACGTCGCGCTGCAGCTGCGTCGCGATATCGTCGGCCACCTCGGTCAGCCGCAGCGCGGTCTGCGCCGCCGCCACCGCACGCACGGGCAGCCGCGCCGGGCCGCCGATGAGAGCCGTCCCGGTCCGGCCGGCTCCTGACACCACACCGATCAACGCCTGAAACACCGGACCTCCCAGCCCGTACGAGTACCGTCGTCCGAGCTACTACCCAGGATCGGGGAAGCCAACCGCGATATCGGCAGCCTGAGCGGGTCTGATTGTTTCCACCGCCGACGCGGTGCGGCTACAGGCATGCGGCGACCGGTATCCGGTGGGCGGGGCCGTGCGGCGCCGGTGCGGTGAACGACGGGTCCGCTTCGGCCGATGGCTGCTCCGCGGGCATCGGGTCGAGGAATCGGGCGCGTTCGAAAGAGCTGTCGATGGTGAACGCGGCACCGTCGAACCGGGCCGGCCCGGTGAAGCCGGCCGCACCGAAGTCGGCATGGCCACGGAACTGCGCGCTGTCGAAATACGCCCCGCCGTGGAAAGCCGCCCGGTGGAATCGGGCGTCGCCGGAGAAGATCGCCAGTGGAAATTGGGCGCTGCCGCGGAAGGTGGTTCCGTCGAATCGGGCCCGCTCGAATCGGGCGCCGAAAAATTTGGCGCGATCGGTGAACACCGCCTCCCGGAACCACACGGTATCGAAGGTCGCCGCCTGGAAATGGGTGTCGGCGGAGAATGTCGCGCCGTCGAATCGAGTGATGCCCGTCAGGTTCGCGCGTTCGAAATTCGCGGAGCCGCCGAAAACCGCACCGGTGAAATCGGCATCCTCGATTCGCGCATTGCGGAAATCGAAGGTGGCGCGCGACCAGCTGCGCCGCGCGCTGCGGCGGAGGTGGTCGGCGATGACGGACGTGATGGTCCGCCGCACCGTCCGGTCGTATCCGCCGAGCCGGCCGGCCGCACGGGGCAGTCGGAGATAACCGCAGAGCACGTCCACGCATTGCTGGCGCGGTGTGGCCGCGGACGCGTCCGCGATCTCGGCCAGCGTGCGCACGGCGGAGATCTGCGCTTTGCCCTCACCGACATAGAGTTGTGCCGCCGCCGACACGAACATGTCGGCCAGTTGCCACGGCCACCGAAAACGCTTGCGCCGAAAAGAATTCACCGAAGTCGCGTCGCTGTCGAGCAATAGATTCGCCGCCGCGGCCACCGGTGCCGGCCGGCGTTGTACGAGCACTACCATTCGAACCTCCTAAACGCCTGCAACGCCCAGAAAAGCTCTTCACTCGCTGTAACGACGGTATAACCGCTCGACATCCGCCATGACAATCGTCACCGAAAAGTAATCGACCGGCTACGGCGCGCCGGTCGACCTGCGCGGGATCGGGACGCTCGTGGCGGACGGAAATCGCTGTCGGATAACCGTCTTGCCACCTCATTCGAGACCGGCCGATTCGCAGCCCGGAGCGCGATAAAATTCGCCATGTCTCGATGTCTCATCCCGGAGTGACCAGCACATGGGCGCTCGACCGGAAGGCGATGCCACCGCCGCCTTCGACCCGTCGGCCGATCGGGCGGTGGATACTGCGCCGCAACCCACCGCGGACGAGCAGTCCCCCGGCGCGACCAGGCCGCGGCCGCACCCGTCCCCCGCCGCCGATCTCGAGCCCGGCGACCGGATCGACGATTTCGATCTGCTGCTCGAGCTCGGCCGCGGCGCGTTCGCCCAGGTCTTCCTGGCCCGGCAGCGGTCGCTGCAGCGACTGGTGGCGGTGAAGATCTCCGCGGACCACGGCACCGAACCCCAGACCCTGGCTCAGCTGGATCACGAATCCATCGTCCGGGTGTACGACCAGCGGGTGCTGCCGGACCGGGGGCTGAAGCTGCTGTACATGCAATACGTTCCGGGTGGCACGCTGGCCGCGGTGCTGACGCGGGTCCGCGCGACCGCGCCGGAGCGACGCAGCGGGCGGCTGCTGCTGGACGCGGTCGACGAGGCATTGGCGGACAAAGGCGAGATCCCCACCTCGAGCAGCCGCGCGCGGGACGAGATCGCGGCCCTGTCCTGGCCGGAAACCGTCGCCTGGCTCGGCCGCCGGCTCGCCGAAGCCCTCGACTACGCCGAAAGACGCGGTGTGCTGCACCGCGATATCAAACCGGCCAACGTCCTGCTCTCCGCCGACGCCGCACCCAAACTGGCCGACTTCAACATCAGCTTCAGCGACCACGTCGCGGGCAGTAGTCCGGTGGCGTACTTCGGCGGATCGCTGGCCTACATGTCTCCCGAGCATCTCGAGGCGAGCCATCCGCAACTGTCCGGCACGGTGGACGACCTCGACACGCGCAGCGATATCTACGCTCTGGGCGTCATGCTGTGGGAGTTGCTGACCGGGCGCCGCCCGTTTCCGCCGACCGCGGCGAAGGATTCACAGGACTCGGTCGAACAGCTCCTCGACATGCGGCGCCGCCCGATCGCGCCGCAATTCCTCGACGACCTTCCCGCCGACTGCCCGGCCTCACTGCGCCGCGTGCTGCTGACCTGCCTGGCGCCGCGGCGCACCGATCGCTGGGCCAACGGCGCGGAGCTGGCCCAGCAATTCGAGCTCTGCCTCGACCCGCGGGCCCGGGAGCTCGTCGACGCACCACCGGACAGCCATCGGCCGCGCGGGCCGCTGTGGCCGATACCGATTCTGGCGATCGCGATCGCCGTGCCCAATCTGGCCGCCGCATGGTACAACTACTACTACAATAGGACGCTGATCGTCAGCAAACTCACGCCCGAGATCCAGCGGTCCTTCCACGATGTGGCCCAGGTGCTCTATCCGCTGGCCATCGTGGCGGCCACACTCCTGATCCTCTACATCGCGCGCCATCTCATCGAGGTGTCCATCGGACTGCACAACGGGCGTGACTATCCCGAGGCCGTTCTCACGAGCGCTCGCATCGATGCGCTGCGGCTCGGCAACCGGGTGGCCGCCATCGCTTTCGTGTTCTGGTTCGCCGGTGGCGTGATATTTCCGGTGATGCTGAATCTCGTCGCCGGCGGCGTGCCGCGCGGCACCTACACGCATTTCCTGCTGTCCCTGGTCGTCTGCGGTGCGGTCGCCCTGGCCTACCCGTACTTCGCGATCACCTGGTACGTGGTGCGGTTCCTGTACCCGCTCTTCCTGGCCCACGGACGGTCCGCCGCCGCCGACGTCGAACACCTGCGCCGGCTCGCCCGGCGTACCGGCATCTACCTCACCGCGGCCGCCGCCGTACCGCTGGTGGGCGTCACGGGCATCACGTTCCTGCCGGCGCCGGATATCGAATCCATCATCTGGGCGATCCGCATCCTGTGCGTCGGCGGCATCATCGGCTTCATCCTCGCCTACGTGTGCTACGAGGTCATCGAGAAGGACCTGCGGGCACTCGAACGCGTCGCGGCCGCATCCACCACCGACGCGGAATAGGCGAGCGCCGCGTCAGGACAGCAGCGGTCCGTCGGCCCAGCGGTACAGGTGAGCGATGGCCGGATCGACGATCGCGCCGGGCAGCGCGGCCAGGTCGGCTTCGAAACGACTCACCACGGCCGGCGCGGTTTCGGGACGCCCCCGGAGCAGCAGGGTGCGTTTGATTCGCTTCCCGGACCACACGACTCGCGCGCCGGCGAGGCGGGTCAGTGCCACGGCGTCGGCGTCGGCGGGCCGCCCCGGCCAGGCTGCGCCGAGATCGGCACAGGTCACGTCCCAGGTCATCCCGAGCCCGCCGACGCTGCCGGGCAGATCCTCTCCGCCGGAGGCCGCGGGCGGGCCGGCGCCTCATCATCGTTCGTGACCCGCGACACACCCACCCTCGATCCCGGCCACCGGGACCCACGCGCCACCCAGCGACATCGCGCGCCGACGCCGCGTGAACCCGCAATCGCGGGCAGCGGTGCGTGGCGGGATGCGGTAGTGGTATTCCGAAACCAGGCGCCGGCGATCCGACTGTGCGCGGATCGAAAACTGCTGGGAGGTAGCGACTGTGGCGGTCGGATCGGAGCCCGCGCTTCGGTACCGGGTGTTTCGCCGGGCCGAGGTCAGGGTGCTCCTGCGTACCATGCGGGCGGCGTGGTCGGACGAATTGTCCGATTGGGCGGCGGCATTGACGTACTACAGCATGTTGTCGCTGTTTCCGGCGCTGCTGATCGCCATCGTGGTGCTGAGCATCGCCGGACCCGCCCCCGCCGACTCGCTCGCGGGCGCGGCCGGGCGGCTGGGGCCCGGCGGCGGCACCTCACTGATCGCCGAGTCGATTCATCATCTGCAGTCGGTCAAATCGCTGTCCGGTCCGATGGCGGTCGTGGGCCTGTTGTCGGCGTTCTGGACCGTATCGACCTACCTGGGGGCGTTCATCCGAGCGGCCAACGCCCTCTACGGAGTGCGGGAGAGCCGATCCCTGTGGCGCACACTGCCGCTGCGCTTCGCGCTGGGTCTGGTACTGGTGGTCGCCGTGGTCGTCACCGTGCTCGGCTTCGCCATCACTCCGGGCCTCGCCGAACACGCCGGCAACCGGATCGGAATGGGTTCGGCGGGCCTGCTCGTCTGGTCGATCGTGAAGTGGCCGCTGCTGGCCCTGCTGGTGAGTGTGGCACTGGCGCTGCTGTATTGGGTCGCGCCGAATACCGAGGGCCAGCGGTTGCGCTGGCTCACCTCCGGAAGCGTGATCGCCGTGGGCATCTGGATCGCGGGGTCGGCCGGACTGGCCCTGTACGCCGCGCATTTCGACTCGCTCAATCGCGTGTACGGGTCACTGACCGCGGCGATCGTCCTGCTGATGTGGTTGTGGCTCACCAACTTCGCGATTCTGCTCGGCGCGGTCGTCGACGCCCAGATCACCCGCCAGCGAATGTTGCGCGAGCACCCCGGGCCGTGATCGGCATCGCGGTCACGAGGCTCGCGACCGCCCGGCGGCCGGTGGCGCGGAGTGCGGGTCGAGCCGGCGGTTGGTGGCCGCCAGTTGCCAGGCCGTCGCGGCCTCGAGCCGCTCGACCCGGGTGGGGTCGAGCCGGCCGCAGATGTGGTCCCAGTGCAGCGCGAGATGATCGCCCACCTCGACATCGGCGGCATCGATGCCCGCGCCGGCAAGCTCGATGCGGCGCGGCGACGCTGCCGAGAGCGACAGGTGCGAATCGCTCCAGCGCAGCCGGCGCACGGAAACCGTCGCGGTGGTGGCATCTCGCGCGCACACCCGCGCCCAGCTGATCCGGCAGTTGTCGAGCACGCGCAGCGGCAGGTCCGCGGGACCCCGGTCGAGCAGACGGGTCCACGGATAGATGCCGAACACGTGGAAGTTGTGGTTGGGCGCGCTTTCCGGAGCCAGCTCCGGGCCCAGATGACGCCAGTACCCACCGGCGATCGGTCCGATCACCGACAACAGCTTCGACAGGAATTCCGCCCGGTCGATGCCGGCGCCGACTCCCCCACCGAGCCAATAGGATTCGACCAGTCGCGGGTCGAGCGGATCGCCGATCCCGGTCATCGACGACAGCACCCGCAGATACGGCCAGGCTCCGGAGAAGCGCCGTGCCACGGCCCGGATCTCGGCATCGGTCCCGCCGGCCAGCGCGGGGGCGTCGGCCGGGCCGCAGTAGCCCAGCGCGTTCGGCGCGTAGGCGTACCGCGCGAACATCTGCGGCCCGCTCATGTCGGGCCCTCGTGGGCCGTCCGCGGGGATCGCCCGCGCCGCCACAGGATCAGCGCCAGCAGCCAAGTCGCGAGGAACAGCGCCACCACGACGAAACCCATCGCTCCCAGATCGAGGCCGCCGATCCAGGCCAGCGGGCCGGAGGTGATGCCCAGTGCGCCGGTGACCACGGAGACGATCTCCTGGGCGCCGATCAGCAGGGCCACCGCGACCGACAGCCCGGTCACCAGCAGGTTGTAGTAGATCTTGCGCGCCGGCGCGACGCAGGCCCAGCCGTAGGCGGCGTTCATACACGCCCCGTCCAGCGAGTCGAACAGCGTCATCCCGGCCGAGAACAGCAGCGGCAGAACGACGATCGCGTACCAGGGCAGGTCGGTGTCGGCCGCCGCGCCACCGGCGAGCACCAGCAGACTCACCTCGGTGACCGTGTCGAATCCCAGCCCGAACAGCACTCCGATCGGATACATCTGCCCCGGCCTGCGAACCGCGCGGACCAGCGGATCCAGCACCCGGTTCAGGGCCCCACGGGCGTGCAGCCGGGAGTCGAGGTCTCGCTCGTCGCCCTCGCCCCGGCGCAGTGCTCGTCCGATTCCGATGAGCGACACCAGGTTCAGCAGGCCGATGAGCAACAGGAAGGTTCCCGAGACTCCGCTGCCGAAGGTACCGGTCCAGCGCCGCAGGCCGGAACCGTCGTCCTCGACACCGGATGCCAGTGCCCGAGCGCCCAGTGCCAGCGCACCGACCATGACGAAGACGACGGTGGAATGTCCCAGCGAGAACCAGAATCCGACCGACAGCGGTTGTCTGCGCTCGCCCACCAGCTTGCGGGTGGTGTTGTCGATGGCGGCGATATGGTCGACGTCGAAGGCGTGCCGCATCCCCAGCGTGTAGGCGGTCACGCCCAATCCGGCGCCGAACACCACGTTGCCGACCGCATAGTGGCCCGGAACGACCAGGGCGGCCAGCAGCCCCCACCCCGCGACGTGCAGCGCGGCCACGGTCACGGCCATGCCGATCACGTCGCGGCGCCGGCCGCGCCGGTCTCGTGCCCACCTCCGGGCGGGCGATATCGTCACCGACGGCCGCATCGTATCTCCCGCCTGCGCCCCCACCGGACGCTCAGCAGATCCGCGGAAGCTGTTCGCCGGCGGGCAGATCCACCACCCGGGTACCGCCGAGGGCGGTGCGCGCGACCACCATCCCGGGATGTTCGTCGACGCAGACGCCGATCGCGCAGGCCCGCGCGCCCAGCGGATGGGCCCGCATGGCCGCCAGCGCGCGGTCCGCGTCCTCGGCGGCGACGAAGGCGATCGCCTTCCCCTCGTTGGCCACGTACAGCGGATCCAGTCCGAGCAATCCGCAGGCATCGCGGACCGCGTCCGGAATCGGCAGTGCGCGTTCGTCCAGCCGCACACCGACATGCGCCGCTTTCGCGATCTCGTTCAGCGTCGCCGCGACCCCGCCACGGGTGGGGTCGCGCAGCATGTGCACATCGGCGCCGGTCTCGAGAATCGCGGCCACCAGACCGTTCAGCGCGGCGGTGTCACTGCGCACGGTGGTGCCGAATTCCAGGCCCTCGCGGCAACTCATCACCGCCACTCCGTGCACGCCGATATCACCGCTGACCAGCACGACGTCGCCGGGCCGGGCGCCCTCGGGGCGGATGTCGACCCCCGCGGGCACCAGCCCGATGCCCGCGGTGTTGACGAAGATGCCGTCTCCGTGACCGGAGTCGACCACTTTCGTATCGCCGGTCACCAGCTTCACCCCGGCGGTGACGGCGGCGGCGCCCATGGCTTCGGCGACCCGCGCGATATCGGCCAGGTCGGTGCCCTCTTCCAGGATGAACGCCGTCGACAGCACCAGGGGCTGCGCACCGGCCATGGCCAGATCGTTCACGGTGCCGTTGACCGCCAGCTCGCCGATCGTGCCGCCGGGAAAGACGAGCGGTTTCACCACGAACGAATCGGTGGAGAAGGCCAGCCTGGCGGCCCCGACCTCGACCACCGCCGCATCCCCGAGCGCGGCGTCGGCGGCGGCGCCGAACGCGGGCAGGAACAGATGCTCGATCAGCTCGCCCGACATCGCACCTCCGCCGCCGTGCGCCATCACGATGGTCGGCGAATCCCGCAGCGGCAGCGGGCACACCCAGCTGTCCGCGTCGAATACCGGTGCCGGGGTGGAGGTTCCGGCGTGGTCAAGCATGAGCCACCTCCGCCGGCAGATCCAGGCGGCGATACAGGTAGTAGGCGGCGCAGGCGCCCTCGGAGGACACCATCGTGGCGCCCAGCGGGTTACGCGGTGTGCAGCGGGTGCCGAACGCCGCGCAATCGGTCGGCTTGATCAGCCCCTGCAGCACCTCTCCCGAGCGGCAGACCGACGATTCGGCGGTGTGGATATCGCCCACCCTGAATCGGTATTCGGCGTCGAAGTCGCGATAGCGCGGCGAGAGCCGCCACCCGCTGCGCGGAATGACGCCGATGCCGCGCCAGCCGCGATCGGTGACCTCGAAGACGTCCTGCAGCATGGCCTTCGCGGCCGGATTGCCCTCCGCGGGTACCGCACGCGGATAGGCGTTCTCGACCTCGCAGCGTCCCTGTTCGAGCTGGATCACCGTGCGGCGGATACCCTCGAGAATATCCAGCGGCTCGAATCCCGTGACCACCATGGGAACTCGGTACTTCCGCGCCAGCGGCGGGTATTCGCCGATACCCATCACCGAGCACACGTGACCGGCGGCCAGGAACGCCTGGACCCGGCAGTCCGGGGATTCCATGATCGCGGCGATCGCCGGCGGGACCAGCACGTGCGAGACCAGCAGCGAGAAGTTCTCGATGCCCAGCCGCCGGGCCTGATACACCGTCATGGCGTTGGCCGGGGCGGTGGTCTCGAATCCGATCCCGAAGAACACCACCTGACGGTCGGGATTCTGTTTGGCGAGGGTGAGCGCGTCGAGCGGCGAATACACCACTCGCACGTCGCCGCCCTCGCTCTTGATCCGGAACAGATCCTTGGAACTGCCCGGCACCCGCAGCATGTCGCCGAAGGAGCAGAAGATGACCTCCGGGCGGGCGGCGATCTCGAGCGCCTTGTCGATCACCTCCAGCGGTGTGACGCAGACCGGGCAGCCGGGGCCGTGAATCATCTCGATGGTGTCCGGCAGCAGCTGGTCGATGCCGTGCCGGATGATCGAATGCGTCTGCCCGCCACAGACTTCCATGATCGACCAGCGGCGCGAGGTCGCGGCGCGGATGCGTTCGAGCAGGCGCTGAGCCAGTTCGGGATTGCTGAATTCGTCCAGGTATTTCATCGGTTCACCTCGTCGTCGCGGGCGGACTCCGACGGTGCGCCGGAGGTGGGATCGGGAAGGCCGGACTGCCGGGCGGCGATGGCGAATCCGTCGCCGAATTCCTCGTTCAGCACACCGAGGTGTTCGAATTCGGCCAGGGTGGCCAGCGCCGACTCCTCGTCGAGGCGCTGAATGGCGAATCCGACGTGCACGACGACGTAGTCGCCGACCGCGGCATCCGGAATGTATTGCAGGCACACGTCTTTGTGGACACCGCCGAAGTCGACAACCGACATCAGCGTGCCGTCGCGCTCGTACAGGTCGAGCACCTTCCCCGGGACTGCCAGGCACATGATCGGTTCCTTCCTTTCGCTCATCGAGCCCCGGCGGCGAGCAGCTGCCCGAATGCCAGGCCGCCGTCGTTGGGTGGCACTCTGTGATGAGTGATGACGTGAAAACCCTCGTCCCGCAGCCGTTTTCGCGAGAGCGAGAGCAGCAGCGCGTTCTGGAACACGCCGCCGGAGAGGGCCACCGGCACACCCGGTTCGCCGAACCGGCGCGCCAGGGCGGCCACGAGTTCGGCGACCGCGACGTGGAAGCGCGCGCCGACGAGGTCCGCACCGGCTCCCGCCGCGAGGTCGGCGACCACCGCCGCCAGCACCGGAGCCGGATCGATTCGCACGGCGCCGTCGGGATCCGCCGCGCCGAGCGCGAATCGGTAGCCGTGGCCGGGATCCGCGTCGCGGGCGCGGGCCTCCAATTCGATGGCGGCCTGGGCCTCGTAGTCGACCACGTGGCGCACGCCCGCCAGCGACGCCACCGCGTCGAACAGCCGTCCCATACTCGAGGTGGGAACGCAGCCCAGCCCGGTGCGGAGTTGATGGGCGAGGACCCGGCGCTCGGCGGGCGGGCACGCGGCGACCGCGGCGAGGGATTCCTCCCACGGGATGCCGGCGGCGTGCAGATGAGCCAGCGCCATCCGGTAGGGCCGGTGCACGCTGGCGTCACCACCCGGTAGCGCGACGTAGGCCAGATGCGCCAGGCGCCGGAACCCCTTGTAGCCGGCGGCCAGCACCTCCCCACCCCAGATCGCCCCGTCCGGGCCGAAACCCGTTCCGTCGAAGGCCATTCCGAGGACGGTCGACGAGCCGGGCAGGCCGTGCTCCCCCATCACCGCCGCGATGTGGGCGTGGTGATGTTGCACGGTGTGTACCGGCCGTCCGGCCGCGGCCCGTCGCGCCCAGGCGCTGGAGCGGTAGCCGGGATGGGCGTCGACCGCCAGCCGCGCCGGGTGCACTCCGGTCAGTTCCTCCAGATGGTGTTCGGCGGCGCCGAATGCGCGCAGCGTGGCGAGATCGTCCATATCGCCGATGTGCTGGCTCAACCACGCGTACCGGCCCTCGGCGACCGCGCAGGTGTTCTTCACATCCGCGCCGACCGCGAGGACGGGCGCCGACTCCTGCGGCAGCGCCAGCGGCAGCGGCGCGTACCCCCGGGAGCGGCGGATCGGCAGTTCGACGCCGTCGACCAGCCGGACCACCGAATCGTCGCAGGGCACGAGGATGCGGCGGTCGTGGTCCAGCACGGCGTCGGCCAGTTCCGGCAGCCGCCGCGCGGCGTCCTCGTCGGTGTAGCAGAGGGGTTCGCCGCCGAGATTGGCCGAGGTCATCACCAGCGCGAGTGGTCCGGGCGAGTCGCCGGGCAGTCCGAACAGCAGCAGGTGCAGCGGGGTGTAGGCCAGCATCACCCCGAGATCGCGAAGGCCCGGCGCCACCGCGTCCGTCAGCACGTGCCCGCGCCGCGGCAGCAGCACGATCGGGCGCTGGGGTCCGCTCAGCACCGCCGCGGCGGCCGCGTCGACGTGTGCGACGGTGCGGGCCGCGGCCGGATCGGCGACCATGACGGCGAAGGGTTTGGCGCCGCGGCGTTTACGCACGCGCAGCCGCGCCACCGCATCCTCGTCGTCGGCGGCGCAGGCGAGGTGATAGCCGCCGATCCCCTTGACCGCCACGATTCCGCCCTCGCGCAACGTCTTTCGCGCGGCGGCCACGGGATCACCGGTTCCCGGACCGGAGTAGCGCAGGGTGGGCCCGCAGTCCGGGCAGGCGATCGGCTGGGCGTGGAAGCGGCGATCGGCGGGATCGTGATACTCGCGCGCGCAGCGCTCGCACATGGCGAAATCGGCCATCGACGTCCGCTCGCGGTCGTAGGGCAGACTCGCGATGATGGTGAATCTCGGCCCGCAGTTGGTACAGGTGATGAACGGATGCCGGTAGCGGCGATCGGCGGGATCGGCCAGCTCCCGCGCACAATCGGCGCAGATCGCCACATCGGGCGAGGCCAGGGTGCGGCCGCTGCCACGGGTCGTGCCGGCGATGTGGAATCCGGTTCCGCCGCGCACCGGCAGATCGGTGCGCTCCACGGAGTCGACTACGGCCAGCGGGGGCGGCCGATGGCGCACCCGATCGGTGAATTCGGCCAGTGCCCAGGGTGTTCCCTCGATGTCGACGATCACCCCGTCGCTGTCGTTGGCGACACTGCCGGTCAGTGCGAGTTCGGCGGCGGTGCTGTAGACGAAGGGCCGGAATCCCACGCCCTGCACCACACCGCGCACGATCAGCCGGCACCGAGCGCGCCCGGTGTCGGCTCCTCGCGCCGCCTCGGTACTCACGGTTCGCCCCGGCTCAGCAGTCGCAGTCCGGCGAGCGCCTCGCGGGCCCCCGCCTCGTCGGTGCGCTCGACCGCGAGGCCCATGTGGATGATCACCCAGTCACCCGGTCCCACCGGATCGTCTTCCAGCAGGCCGATATTCACCTTGCGCTCGGCGCCGGAGACATCGACGAGAGCCAGCTGACCCGCGTAGCCGTCGACGATCTCCACGACCCGGCCCGGAATTCCGAGGCACACGATCACACCTCCGTTCGCGACATCCGCAGTTGCGCGATCACCCGCGCCACGGTCTCGGCACCCTCGTCCACCGCGGCCGCCACCGGTTCGGACAGGCCGATCCCCTCATCGGTCGACAGCACCTGACAGCCCACGACCACGGTGGGTGGCACGACCCCGCCCAGCGCCCGCACCCCCGCGAACACCGCCGCCGGATCCATCCCGTGGGCGTCCAGACCGGCCGGCGCCTCCTGGTCCGGTTCGGCGCGCATCACCTCGATGCGGCCCGCCGCGCCCCGATTCGGGACCGCGTCGACCAGGACCAGCGCATCCCAGGGATCGAGCAGGTCGTAGGCCAGATGCATACCGCGGATGCCGTAGTCGACCACCCGCACGCCGTCCTCGCGGTCCGGCGGTATCCGCCGCACCACCTCGGGGCCGAATCCGTCGTCGCCGAGAAAGATGTTGCCGATTCCGGCGACCAGCACCCGGCTGTTCACATGCGCCGCATTCGCAGATACCGGCGCATATCCGGAATCGAGCGGATTCCGATCAGCGCCAGGACGACGACCGCCGCCGCGACGATTCCCGTCGCCACCATTCCCACCGTCTCCATGACATCCGTCCTTTCCTCCGGCCGCGCTACTCGCCCGGTCCGTCCAGCGGTTCCAGTTCGTCGGGATCGAAATACAGGTAGCGCCCGTACCATTCGTGCAGATCGGCTCCGGGATCGTCGGCGATGACCACACCGACGTGGGTGCGCCCGTCGACGTCGGCGTGCACCGAGGTGACCCGTGCGTCCCTGCCGTCGAAGAACATGTCGTGGATGTCGGCGCGCCGGGCCGGATGCAGCCGGACCATGCTCCCCTTGCGCACCAGCGTCCCGGCGATGGGCACGGCGTCCGAGTCGGGCCGCACAGCACCGTCGGCCACCGGATCCCACCAGTCCGTCCCGGGCGGAATTTCCGGCACCAGCCGGTTCTGCCCGGCGCCCGGGTCGCGCAGCACGCCGTGCAGTCGCGCCATCTGCTCGGCGGTCATCGCGTCACAGCTGTCGACGATGCGGGCCGCGCGCGGATCGGTGGCCCGCGCGGCCGCCTTCTCCTCGTCGGTCATGGCCATCACGCGCAGGGTGAGGATCTCGTCGATCTCGGTGGCGTCGTAGAGCGATTCCTGGCTCTGCTCGGCGATTTCGGGATGGTCGTAGAGGATGATGGGCGAAATCAGCATCAGGCTGCGGTCGCCGGGCGGTCCGGCCAGTACCGGGAAGCAGCGATGCTGGACGCACCGCGCCACGGCGGCCTCGGCCTCCGGCGGCGGTTCCAGCAGCGAGACGAATTCCGCGCCGCCGGCCTCGGCGATCACGTGCGCGCCGAGCATGGAGCGAGCCAGGGCGTCGCGACGGTCGGTGGCCGGCTCCCCGGTATTGCGCACGGTCACGGTGAGGATCGGATATCCGCCCTCGGAGGCGACGGCCAGCTCGAATTCGCCGCGCAGCGGCCGGCGAGTGCGCACGACGTCCGCGCGCCCGGTGGCCGGATCGACGAGGGGTTCGGTGTCGCGACCTCCCGGAACCTCGAACGGCACCGTCACGGCGACCGGGGCGCACGGTCCGACGGAGATCTCCCGTTCGACGGCCTCGTCCCAGTCCGGCCGGCTGGTGCCCGCGGCGGCGCGATGTTGCAGCTGCAGGAACCGCAGTGTGAACCGCAGGACCGGGTCGCCGTCCGGGGCTATCGGCATCTGCCCGGCGAGTTCGGACTCCTCGCCCAATCCGGACGCGTGCGCCCCGACCGGACCGAGGACGCCGAATTGCCAGCGGCAGCGGTTCTTTCGCGCGTCGGCCCGGTACGGGTAGAGCAGATAGCCCTCGTAGAGCACCGCGTCGGCGACCGCGCGGACTCGTGCTCGGCTCGATCCCGCGGTACTCACGCCGACTCCTGCGCGCTCGCGAGCAACCGCGCGACCGTCTCGTCGAAACCGAGCAGCCCGTGCTCGCCCTTGTAGGCCGCGAGCGCGGCCAGAGTGTCCTCGTGCAGCCGCAGCCAGCCCGTGGCCGGGAAGTGCGCCGCCATCAGTTCCCGCCACACCGAGACCGGCATCCGGTAGCGGTCGTCGCGGTCCCACGGGATCTGCTGCACGGCGAAACCGTTGCTGCCACGGATGAATACGGTCCCGCTGAACAGGAACAGCAGCGGCACCTCGCCGCCACGCAGCGCGTGCAGATACTTCGATCCGGCGACCTCGAGGTCGTAGGTGCACGGCATCGGCAGATCCACCTCGGCGCCGCCGGTGAAGCCGGGAACCGTGGTCGCGCAGTGCATCCACAGGAACGAGCGCTGGGTGTGGTCCCAGCGGTCGCGCGGACCGAACAGATCCAGCAGTCCGGCGCTCTCGGCATCGGTGTAGTTCCGGCGGTTCGGCTCGATGCGCACCTGGGCGCGCAGCGCGATGGCGTGGACGGGTTCGGCACCGACGGAGGCGATTCCGATCCGCGCGGACAGGATCGGAGTGACCGCGTACGGTTCGGGCTTCAGCCCGAGCACCGCGAAGGTGGTGGCGTAGGCGGGGCTCACGGCGCCTCCCCCGGATCGAAGGCCCGGGCCCGCGCCGTCGTCTCGGCGAAGAATCGCGCCACGTAGTCGCGCACGTCCGCACCGCCGTCGAAACCGCGCCACAGCAGGCGGATCCGGCCGACGAACTCGTAGCAGGCGTCGATCGGCAGCAGCAGGCAGCGTGCGGGCGCGTCACCGTCGGGGACCTGGATCAGCAGCGCCTCGACATCGTCGGCGAGATCGCCGAATTCCGGATGCCGCTCCATGAAGGCGGTCCAATTGTCCAGGGGCAGTTCGGATTCGGTGGCACCGGCCGGTCCCGGATAGAACGCGACGGTGCGCCCGGCCGACGAACTGTGGAAGAAGAAGGCAAGGCCCACAGGGATCTCGAGGCCGTCCCACTCCGGCAGGGTCATCTGGAAATCCGGGAACGAGACGTATCGCCGCGGGACCGCCCGGTAGCGCAGGGCCGCACCTTGATCGGTGAACAGCAGAGAGCAGCCCCGGCACACGCACAACATGCGCCGGCTTTCGGTGTCGACGACGTGCGGATGGTCCGCGCCGACGGGTTCCGCGCACATCTCGCACCGCTCCCCCGCGACCGGCGCCGGCGGGCGTTCGGCCGCGAGGCGGCGCAGGGCGCGCACGGTCGGATTCATCCGCCCACCCCCACCGGAATCGCCACCGACAGTTCGCCGTCACGCACCAGCACCGGCAGCGGCTCGAGATGTCCGGCCCCGTCGAGCCGGGCGCCGCCGTGCACGACGTCGAAGTGGGCGCGGCAACCGGGGCAGCGCAGCACCGGATCGCCGCGGACCCCGCGGTGCAGCACCGCACCGGCCAGCGTCCGATCGCAGTTCGGGCAGTGATCGCGGTAGACGTAGATCTCGTCGCCGACTCGGCAGGCGAGCACGCTCAGCCCGGCCAGCGCGAATCCGCCGACCTCACCGGCGGCCAGCTCGGCCAATTCCGGTGCGCCGATCCAGTTTCCGCCGGATCGCACGTGCGCGAACAGCGTCTCCGGGGCGATCACCGCGGCGTCGGCGCCCGCCTCGGCGGTGACCACCTCGATCGCGGTGATCTCCGGGGCGGCCGCGCGCACGGCGTCCTCCACCGCCAGTTCCAGTGTCACCGAGGACGACGGGCAACTGCGGCAGCTTCCGGTCAGCTCCAGCCGCACCACCGCCTCCGCGGTGACCTCGAGCAATCGCACGTCGCCGCCGTGCGATCCCAGATACGGCCGCACACTGTCCAGCGCGCCGGCGACCCGGGTCGCCACGTCGTGCGGATGCAGGCCGTGCACCAGCAGCAGACTGGCGATCAGGTCGTCGTCGAGCAGACGCTGCACCGTGCCCTCGTCCAGGACGGCGAGGATGCGCCGCAGACCGGCGCCATACAGGTCGACCACCTCGCCGACCAGCGCCTCGGCCCGTTCCCGAGCCGCCGCACCGCCCGCGGAACTGGCATCGAGCAGGGTCTCGATGCGATCGCCCGCGCTGCGCCACCGGTCGTCGCCGACCGTCGCAGCGGACTCACCGTCAGGACGCGTGGATATCGCCTCCTCCTGCCGCCGGGACCGGATCTCCCGCTATCCGACGGTCGATATCTGTGCCGGTGAATGCACCAGGTCCAGGGTCGTGCCCTTCCCGAGATACATGTGCACGCCGCAGGGCAGGCAGGGATCGAAGCTGCGCACGGTGCGCATGATGTCGATGCCCTTGAAGTGCTCGCGGTCGTTCTCCTCGAAGATCGGCTGTCCCTGCACCGCGTCCTCGTAGGGGCCTGGCGTGCCGAAGCTGTCGCGCGGGCTGGCATTCCACGGCGTCGGCGGATAGGGGTGGTAGTTCGCGATCTTGCCGTCGCGGATCACCATGTGATGCGACAGCACCCCGCGCACGGCCTCGGTGAAACCGCAGCCGATCCCCTCGGCGGGCACGTCGAAGTGCTCCCACGTCTTGGTCCGCCCGGCCCGGATCTCCGCGAGCGCCTGCTCGGCGAAATGCAGTGCGCATGCCGCCGCGTAGGCCTGGAAGTAGGTGCGGGCGCGATCGCGCTCGATGGTGTTGCTCCCGTACTCCGGAATCTTCCATTCGAGTTCCACCGGCCCCTTCAAGGCGGTCTTGGGCAGGTTGATCTGCACGCTGTGCCCGGTCGAGCGCACGTAGCCGATGTCGACCAGCCCGGCCAGCGCCGTCGACCACAATCGGGCCAGCGGGCCGCCGCCGGTGTCGAGGGCCAGATGGTCCTTGCCGTCGAACCAGCGCGGTGACATCACCCAGCTGTACTTGTCCTCGAGGTCGCGTTTCTGCGGCTTCGGGTTGGTGTGCTGATTCCACGGATGGCGCCGGTCCACCGGATTGCCCAGCGGATCGGTCTTCACGAACATATCCTGATCGGTCCAGTCGTCGTAATACGAACTGCCCAAAAGGATTCGGAGTCCGAGGTTGATGTCGACCAGCGAGGTGGTGACGAGTTTGCCGTCCACCACCACCCCCGGCGTCACGAACATCCGCCGGCCCCAGTCCTCCATATCCTTGTACTCGAAGTTGCAGACCTCCGGATCCTGGAACGAGCCCCAGCATCCCAGCAGGGTGCGCCGCAGCCCGACCCGCTCGTATCCGGGCACCGCCGTGTAGAAGAAGTCGAACAGGTCGTCGTGCATCGGCACGACCTTCTTCATGAATTCGACGTAGCGCATCAGCCGCGACATGTAGTCGGTCATCAACTGGACGGTCGCGACCGTGCCGACGCCGCCGGGATACAGCGTCGAGGGATGCACGTGCCGGCCTTCCATGAGGCAGAACATCTCTCGCGTATACCGGCTCACCTGCAGCGCCTCGCGGTAGAACTCACCGGTGAAGGGATTGAGCGCTTCCATGATGTCGCCGATGGTGCGATAGCCGTGCATCGCGGCGTGCGGCGCCTCGGCCTTTCGAGCGGCGTCGAGAACGCTGGGATTGGTTTCGGCCACCATCTTTTCGCAGAAGTCCACCCCGACCAGATTCTCCTGGAAGATGTTGTGGTCGAACATGTATTCCGCGGCCTCGCCGAGATTGACGATCCACTCGCCCAGATGCGGCGGCTTCACGCCGTAGGCCATGTTCTGGCAATAGCACGAACAGGTGGCGTGATTGTCACCGCAGATTCCGCAGATGCGACTGGTGATGAAGTGCGCATCGCGCGGATCCTTGCCGCGCATGAATATCGAATAGCCGCGGAAGATGGACGACGTGCTGTGACATTCGACCACTTCGCGATTCTCGAAATCGATCTTCGTGTAGATACCGAGGCTGCCGACGATACGGGTGATCGGGTCCCACGCCATTTCGACGAGCGACTCCGGCTCGATCTTCTTGTGCGACGCCTCCGGGATGATCTGTGTCATCGCGAGATCCTCCTACCAGGTGCGAGTCGCGCCCGTATCGAGTTTCTCCCCCTTGTGCCGCCAGTGCGGCTCCTTGTCGACCGTGCGGCCGGTGATGTGACGCAGACTGCGGATCACCGATCCGTACAGCCCCGATGCGGAGGACGAGAGTTTCCCGCCGGGTGGTTCGTCCATGAACGGCATGAATTTGTCCGGGAATCCCGGCATGGTGCAGCCGATGCAGATGCCGCCGACGTTCGGGCATCCGCCGACGCCGTTGAGCCAGCCGCGTTTGGGCACATTGCATTTCACGACCGGGCCCCAGCACCCCAATTTCACGATGCACTTCGGCGAGCCGTACTCCTCGGCGAAATCACCCTGCTCGTAATATCCCGCGCGATCGCAGCCCTCGTGCACGGTCGCCCCGAACAACCACTTCGGGCGCAGCGCCTCGTCGAGCGGAATCATCGGCGCCTGGCCGGTGGCCATGTACAGCAGATAGGTCAGTGTTTCGGACAGGTTGTCCGGCTGGATCGGGCAACCCGGCACGCAGACGATCGGGATATCGGCTTTGGACTTCCATTGCCAGCCGAGATAGTCCGGAACTCCCATCGCTCCGGTGGGATTACCGGCCATCGCGTGAATGCCGCCGTAGGTGGCGCAGGTGCCGACCGCCACCACCGCGGTGGCCTTGGGCGCCAGCCGGTCGAGCCATTCACTGGTTGTCATCGGCTGGTTGGTCTCCGGGTTGTTGCCGAAACCGCACCAATAGCCGTCGCCGTGCAATTGTTCGTTCGGTATCGAGCCTTCGACCACCAGAACGAAGGGTTCGAGTTCGCCGCGGTCGGCCTTGAAGAACCATTCGAGGAAGTCGTCGGCTCCCCCGTTCGGACCGCATTCGAAATCGATCAGCGGCCAATGTACGGCGATCTTGGGCAGGCCGGGAAGCGCTCCGAGAGCGATTTCCTCGACACTGGGCTGGGTGGCGGCAGTCAACGCCACCGAATCACCGTCACAACTGAGGCCCGCGTTGATCCACAGGACGTGTATCAGCGTCTCTTCGGCCCGAACTGCTTCCTGGGTTGGCATGAATGCCGCCTTCCCGAGCCGGGCGGGGGCTGGCCGATCCGGCTCGAAGCCGTCTCAATCTGTGATACAGACCACACAGATGTTAGTCGCGTGACATATGAACCTCAATGGGTGCGCCGACCGCGGACGGGCGTTGCCCGGCCAGCCAGCCGTACCAGTCGTCGAGGCCCTCTCCGCTGGTCGCCGATATCGCGAGGACCGGCACCCCGGAGTTGATCGTGTGGATGTAGCGCGTACAGGCGGCGAGATCGAAGTCGACATAGGGCAGCAGGTCGATCTTGTTGATCAGCACGATCCCAGCCGCGGCGAACATATGCGGATATTTCAGCGGCTTGTCGGTCCCCTCGGTCACCGAGACGATCACGACCTTCGCGCGCTCGCCGAGGTCGAACAGCGCCGGGCACACCAGATTGCCGACGTTCTCGATCAAGACCACGCTGCCGCGCGCCGGGGCCAGCGAGTCGAGCGCGCCGCGGGTCATCTGCGCGTCGAGATGACAGCCGGCGCCGGTGTTGATCTGCACCACGGGGCAGCCGGTGGACTCGATCCGACGCGCGTCCAGCAGCGTCTCCTGATCGCCCTCGACGACGGCGATCGGCATGCCCGGGCATTCCCGAATGGTGCGTTCGAGCAGCGTCGTCTTGCCCGCGCCCGGTGAGCTGGTGAGGTTCAGCGCGAGGATGTCCCGCTCGGCCAGCCAGCGCCGATTCTCTTGTGCCAGTTGGTCGTTCTTGGCCAGCACCTTCTGTTCCAGAGTCACCGTCGCGGTCGGCGGACCGCCCTCCTCGTGCCGGGAATCGCGATCGTGCCCGTCGCCTCGGCGGGGACCGTGCTCGTGCGGGTGGCTGCCGTCGTGCGGGTGATCGTGGCCGTGACCGCCGTCGTGCGAGTGGTCGTGGCCGTGACCGGCATCGTGGGAGTGGTCGTGTCCGTGATCGCCGTCGTGCGGATGTTCGTGCTCGTGCGGGCCGGTGATCACCGCCTGGGTGTCGTCGCCGCCGCATCCGCAGGTTGCGCACATGTGTCACTCACCTCCATGGAGCGGATTCGCAGCTCCCGCCCGGCGCGGATGTCGACGTCGGCGCTGCCGCACGCGCACAGCGGGATCAAATCGGGCAGAGCGAATTCGGCGCCGCAGGTGCGGCAGCGCGCCCGGCCCGGAACTTCCTCGATCACGAGTTCGGCGCCCTCGGCGAGGGTCCCTTCGGCCGCGAGGCCGAAACAGAAGTGCAGGGAATCCGGAACCACCGCGCAGAGCATCCCGATCGCGACGGTCACGCGGTGCACCCGCCGCCCGGCAGCGTGTTCACACGCGCCGCTCACGATCCCCTGCGCGATTGCCAGCTCGTGCATGAGTTCTCTCGATTCATCGATGCGCCGATTCATCGCAGGCCGACCCACTCAGCGTACTCCGGCAACTTTCCCGCACAACCCGCTTACCAGGAGATCCGCTCGTCCCGGCTGCCCCCGGCGATCACTCGGCGCCGCCCCCTTCGGCGGTCCCAGGGATACGTCTACCCGCTGCGGTCCGGCCCTTCCGCGCTCACCTGCTGCGGACGTCACACCGTGGCCCGTGTGCCGACACCGGGCCCCGGCTGTGGGAGCACCACCCCGCGGGTCGCCGGTAGGCTCGACGCGTGACTTCCGCTCTGCAGCCCAACGGTTTTCGGTCCGCGCTCGTGCTGGGCGGAGGTGGATCGGTCGGCACCGTGTGGACGGTCGGGCTGCTGGTCGGCCTGCGGGAAGCCGGGATCGACCTCGCGCGAGCGGACCGCATCGTCGGCACCTCGGCCGGCGCGGTCGTCGCCGCGGTACTCGCCGAGGGCGGCGACGTCGCCCGCTTGCTCACCCCGCCCGGGCCGGGGCAGGAACCCGCCCCGGCCGTCCCTGCCGACGCCGCCGAACACGTGGCGCGAATGGACGCCCTGCTGGCGATGCCGCACTGGCCGAACCGCGATCTGATCATCACCTCGGTCGATGCCGAGTCCGGAGAGCTGCGGGCGTGGGCCCGAACCGATGCGGCGTCCGTGGCGGAGGCGGTCGCGGCGAGCACGGCGGTGCCGGGAGTGTTCCCGCCGATCCCGATCGACGGCGGCCGCTACGCCGACGGCGGCGTGCGCTCCCCGATCAACGCCGACCTCGCGGCCGGCGCCGAGACGATCGTGATCCTCGAACCGGGCGCCCACCTCTACCGCCGAGCCGAGACCGACCACGAACTCGCCTCGGCCACAACGGTTTCCCTGTCCCCCGACGCCCAAGCCATAGCCGCCACCGGGGCGGACGTCTTCGATCCGGCCGCACTCCGGCCCGCCTACGAGGCGGGCCTGCGCCAGAGCGCGGTCGCCACCGCACGCCTACGTGAGATCTGGCCCGCGCCATAGCCCGACGCATGTGCGGTCGGGCTGGTCACCGCCCGCCGGTCACCACGCCGACCGCGACACCGATGACCGCGGCGTTGTAGAAGAATCCGAGCACCGAATGCACCAGCACCTGTGCGCGGATGTCGCGATGTGCCCTGCACTTCGACGAGCCATTCCTCGGGGTCCTCCTCGCGCCGGTGCCGCCACAGCCGCACCGCCCAGATCCCGACGTAGACGGCTGTCAGCACGTCCCAGATCAGGAGCCAGGCGTTCGGAGCGCCGACCACAACACGGCCAGCCCCACGACCACGAGCCCTGCCTCCATCACCCGGCTGACGATCACTCTCGGCCTGATCATGAACCGATCATCGTCGCAGTCGGCGCCCGATTGTCGGACGTACCGTCGGGCACCGCGTCGCGTTACGTCCTGCCGCCCCTGCGGCTTTCAGAAGATCCTCAGCTTCACGCGGCCGACGCAGCGACGGATCCGGTTTACGGTGGTGCGATGGGTAAGCCGTTCGCACCGATTCCGGCCGTCGTCGCGGCAGCCGGTCTGCTCGCCGCAGTGGGCGGATGTGCTCCCCTGCACGCCGCCCCGACCGGGGACCGGGCGGTCACGGTGGAGTCGAGCGGTCTGCCACGGCAGTACCTGATCCACGAACCGTCATCACCCGGGCCGGGGAGACGACCGGCCGTCCTCATCTTCCACGGCGGCGGCGGAACAGCCGAAAACATGGCCGCCACAACCGGTTTCGATGCCCTGGCCGACACCGAGGGTTTCGTCGCCGTCTACCCCGTCGGCTCCGACAAGAGCTGGAACGACGGCCGGGGCGCGGACACCACCGCGGGCGCGAAGCGGATCGACGATATCGCCTTCGTCTCCGCGATCATCGACCGCCTCGTCGCCGACAACGACGTCGATCCGACCCGCGTCTATGCCACCGGCCTGTCCAACGGCGCGATGTTCACCGAGTACCTCGGCTGCCGGCTCTCGGCCGAGATCGCCGCGATCGCGCCGGTCGCCGGACCGCTTCCCGCCGCCGATGCCGCCGACTGCGCGCCCACGCATCCGCTGCCGGTGCTCGAAATCCACGGCACCGCGGACCCGGTCGTCCCCTACGACGGCGGAGTCGTGCGGATGACCTCCGGCCGCCTCGGCCCTGGCACCAGCCCTGTCCTGTCCGTCGACGCCACCCAGCAACTGTGGCGCTCGAAAAACCGGTGCGGCCCCGTCACGACCGCCGAACTGCCGACTGTCGTCGACGACGGAACCACCGTCCACACCGCGACCGCCGCGTGTGCCGACAACACTCGGGTAGCGGCGTATTCGATCGACAACGGCGGCCACACCTGGCCCGGCGGCCCGCAATATCTGCCCGCCGCCCTCGTCGGCAAGGTCAGCCGGCAATTCGACGCCGCCACCGTCATCTGGCAGTTCTTCAGCGGCCGATAACGCCCCGAGTCCGTGGCAGGCGGCTACTTCGCGAGTGAGCGGCTGATGACCAGACGCTGAATCTGGTTGGTGCCCTCGAAGATCTGCGTGATCTTGGCTTCCCGCATATACCGCTCGACACGGAAGTCGCGGGTGTAGCCGTAGCCTCCGAAGACCTGCACCGCGTCGGTGGTCACCTTCATCGCGGCGTCGGTGGCTACGAGCTTGGCGACCGAGGCCTGCCGCGAGTAGGGCAGTCCGGCATCGCGACGGCGCGCGGCGTCGAGGTAGGTGGCCCGGGCCGAGTCGACGGCGGCGGCCATATCGGCGAGCAGGAACCCCAGGCCCTGATGATCGATGATCTTGCGGCCGAAGGTGCTGCGCTCCTTCGCATAGCCGACGGCCTCGTCGAGCGCCGCCTGCGCCAACCCCGTCGCCACCGCGGCGATCCCGAGACGCCCGGAGTCCAAGGCGCTCAAAGCGATTTGCAGACCTTGCCCCTCGGCGCCGATCCGCCGCTCCGCGGTCAGGTATGCGTCGTCGTAATGCGCGGTCGTGGTCGGCACCGCGTGCAGGCCCATCTTTTCTTCGGGCTTGCCGAAACTCAGACCCTCAAGGTCCTTCGGCACCAGGAAGCACGAGATCCCGCGCGAGCCTTCACCGGTCCGGGCGAACACGTTGTAGAAGTCGGCGATCCCCCCGTGGGTGATCCACGCCTTGGTGCCGTTGAGCCGATAACCACCGTCCACCGGCACGGCCTTGCACGCCACCGCCGCGGCATCCGATCCCGCTTGCGGTTCGGACAGGCTGTAGGCGCCGATCGTGGTGCCGCCGAGCATTTCCGGTAGCCAGCGGCGCTGCTGTTCCTCGGTCCCGAACGCCATCAGCGGATGGCAGGCGAGGCTGTGCACGCTCACCGCCACCGCGACGGCCGCCCATCGCGCCGCGATCTCCTCGAGCACCTGCAAATACACCTCGTAGGGCTGGCCGCCCCCGCCCCACTCCTGCGGATACGGCAGACTCAGCAACCCCGCCTCGCCGAGCGTGGCGAAGACACCGCTCGGATACGACTCCGACCGCTCGTGCTCGTCGACGATCGGCGCGAGCGCCTTGTCCGCGATGTCACGGGTGAGCTGGATCAGCTCGTGCGCCTCGTCGGTGGGCAGCAATCGATCGACAGCCACGACATCCTCCCTCTCGGCTACGCCTGGCAGTACTCTGTTATCGGCCACAGTACTGTTCGGCGAACAGTACTGCAACACTCACTTGAGTACTATTCAGGCATGACGCAGACGACTCGCAGCGGTTTCGGCACCCGGCGGCGGACCGAACTGTTCGACGCACTCGTCGACCTCTTCCTGACCGAGGGCTTCGCCCATCTCACCCTCGACGAGATCGCCGCGCGGCTGCGCTGTTCCAAGAGCACGCTCTACACCCTCGCCGGCAGCAAGGAACAGCTGGTCCGCGCCGCCACCGTGCACTTCTTCCGGCGCGCCACCGACGATGTCGAGCAACGCATCGCGACCACCACCGGTGCCCGCGAACGCATCATCGCCTATCTGTCCGCCGTCGGAGCCGTCCTCGGCGCCGCATCGCAGCAGTTCATGACCGACCTGGACGCCTTCGCACCCGCCCGGGAGGTCTACGAACAGAACACCCGCCTCGCGGCGAGAAGAGTCCGCGAATTGGTCGACGACGGAGTCGCGGCCGGCGAATTCCGGGAAGTACACGCCGCTTTCGCCGCCGACCTCGCCGCGACCATGATGGTCCGCATTCAGCAGGGCGGTGTCCGCACCGAAACCGGCCTCGACGACGCCGACGCCTACCGCGAACTCGCGGCCATCCTCACCACCGGCATTCAGCGGTAGAGACCGCGCAGCGCCCGGCACGCGGCTTCGACGATCTCGTCGGCGGTCACCTCGATCGCACCGTCGAGCCAGGCGGTGACCAGTTCGGCCATACCGCCGATGAACAGCAGACCGGAGGTTTCGTCGGCGGCCCGGCTGCGGCCGGCATCGCCGAGCCACGTTCGCACTTCGAGGGCCGACTCGTGCGCCAGGTGCCGCAGCAATTCCGTTCGCCGCCTTCGCAAGTGCGGAAACGCCACCGACTCGACGATCGCGACGCGACCCTTGCGCGGATCCTCGACCAGCAGCCGCACGAACGCGCCGATCGATGCCCGCATGCGGGCTTCCGGATCATTTCCCGCCGCGTCGGCGGCGCTGCGGCTGGTGTTCTCGATGTCGACGGCGATCCCGTCGAGCACGGCTTCGAGCAGGGCGTCGAGTCCGGTGAAACTCTCGTAGAAGTAGCGCTCGCTGAGTCCGGCCACCGCACACACCGCGGTCATCGTCGTCCGTGTCCCCGCCTCGGCCCACACCGTGAGCCCCGCGGCCAGCAGCCGCGACCGGCGTTCGGTGGCCCGTTCGGCGGCGGTCGCTCCGCGATAGACCCCTGATTGCACGGCCATGGCCCCAGCATGCCACAGCGAGTTCCACACGAAGATTGACAGGATGTCCTTCCTGAATCAGGCTGTGACGTGAGCGACATCACAGAGACGAGGTGTGCGATGACGGCCGACGCACTGCAGACCAGGCCCATCCCGACGCAGCGGCGGGAGGACCGCGGCTACCCCGTACTCGGGCAAGTTCTGCAATTCGCCCAGGACCCGCTGGCTCTGTTCCAGCGCGAATGGGATCACTACGGGCCGGTCGCCCCGATGTACTCACTCGGCCGGACCGCGGCCCTGCTGCTCGGCCCCGACGCGTGCGGCGAGGCACTGCTGAACAAGGACGGGGCGCTGGCCAACGGTCCGGCGTGGTCGCGGCTGGTCGGCCCGTTCTTCCACGGCGGGCTCATGCTCATCGATTTCGACGAGCACAAGCGGCATCGGCGAATCATGCAGCAGGCGTTCACCCGCCCCCGCCTGCAGGCCTATACCGAGCGCCTGCATCCGGCGATCGAACAGGGTGTCGCGCAGTGGGGTGAGAGCGAATCCTTCCCCGCCTACTGGAAACTCAAGCAACTCACCCTCGATATCGCCGCCGATCTGTTCATGGGTGGCGCCGCGGACACCTCACCGGCCCAGATGGAGCGGATCAACAAGGCGTTCATCGCGTGCGTGCAGGCCGCGGCCGGAATCGTGCGCGGCAACGTGCCGTTCACCCGCTGGGGCAGGGCCTATCGCGGCCGGCGAGTGCTCGAAGACTTTCTACGGCACTATCTGCCCGCGAAACGCGCCGAGCAGACCGACGACATCTTCTCGGTGCTGTGCCATATCGAAGACGAGAACGGTGCCCGGTTCAGCGACGACGACGTGGTCAACCACATGATCTTCTTGATGATGGCCGCCCACGACACCTCCACCATCACCACCTCGACGATCCTGCAGTACCTCGGACAACACCCGGAATGGCAGCAGCGTTGCCGCAGTGAGGCATCGGCGCTGGGCCCCGCGCCGTCGATGGCCGAACTCGAGCGCCTGGAGTCCATCGATCTGGTGATGCGCGAGGCGCTGCGACTGCGCGCCCCGGTTCCGGTGCTGGTCCGCTACGCGGTGAAAGACACGGTGATCCAAGGGGTTCGAATCCCGGCCGACACCGATGTGGTCGTCGGAATCCAGTTCACCCATCTGATGCCGCAGTACTGGACCGACCCGCACACCTTCGATCCCGACCGCTTCGGCCCCGAACGCCGCGAGGACAAATCCCATCGCTTCGCGTGGGAGCCCTTCGGCGGCGGCGCGCACAAATGCATCGGCATGCATTTCGGTGGGCTGGAAGTGAAGTCGATCATGCATCGCCTGCTGCGCGACTACCACTGGCGGGTGGATCCCGCCTACGTCGCGCCCCTGGATTACCACTCCCTGCCCTACCCCAAGGACGGCCTGCCCATCACCTTCGTCCGCAACTGAGCACGCCCGCTATTTCCGCGGCAAGCCCATCACCAGGGTGGCGATGGTGTTGAGCTGGATCTCCAGGGTCCCGCCGCCGATCACCCAGCTGGGGATGTCGAGTTCGTGGAGGACGACTTCGCAGTCCTTCTCGTTCAGCGCCGCGGCCGGCCCGACGAGTTCGAGCGCGGCGGCCGCGGCGTCGGTGTGCAGCATGGAGGCCGCGGCCTTGGAAATACTGGTGGCTGGGCCGATTGCGTGACCGTCGAGGCGGCGAATGGTCTCGCGCAGGTTCATCGCCGAGATGGCGGCTCCGCGGGCACTGATCCGTCCCAGCACACGCAGGGCGTTGTCGCGACTGCCCGCGTACTCCCCGCGCTCGATGATGCCGACGATGCGGGAGTTGTGCCCGGGGTCGCGGACGCCACCGATGAAAAGCCGTTCCTGGGCAAGGGTTTCCAGTGTCAGCGCCCAGCCCTGTCCGACCTCGCCGAGGACCATGTCGCCGGGTACGAAGGCGTCGTCGAAGAACACCTCGTTGAATTCGGCGTTACCGCTGGACTGGGTGATCGGCCGGACCGTCACCCCCGCACCGTGCATATCGACCAGGAACATGGTCAGGCCCCGGTGGCGTTCGGCCTCGGGATCGGTGCGGGCCAGCAGCAGTCCCCAGTCGCAGCGATGCGCCAGTGTGGTCCAGATCTTCTGCCCGTTCAGCCGCCAGCCGTCGCCGTCCTCGGTGGCGCGCAGGCTCAGCGACGCCACATCCGAACCCGCCTCTGGTTCGCTCATCAGCTGGCACCAGATCTCCTCGCCGCGCAGGGCGGGCGCGGCCAGCCGGGCGAGCTGTTCGGGGGTGCCGCGCTGCAGCACGATCGGCACCACCCACTGGCCGATTCCCATGGAGGGCTGGGCGATTCCGTGCTTGTCGTATTCGTCCTGCAGGATCAACTGTTCCAGCGGACCGGCCTCGATCCCCCACGGTTTCGGCATCGGCGGCGAGACCAGCCCGGAGTCGGCGAGCAAGGTCCGCCGGGGGCCGGTATTGGTGGCGTCGTGGTCACCGATCTTGCCCGGATTCGGATTGTCCAGGGCGGCGGCCCGGTCCAGAATCTCCGAAACCCATTCGCGGAACGAGGAATCGGTTTCCGGCAGCGGCACCGCGAATGTGCGCGGGCCGCCGAGCGCGACCTCACCGAGGCGGCGTTCCCAGCTCTCCGCGCACCCGCCGAGCCCGGCCAGCGACATCGCCCGCCGCCAGTACAGGTGCAGATCGTGCTCCCAGGTGAACCCGATCGCGCCGTGCAAGCACAGACATTCCACGGCCGCGTGCACGGCGTTGCCGAGGGTGGTGAGCGCGGCGCCGGCCGCGGCGTGCGTGCGCTGAGCCGGTTCGTCGGCGAGGCCGCGCACCGCGTCCCAGGCCGCCGAGGTGGCCAGTTCACTGGTGATCAGCAGTTGCGCGGCACGGTGCTGCACGGCCTGGAAGGAACCGATGGGGCGGCCGAATTGCTTGCGGGCCTTGACATATTCGATGGCCGTGTCCGAACACCAGCGGATCACCCCAGCCGCTTCGGCGGCCATGAAGGCGGTGGCGACCGCCTCGGCGTAGCCCGAGTCGATGCCGGTGAGCTCGATTCCGGCGACATCGTGCAGGCGGACGACGGCGAGGTCGCGGCCGAGGTCCGATCCGGCACACGCCTCGATCCGCACGCCCGCGGCGCCACGTTCCACCAGCAACCAGCGGGTCCGGTCGCCGTCGGCCGCGGCCACCAGGAGTACGTCGGCCGCGGCGGCGCCCAGGACCGGGGCGGTGGTACCGCTCGCCCCGCCGTCGGCGAACCGCACCCCGTGTCCGGCATCCACGGTCGCACCGGTCCCGCCCTCGGCGAAACGTCGCAACGTATCGCTCACCGCCGCAACGGATTCCGCCGAGGCGACGATGGCGCTGGTGATCACCGAGGGCAGGAGCGGGCCGGGCAGCAGCGCCCGCCCGGCTTCGGCGAGCACCACCGCGATCTCGTCCGGAGTTCCGCCCTGTCCGCCCACCTCGTCCGGCAGATGCACACCGGGCAGACCCAGTGCGACCAGGTCGGCCCAGAAGGTGGGCCGTTCGCCGGCGGCGAGGCGATCGGTGTGCTTGCGGGTGTATTCACGGGTGTGGTGGCGGTCGGCGAATCCGCTGACGGCCTGCGCCAGCGCCGCCTGATCCGCGGTCAGGGCTAGGGGCACGATCTCACTCCGCTCGGCGTCGATACGGTCCGGGCTCCCGGCCGCGCACCCCGATTAGAACAGGTTCGCAGCGATGTGCGGGGCGGTTCACCGCGAGGACGTGACGCCCTGCGTCGCGGCGCGCGCGTGCGCGGGCCGGGTCGCCACCCCGTGCCAGGCCGACCCCGCCCCGGATTCGCCGATGCGGTAGATCTGCACGGTCGCGGCCACGCTCGCGGCGATCGCGACGACAGCCACCGCGCCCACCACCAGCCGGGAGAGCCCGCGCTCACGGGTCGCACGCATATGAACCACCACGATCAGGCCCGCCGCGACGAGCAACGCGACGGCGAAGTAGAGGAAGGTGTCGCCGAGATGGGTGTGGGTGCTCAGATCGGGATTGGCGCCGACCCGGCGCTCGAGCCATTCACCGGCCTCGGTGGTGATCGGAGTCAGGACGAGGACCACCACCGCCAGCGCCAGGTTCAGCCACACGAACCGCCGGCGCGCCGCCGGCCACAGCGCACACGCGATGGTGAGCACGGCGGTCAGCGGCACCAGCACCACCACGAAATGGACCAGAAGGATATGAGCGGGCAGCCCATTGAGAGTCGACATCGAAGGTCTTTCTTTCGGACGGACGAACGCGCGCCAGCGTTCCACGACCCTGCTGTGAAATCGCTGAGCCGCGATGCCGTCGTGATGAAGGTGACACTGCCGTCGGCCCCCGCCGATGTCGGCGGCGGTACAGCCGGGCCGCAGTGGGTAGTCGACGGCCGTAGGCAAATGTTTGCTGTCCTGCTGCCGGGCCGGATCTGCCCGCGACCGATCGAAAAACTCTCTCCCGCAATCTATTCGACGACCGAAGGAGTGGAAATCGATGGTTCTGAACGAGACGTACACGCTGTCCAACGGTGTGCGGGTGCCCAAGCTGGGGTTGGGCACCTGGTTCATCGACGACCACGAAGCGGCCCGGGCGGTGGCCGACGCCGTCGACATCGGATACCGCAATATCGACACCGCGCAGGCGTACGGAAACGAACGCGGCGTCGGGGAAGGGATCCGTACCAGCGGCGTCGCGCGTGAGGATCTGTTCGTCTCCAGCAAACTGGCGGCGGAAATCAAGAACTACCCCGACGCGGCCGCCGCCATCGATCGTTCGCTCGAAACGATGGGACTCGACCACATCGACCTCATGCTGATCCACAGTCCGCAGCCCTGGGCCGATTTCCGGGGCGGGGACTACGCGGAGGGCAATCGGGCGGCCTGGCGCGCCCTCGAGGACGCGTATCGAGCGGGCAAGCTGCGGTCCATCGGCGTGTCCAACTTCGAACAGCACGACCTCGACAACATCCTCTCGGCCTGCACCGTCGCGCCACAGGTGAATCAATTGCTCGTGCACGTCGGAAACACTCCGGCCGACCTCATCGCCTACTGCGAGGACGAGAACATCCTCGTGGAGGCCTACTCCCCCATCGCGCACGGGGAAATACTCGAGAATCAGGACCTCGCCGCGATGGCGGACCGCTACGGAGGGACCGTGCCGCAGCTGTGCATCCGCTACACCCTGCAACTCGGCACGCTCCCGCTGCCGAAAACGGCGAACCCGGATCACATGCGAAGCAACGCCCAGGTCGATTTCGTGATCGCCGACGACGACATGCGCGCGCTGCGGAACATGGAGCAGTTCCAGGATTACGGCGAGTCCGGCAGGTTCCCGGTTTTCAGCGGTCGGTAGCCGCGGTGGGCGGGATGCCGAGTGCGAGCAGGGCGGTGTCGTCGTCGACGCCGTCGAATCCCGCGAGCAGCTCGGTCAACGCGGCGATCAGCGCGGGCGCCGAGACCGGGCCGAGGGCATCGATGAATTCGCGAAGACGTTCCTCACCGAGGCGTTCGCGACCGCGGACGCGGGCCTCGGTGAGGCCGTCGCTGTAGAGCAGCAGGGTATCGCCGGGTGCGAGATGTACTGCGCGCCCGGCGAATACCGCATCCGGAAGTGCGCCGACCAGCATGCCGCCCGGAGTCTCGAGCAATTCGGTGGCGCCCTCGGCCCGGATCAGCACCGGTGGCGGATGCCCGCCGGCGGCCAGGGTGAGCGTCGCGCCGGTGGGAGTGGGGCGCACGGAGCCGTAGACCACGGTGCAGAAACCCGTTGTGCCGGTGTCGAATTCGCGGCACAACACCGTGTTGAGGTGTGCCAGCACGGCCAGGGGGTCCGGGTCGTAGACCGCCGCGGCGCGCATCGTGTATCGCGCCGAGGACGTCACCACCGCGGCGTCGGCGCCTTTGCCGCAGACGTCGCCCAGGAAGAATCCCCAGGTGTCGGGGGTCAGCGGGAACAGGTCGTAGAAGTCGCCGCCGACCTCGTCGGCGGACGCGGGATGGTAGTAGGCGGCGACCTGCATACCCGGCACCGCCGGCAGTTCGGACGGCAGCAGACTGCGCTGCAGGGTGGCGGCCAGGGTGAACGCCCGCTCTCGTTCATGCTCGGCGGCCTGGCGAGCGCGCAGGAGCTCCTGCTCGTAGGCGCGGCGCTCGCGGGCATCGAAGACCGTGGTGCGGATCAGTTGCGCGGTGCCGTCGGAGCCGCGTTTCACCACCGACGTCACGAGCACCGGCAACCTCGTCCCGTCGGCGCAGCGCAGGTCGAGAGCCAGGCCGTTGACGTGACCGTGCATGGCCAGCATCGGCGCCATATGGGTCTCGTAGTAGATGCGCGCGCCCACCGCGAGGAGATCGGTGAATGCGCGGCGGCCGATCAGCTCGGACCGCTCGTAGCCCAGCCAGCCCACCAGGGTGCTGTTGATCTTGGCGATCGTGCCGTCCATCAGGGTGGACAGGTATCCGCACGGCGCGTTGTCGTAGAGGTCCTCCGCGCTGTCCTCCAGCATCGCCGAGAAGGCGGGGTCGGCATCGGGTGACCGCTCGCTGTCGCGACGGCCGGACTCGCCCTGCCCGCACATCATCATCGGCTTGCCGCGGTCCGGCTCGCGAACGCTTCGATGGCGGCGGCGGTGAGTTCGGGGGCGCTCAGTTGCGGGCAGTGCCCGGTGGCGTCGAGGGTGACCAGTTCGCTGCCCCGGATCCGGTCGTGAACGAATCGGCCCACCTCGCGCGGGGCGATCGGATCCTGCGCGGTTTCCAGGATCAGCGTCGGCACGCTCACCTGCCGCAGGTCGGCACGATTGTCGGACAGGAAGGTGGCCCGCGCGAAAACCCGCGCGATCGCCGGATCCATCCGGCAGAAACTCTCCGTCAACTCGGCGCCCAGTTCCGGCCGGTCCGGATTGCCCATGATCACCGGGGCCATGGACGCCGACCAGCCCAGATAGTTGGCCTCGAGGGCGTCGAGCAATTCCTCGATATCGGCGCGGCTGAATCCACCGCGGTAGTCACCGTCGTCGATATACCGCGGGGAGGGCGTCACCAGCACCAGCTTCGCGAACCGTTCCGGCGCCCGATTCGCCGCCAGCACCGCGATCATCGCCGACACGGAATGGCCGACCAGCACCACATCACGCAGATCCAGCTCGGCACAGATATCGATGATGTCGTCGGCATAGGCGTGCAGGTCGCCGTACCGGTCGGCCGACCACGCCCGGACATCCGAGCGGCCCGAACCGACATGATCGAACAGCACCACCCGGAAACGCCGCGCCAGGATCGGGGTGACCAGGCGCCACATGTTCTGATCACAGCCGAATCCGTGCGCCAGCAGCAGCGTCGGCCCCTCCGCCGGGCCGAGGACGACCACGTTGTTCCTGTCACGCACTGCCACCCGACATGCTTACCACGCCGACGCCGGGCCGACCTTCTCCTCGGGGCCGCGCGTGCCGAAGCCCTCACCGGCACCGGACGCGGTGCACGTTCAGTCCGGCGGCCCTGCTCCGGCCGGGCGCAGCCCGAGGCGGGCGAGTTCGCTCAGCACGGCCGCGACGGCGTCCGGGACGGCCGCCGCTACCGGGCCGGACAGGCCGACACCCGGATCGAGGCACTGTGCCTCGACCGCGACGACGACGAGTTCGGCCGGGGCCCGGCCCAGGACTCGCGCGAGCGGCAGCGCGTCCGCAACGCCGAGCGCGTGCGAACCGGCGGCGCGAGGGCACCCGCGCAGGTCCTCGACCGTGGTGCGCCACACCCGCCCGGGAGCCGGGGGATCGCAGCGAACCGCGTCCACGACCACCGCGAGCTCGAGACCGGCCCACAGGTCGAGAAGGCCGGTGGGTTCGCCGTCACACTGCGCCACTCTGACGGCGGGGATGCGCAGCGATTCGAGGCGACGGGCCACGGCGGGGCCGATGCCGTCGTCGTGGCGGTAGTCGTTCCCGACGCCGATCACCACGGCCCGCGGTCCGGTCATCGGCGCACCAGGTCGAGCTCGAGAAAGTGCGCCGAGCAGGAGATGCACGGGTCGTAGTTGCGGATCGTGCGTTCACACAGGTGGGTGAGTGCCGCATCGTCCAGTCCGAGGTTGGCCTGGACCACCCGGCGCAGGTCGTCCTCGATCGCGGCCTGATTCTGCGAGGTGGGCGGAATGATGGTGGCCGCGCCGACGACTCCCGCGTCGTCGGTTTCGTATCGGTGGTAGAGCACTCCGCGGGGAGCTTCGCTGACGCCGTGGCCGACACCGGCACGCGGCCGCGCCGGGACCGCCGGTCGCGCGGGTCGCTCGTAGTCGTCGATCAGCCGGAGCGCTTCGTCGAGGGCGTAGACGAGTTCGACGGCGCGAACGAGGATGCTGCGGAAGGGGTTACGGCACCGCGCGCGCAGGCCCGCGGCCGCCGCGACCTCGCGGGCCAGCGGTGACAGCTGCGCGGAGTTGAGGCTGTAGCGGGCGAGCGGCCCGGCGAGGTAGCGCCGGCCGTCCAACCGGGCGTGCAACGCGGTGGAATGCGGCACCTGCCCTTCGACGACGTGCGCACCGAAATCGGCTGCGGTGAACGAGGTTCCGGTATCGCTGCGCAGGGTGCCGTCTTCGATGGCGTACCCGTCCGGCGCGGTGAGGACGAGCAGGTCGTGGTCGAGTTCGAGGTCGGGAAAGTCGAATCCCGCGGCGAATGCGGCGGTCTCGACGGCGTAGTCCCGCGCGCGACGCAGCTGTTCGGCGATCGGATCGAACCGGGCCCGATCCGGTACCGCGTAGAAGCCGCCGATCCGGACGTTGATCGGATGGATCGAGCGACCCCCGACGAGTTCGAGCAGGCTGTTGCCCGCCTTCTTCACCGCCAGACCGTGTTCCACCAGTTCCCGGTGGTCGGCGGCCAGCGCGACGGCATCGGGATAGCCGAGGAAATCGGGCAGGTGCAGCAGGTAGATGTGCAGGGCGTGGCTGGAGATCCACTCACCGCAGTACAACAGCCGCCGCAACGCCGCCAGCGGCGCGTCGAGGCGGATACCGCAGAGTTGTTCGAGTGCGTTACACGCGCTGGTCTGATAGGCCACCGGGCAGATTCCGCAGATGCGGGCGGTGAGATCGGGCGGCTCGGTGTAGGCCCTGCCCCGCAGGAACGCCTCGAAGAACCGTGGCGGCTCGTAGATGTTCAATTCCGCGCGGGTGACCTTGTCGCCCTCGACGACGACCCGCAGGGCTCCTTCGCCCTCCACCCGAGCCAGCGAATTCACCGTCAATCGCCTACTGCGGTGGCTCATCTCGCCCCCTTTCCGCAAACGGCGGTGCGGCCGCGGCGAATGTGGCGAACACCCGATCGACATCGTCGTAGGACATGCCGTTGACGCGCAGGATCGGAAGCAGCGCACCGATATTGGGGCGGGCCATCGGCCCGAAGCATCCGAAACAGCCGCGGTGATACGACGGGCACAGGGCGCCGCAGCCGGCCTGGGTGACCGGGCCCAGGCACGGTATGCCGTCGGCGACCATGACGCAGGTATTGCCGCGGCGCTTGCATTCGGTGCACACACTGGTGTCGGGCAGATCGGGTGCGCGACCGGCCAGCAGGGCGCAGAGGGTGTCGAGGAGCTGGCGGCGGTCGATCGGGCAGCCGCGCAGTTCGTAGTCCACTCGCACATGCGCGGCGATCGGGGTCACGGTGTCCAGCGTCGAGATGTACTCCGGGCTCGCGTACACGATCGAGGTGAAGTCGCCGATATCGGCGAAGTTGCGCAGTGCCTGGATGCCGCCGTGGCTCGCGCAGGCGCCGATCGTGACGAGAATGCGTGACTGCGAACGGATTTCGGCGATCCGATCGACCTCTTCGGGCGTGGAGACCGATCCCTCGACCAGCGACACGTCGTAGGGCCCGGGTTCGACCGCACTGGACGCCTCGGTGAAATGCGCGATCCGGATCCGGCCCGCGAGCGTCAGCAGCTCGTCCTCGCAGTCCAGCAGGGTGAGCTGGCAGCCGTCGCAGGATGTGAACTTCCATACCGCGAGTGTCGGGACGGTCATCACAACTCCCGTACCGTCATCAGCGGTCCGGCCACCGCGTAGTCGACGACGGGACCGTCCCGGCAGATCAGTAGCGGCCCGAGCTGGCAGTGGCCGCATCGGCCCACGCCGCACTGCATATTGCGCTCCATCGACAGCCGGATGTCGCCGCGGGCCACGCCGTGCCGAATCAGAGTCTGCGCGCAGAACCGCATCATCGGTTCCGGCCCGCACAGGAATGCGGTGGTGCGCGCGGGATCGACGACGAGCGCGCGGAGGGGTTCGGTGACGAAGCCGACCCTTCCGGTCCAGCCGGGAGCCGGGTGATCGACGGTCCGGTACAGCTCGAGCCGGCTGTCGGCCTGCCATGCGCGCTGA
The DNA here is from genome assembly GCF_001665695.1 of Nocardia sp. 852002-51101_SCH5132738. NCBI lineage: Bacteria > Bacillati > Actinomycetota > Actinomycetes > Mycobacteriales > Nocardiaceae > Nocardia > Nocardia sp. 852002-51101_SCH5132738. The sequence continues at coordinate 41,703 of NZ_LZML01000183.1, read as the reverse complement.
TCGTCCCGGAAGAGGGTCTCACCGGGGGTTCGCGCGCCGGTGATCAGCACGATCCGGCCGTATTCGGCTCGCCGCGCCAGCGCCTCCAGCACGATCGGACGCAGCGGCGCCATTCCGACTCCGCCGCCGACGACGACCAGATCGCGGCCGACGGCGGAATCGAGATCCCATCCGGTGCCGAACGGCCCGCGCACCCCGACCACGGCACCGGGCGGTGAGTCGTACAGCGCGGCGCTCACCGGGCCGACCGAGCGGATGGTGTGCTCGAGAAAATCATCGGCGGCACAAGGATTTCCGCTGATCGAGATGGCGATCTCGCCCACCCCGAATCGGTAGAGCATCATGAACTGGCCGGCCCGGAACCGTTGTGCCGCATCAGCTATCGGGGCGAGGACCAAGGTCGCGGTATCGGCGGTCTGCGCGATGCGCTCGACCACCCGATAACGGAGCATGGTGTCCGGGTCGGCGACCACGGCGGCGGCCGGCGCGCTGCTCACCGCCCACCTCCGCTCTCCCCCCGGCGCAGCGGGGCGGTCGTGGCCGCCTCGCCCGGATTGCGGTAGAGGTTCAGCAACCTCGCCCGGGTGGCCTGCAGCCGCTCCACCAGCGCCTCGAAGAGCAGCAAGGTGAGCGTGTAGCCGAATTTCGGGTCGGCATCGGCGATGTCGGCCAGGCGGGCCGCATCGAATTCGATCGCCTGCACGGGCTCGGTGGTGACGGCGCCGAAATGCCAGCGGTAGGGGGGCACGAGCCATGACCATCCGAGCAGATCACCGGGTCCGAGGGTCTGCACCACGAAGGGCTCGCGGCCGGGAAGCGTCGCGTCCACGGCTACACATCCCGATCGGAGGAGCCAGCATCGGTCGGCTCGGCGGCCCTCCGTGATCAGCCGCTGCCCGGCGGGATAGCGGACGTTTCGCCCGGCTTGCGCGAGCGTGCCGAGTTTGCCGCGGTCCAGCGTGGCGAGCGGCGCGAAGGCGGACAGTTCCTCAGCGGTGGTCATCCTCGCCTCCTTCGGCCGTTTCGGCCAGGCGGGCGACCTCGACGGTCAGGTCGATACCCGCGGGGCACCACGCGATGCAGCGTCCGCACCCCACGCAACCGGAACTGCCGAATTGGTCGTACCAGGTACTCAATTTGTGGGTCAGCCACTGCCGGTACCGGCTCTCTCCCGACTGCCGCACACTGCCGCCGTGCAGATGGGAGAAGTCGAGTTCGAAGCACGAGGCCCACCGCTCCCAGCGCTCGGCATGTGTGCCGGTGAGATCGGTGACGTCCTCGGTGGTGGTGCAGAAACAGGTGGGACACACCATGGTGCAGTTGGCGCAGGTGAGGCAGCGGCTCGCGACGTCCTGCCAGTGAGGCGATTCGCGGGAGCGGCGAAGCACGTCGCGGACATCGACATCCGGCATGCTGCGTCCCATCCGGTCCGCCGCCGCCGCGACCTCGGCTCGCGCCGCCGATATCTCCGCCTCCGAACTCGGTTCGCCGACCAGTTCGGCGGCGATGCGCGCACCCGCCTCGGTACCCACGTCGACGAGGAACCGGTGCCCGGTGTCGTCGATGCGTTCGGTGAGGGCGAGGTCGTAGCCGGAGGACACGTCCGGACCGGTGTGCATCGATGCGCAGAAGCACACGCCGCCCGGCTCGGTGCAGTTCACGCCGATGATGAACAGCTCCCGGCGCCGCGCCGCGAACGCCGAGTCGGGATGGGCGCCGCCGCCGAGCACCTGCCCGAGCACGCCGATCGCGGCCATATCGCAGCCGCGCACTCCGAGAAATGCGGTCGGCGTCGGAATATCCTGCACCGGTTCGGAATTCAGATCCGCGTCGAACCGGGCTATCCGGCGATGAGGCGGCTGGAGGAATTGTTTCCACGATCCCGGGCCGGCCGAATGCGAGAAGACGGCTTCGTCGTCGCGCCGGAACAGCCGATATCGCCCCGGCTCGGTGTGCACACCCCAGCCCCCGGGCAGCCGGGCGCCCGAATCGAGCTCGTCGAGGACTATCGCCCCATCGCGGACCTGCGGGCCGATGACCCGGTATCCGTGCTCGACGAGGACGGTGACGAGCCGATCCAGGCCCGCCCGGTCGATCGTCACGTTGTCGCCGATGGTCATGTGGAGCCTCTGTTCGCCGCAGAGTCGGTATTCGTCGCCGGTTCGCATTCCAGCCTCGTCGCGGGGGTGCCCGACCGGGAGCGCCGAAGGTCCCGGCCGGGGGGCCGGAAGGCCCGAATCGGATCCATCCACGGCAACCGGCGCCGTTGTCCTCGGTGGTCCACGGCGCCGGATCGTCGACCGGCCGGGCCACGAGATCGCCGAGAACCGGATTCGCGCCGAGGGTGCCGGGTAGACTTTCGCCGCGTGCGGGAATCGGCCTCGGTCGCCGATTCCCGTTGCCCGCAACACGTTCGACACGGCACTCCGCATATCGCCGTTGCCGCTTCGTCTCGGAAAGGATTGCGACGTGGAATCCGGCTCCCCTGTCGACCTGCGACAGAACCAGCCCCACACTGCCCGCATGTACGACTACTACCTCGGCGGCCAGGACCACTACAGCGCGGATGCGGAAGCGGCCGAGAAGGTCGTGGCGACCTGGCCCGGAGTGCGGGTGGCCGCGCAGCAGAACCGGGCGTTCATCCACCGTGTGACACGGTTCCTGGCGAACGCGGGGATTCGTCAATTCCTCGATATCGGAACGGGTATCCCCACCGAGCCGAATCTGCATCAGGTGGCCCAGCAGGTCGCCCCCGACTCGCGGGTCGTCTACGTCGACAACGATCCGATCGTGCTCGTCCACGCCCGGGCGTTGATGATCAGCTCCCCGGAGGGACGCACCAACTACATCTCCGCCGACGTCACCACCCCCGAAGCGATTCTCGACGCCCCGGGATTGCACGAGACGCTGGACCTGACCCAGCCGGTCGCGGTCAGCCTCAACGCGCTGATGCATTTCGTGCCCGACGAGCACGGCGCCTACGGGATCATCGAGACGCTGATGAAGCGGTTCGTGCCCGGCTCGTACCTGGTGATGACGCATGTCACCCCGGACTTCGATCCGACGGCGATAGCGACGGTGGTCGAGATCTACCGCCGCAGCGGTCTGCCGTGCCAGGTCCGCAGCCGCGACGAGTTCGCGCGCTTCTTCGACGGCATGGAGCTGATCGAACCGGGTGTCGAGGTGCCGCACCGCTGGCGCCCCGACGGTGTCGCACCCGCGAAGAAGATGGACGTGCAGGTGTCCGCCTACGCGGCCGTCGCACGCAAGTAGCCCGGTCCCCGCATCGCCCGGAACAGGCTGTGCCGCAACCGTTTCGGCGGCAGCTGCTCCCGAACGCCGTCCCGCGCTATCGGCACGCGGGACGGCCGAGCGACGATCGGCCGTCGGTGATGCGCAGCGCCTTGAGCCGGGCGTACAGCGTGGTGCGGCTGATGCCGAGTTCGTGGGCCGTCTTGAGCTTGTTGCCCTGATTGCGGCGTAGCGCCTCGACGATGGCATCGCGCTCGGCGCGCTCGCGACCGGAAAGGCGGCGGGCCCGCGAGGACACGCGGTAACGGTCCGGCAGGTCGGCTACCGTCACGTCCCCGCGATGGCGATGCCGCAGCACATGCGCCAGGACGGCCTTGAGTTCGTGCAGGTTGCCGGGCCACGGGTGGGTGGCGAGCAATTCGATCACGCTCGGCAGCAACCGCACATCGGCGGACGGATCGAGCTCGTGCAGCAGGGTTTTCGTGATCGCGGGCAGTTCGGCGACGCGTTCGTGCAGCGGCGCCACGTCCACCCGCTGCACACACCTGGCCGCCAGCGCGGCATGCGCGCCGTGGGTAGTGCGCAGCGGCAGCGAGGTGAGCAACACTCTGCGCCCGCGCGCGGCGTCGATCGCATCGATCAGTTGGTCGACCACCGGCTCCGGCAGGGCATCGACCCCGTCGACGCAGACGGCGCCACCGGGGCCGGACAAGTTCTCCCGCAGCCTGTCGATCCAGTGCTGGGCGCCGTCCGCCGCGACGTCCGCGCATTGATGGAATTCCACGTCTGCGCCGCGCGCCAGCCGCCGAGCCTCGCTGCTGCGGCCGGAGCCTCGTTCGCCGACGATCAGAACCGGTCCCGTCGTCGCCCCTTCCAGCGCCCGGTGCCCGGTGGTGCCCGCCGGCACCCTGGTCACGGTCGCCGCCTCTTCGAGCGGTTCGAAGTGGAACAGCATGCCGGTGCCGGCGCCGGGCGCCTGGGACAGATGAATGCGCACCGCCGCACCGGACGCGAGCCGAACCTCGGTGACGCGCGGATGTGCGGCGGTCCGCTCCGCCAGCAGGCGCAACAGCGCGTAGTCGGACCGGCCGAGCAGATCCACCGCGCTCTTGTTGGTCAGCACGATGTCGTCACCGACCGCGGCGATGGCGCGCCGCTGCCGGGAAACGGTCTGGAACGCGGCCAGCAGCGCACGTTCGGACGCCTTGGCCTGATCCAGCAGCCGTTGTTCGATATCCTGTGCCGCCCGCTGCAGAAACGGGCCGAGCAGCGGATCGGCGTGGGTGTTGGTGCTGGTGATGTCCAAGGCGCCGACCAGGCGGCGGGTGACCGGATGCAGGATCGGGTGACCGTAGCAGGTGAATCCCTTGAAGCGCTCGATGTAGTGCTCGGAGCCGTTGACGGCGATGCCGCGGCGGGTTTCGAGCGCGGTACCCAGCGCATTGGTGCCGAAGGTGTCCTCGGCGAGGCTGGTTCCGCTCCGGATGCCCAGTGTGTCCAGCGCCTGCTCGAAGCGCGGATCGCCGAACCACCGGTAGACCAGCCGGCACTCGCGATCCGCGAGCAGCAGGCTGTAGGCGGTGTCGGCGAGGGCGACCGCCATCTGATCGAGAACCGGCCGCGCGGCCTCGAGCAGCCGGCTGCGCGGATCGACCTCCACCGTGGGCAGATCGGGGAATCCGTCGAATTCGGGTGGTACGCCGGACAGCTTCGAGCGCCGCCACGACAACTCGATCTCCCGGCGCGGCGCCGACGCCGTCGCCTCGCCGCACTGCGATGTCGACATCCGGTACTACCTCCTGTCTGCCGGGCATACCCACGTCGGCCGCGGTTCGCCTGCCACGGTCCCGGGCGGGGACCGCGGCCGCCACCGTGGCGGCGGCCGCGGGGCGGACCTACGATCCGGCGTGGATCACCACACCACGGATATTCTTGCCGTCGCGCAGGTCTTGATAGCCCTGATTGATGTCTTCGAGCGAATATCGCGTGGTGATCAGCTCGTCCAGCTTCAACTGGCCGCTGTCGTAGAGACGCAGCAGCCGCACGATGTCGTACTGCGGGTTGGCGGATCCGAACAGCGTGCCCTTGATGGTCTTCTCGTTCAGGGTCAGCTCGGCGCCGGAGACGTGAACGGTGAGCTTGGCCGGATCGGCCAGGCCCGTGACGACGACCGTCCCACCCTTGCCGATGACGGCGAAGGCGGCCGACACGACCTCCTCGGTCACCGTGCCGACGGTGATGATCGCCTGGTCGGCGCCCTGCCCCCAGGACAGTTCGGCGACCTTCTCGGCCGCCTCCTCGGACGTCGAAAAGGCATGGGTGGCACCCATTTTCAGCGCCGTCTCGCGTTTGAAGCCGACCGGGTCGACCACCACGACGTACTTGGCCCCGGCATGGACGGCGCCCTGCACCGAATTGATGCCCAGCCCGCCGATGCCGTAGACGACGGTGATGTCACCGGCGCGCACATTGCCCGAGTAGACCGCGCTGCCCCACCCCGTCGGCACCCCGCAACCCACGACGACCGCGGTCTCGAGGGGCAGCCAGTCGTCGACCTTCACTACCGAATGCTGCGAGATCGTCGCCCGCTCGGAGAAGGTGCCCAGCATGCACATCGCACCGAAATCCATTCCGCCGGAATGGAATCGGAACGTCCCGTCGGGCATGCAGCCGTCCAGGATGGTCGCACCCATATCGCACAGGTTCTGCCGGCCGGTCGAACAGTACCGGCAGGTGCCGCAGTTGGGAATGAAACTGCACACCACGTGGTCGCCGGGAGCGACCTTGGTGACGCCGGGACCGACCTCCTCGATGATTCCCGAGCCCTCGTGCCCGCCGACGATCGGATAGCGCGGCGGCAGATCGCCGTCGGTGAGATGCAGGTCGGAATGACACAGTCCGGCTGCGGTGTAGCGGATCAGGACCTCGCCGGGGCCGGGCCCGTCCAGGTCGAGTTCCATCAGTTCGAACGGTTTGCCGGGCTCGACGAGTACTGCTGCTGTTGTCTTCACGAAAGTTCTCCTGCGCTGGAATCAGAGGGCGACGTTGACCGACTTGGTCTGCAAATACAGGTCCAGGCCGTCCGGGCCGAGTTCACGGCCCCAGCCGGACTGCTTGTAACCGCCGAAGGGCATCGCGGTGTCGAAGCCGTTGTACTGGTTGATCCACACCGAGCCGGCTTTCAGCTCGCGGGCCACGCGGTGGGCCTTGGAGATGTCACGGGTCCAGATGCCCGCGGCCAGGCCGTAGATCGAATCGTTGGCCTGGTGCGCGGCGGCCGCGATCCCTTCGTCGGCGTCGAACGGAAGCGCCGCCACGACCGGGCCGAAGATCTCCTCGCGCACGATGCTGAATTCGGGCCGCACGTCGACGAAGACGGTCGGTTGCACGAAGTATCCGGTGTCGCCGTGGCGGCCCCCGCCGGTGAGCGCCTTCGCCCCGTCGGCGAGGCCGGCCTGCAGATAGGCGGTGACGCGGTCGAACTGCTCCTGTGACACCAGCGGGCCCAGCTCGGTGGACGGGTCCAAGCCGGGACCGATCTTCACCCGCGAGGCGGCCTCGGCCACCGCGGCGGTGAAATCGCCGAAGATCTTGTCCTCCACATACAGTCGCGTCCCCGCGACACAGCACTGGCCGTGATTGAACAGCCAGGCGTTGAGCGAGCCGGTGACCGCGGCCTCGAAATCCGCGTCGGCGAACACGACGTTGGGGCTCTTGCCGCCCAGCTCCAGCGACACCTTCTTCAGATTGCCCTTGGCAGCGTCGACGACCAACTTGCCGACCTCCGTGGATCCGGTGAAGGCGACCTTGTCGACGCCGTCGTGCGCGGCCAGGGCGGCGCCGGCATCGCCGAATCCGGTCACGATATTGACCACGCCGGGCGGGAATCCGGCCTCCTGGAACACCTCTCCCAGCAGCAGCGCGGTCAGCGGAGTCTGCTCGGCGGGCTTGAGCACCACCGTATTTCCGGCAGCCAGCGCGGGGGCCAGCTTCCAGGCTGCCATCAACAGCGGGAAGTTCCACGGCACGATCAGCCCGCAGACCCCCACCGGCTCGCGCAGGGTGTACGCGTGGAACCGGCTGCCGGGCGGCGCGAACGGCATCGACACATCGACCGTGCTGCCCACGATCTTGGTCGCCCAGCCCGCGTAGTACCGGAAGACGTCGGCCGCCCACGCGGTGTCGACGACGGTGGCGACCGCCGCGGATTTACCGTTGTCCAGCGCCTCGAGTTCGCCGAATTGCTCCGCGCGTTCGGAGAGAAGATCGCCCACCCGCCACAGCAGCCGTTCGCGCTCATTGGGTTTCATCCACTGCCACGGCCCGTTGTCGAAGGCGCGGCGGGCGGCGCGGACGGCGCGGTCCACGTCGGCCGCCTCGCCGTGGGCCACCTCCGCCAGCACACCGCCGTCGGCGGGATTGTGCGTCGCGAATGTCCGACCCGACTGGGCATCGGTCCATTCGCCGTCGATCAGCAGCTGCTTTCGACCGCTGAGTACCGCCCGAACGTCCGCTCGGACCGGGAACTCGGAGACGACCGTCATCGAAACCTCCTGGCTACAACCTGATGTGATGCAAGCCATAGTGGGATGGATCGAGCATCGGGAAGTGTCCAGTTTCTGAACACCCGGCGTGAGCCGGCCGGCAGCGGTCCCGCGCCGGCACCCGTCGGTGTCGTCTCCCCGCCGGTCCGGCGCAGTCAGTCCGCGGCCGGGAGGACGACGACCTTGCCCCGCAACGTTCCCGCGGCCGCCCGGGTGTGCACCGATGCCAGCTCTGCCAGCGGGACACGCTCGTCGACATCGACGATCAACGCGCGAAGGTCCACGCGCGCAACGAGTTCCGCCAGTTGCCGCGCGTCGCTGCGGACGTAGACGTCGACGGCACGCACGCCGCGCGCCGCGTCGGCCGGGGCGGGCATCCACACGGTGGTGCCGACCACGACGCCGCCGTCGCGGACCAGTCCGGCCAGCGCCGCGAACTCGGCCGGATCGATCGGCGCGAGGTTGAGCAGGACGTCGATCGGCTCGGTCACCGCCGCGGTCACCTCGGTGGTGGTGTGGTCGACGACCTCGTCGGCGCCCCGCGCCTCGACGCGCTCGCGGCTGCGCGGACTGCCGGTGGCGATCACATGGGCGCCGGCCGCCTTGGCCAGCTGTACCGCATAACCACCCACGGCTCCCCCGGCGCCACTGATCAGGATCCGTTGCCCGGGCTTCAGTTCGGCGTGGTCGAACAGCGCCTGCCACGCGGTGAGTCCGACCAGCGGCAGCGCGGCCGCATCGGCGAGCGGGATGCTCGCCGGCGCCGCCGCCAGACTCCGCGCGGGGGCGAGCACGTACTCCGCCGCGGCGCCGTCGTCGGTGAACGGCAGGAAGCCGACGACCCGGTCACCGACCTTCGGCTCGTCGACGCCCTCGCCGAGCGCGTCGACGGTTCCGGCGACGTCCAGGCCGGGGATGTGCGGCAGGGCCAGCGGCATCGGGCCCTGCATCAATCCCGCGCGGATATTGCCGTCGACGCCGTTGAACGATGTCGCCGCGACGCGCACCCGGACCTGGCCGGGGCCGGGAACCGGCCGGTCGACGTCCTCGTAGCGAAGGACCTCGGGATCGCCGTACTCGTGGAATCGAACCGCCTTCATCGTGGTGCCTCACTCTCGATGTGATGTGCTTCGAGTTCGAAGCACATCCGTCACGGTAGCAGTGCTTTGAATTCGAAGCAAGAGTTTCGAAATCGAAGCAAGAGTTGTACAGTCGTGCCATGTCCGAGACCCCGCGGCCCCTGGACGCCGTCCAACTGGGCGCGTATTTCGCCCTCATGGAGGTCGCCGGCCTGCTCCGGCACGCGGTCGAGCAGCAGCTGCGAGACGCCGGCGATCTGAGCTACGTGCAGTTCCAGCTGCTGGCGCGGCTCGGTCTCGACTCCCCCACCGGCAGTGAGCGCATGACCGATCTGGCCGACGGCGTCGTCTACAGCCGCAGCGGATTGACCTATCAGGCCGGTCTGCTCGAGAAGGCGGGACTGGTCACGCGCGCGCCCTCCGCGGACGACGAGCGCGGCGTCACGGTCACGATCACCGATGCCGGCCGGGCGCTGCTCGCCGAGGTCCTTCCCGGTCATACCGAGGTCGTCAACCAGCAACTCTTCGAACCGCTGTCCCGCGCGGACACCAAGGCGCTGGCCGAGCTGCTGTCGCCGGTGCGCGACCACATGCGTGCTGCGCCACCCCGCTCGGCAACACCCCGCCGCCGGCGATAACCCATCGGCCCGGCCGCTACGAATCCTTGGTGAGGTGCCCGCACGGCACCGGGCATTCCGGGACGTGTCCTCCGGTGGGAGTTCGCGTCGACCCTCGCGGGGATCAGCGCCGATCGGTCCGCAGCGGTCGCAAGGCAATCCGGCCCAATCAGACTCGGTTCGAACGAGGAGCTGAGGACATGCGCATCGTGGTCGATCTGAATCGGTGTCAGGGGTATGCCCAGTGCGTTCCGCTGGCACCGCAGGTGCTGCGGCTACTGGGCGACGAGGCGCTGGCCTACGACCCCAATCCCGACGACGGGCAGCGCCGCCGGGTCGTGCGGGCGGCGGCGTCCTGCCCGGTTCAGGCCATCCTGGTGGAAACCCACACTCCCGACGAGGCGGAGCCCGCGACATGAGGACCGCCTCGCTGATGGCGGACCTGGTCGACGCCTTCCGGGCCGAAGGCCGCATCGTGATCGTGGGCGCCTCGCTGGCCGGGTTGCGCGCGGCGGAAGCTCTGCGGGAGAGGGGCTTTCACGGAAGCTTGACCATCATCGGCGACGAGCCGCACGAACCGTACGACCGTCCGCCGTTGTCCAAACAGGTTTTGCAGGGATGGGTGCGCGCCGATCACACAGCACTTCCGCGGATGCGGGCCGTCGACGCGGACTGGCGGCTGGGGGTGGCCGCGACCGGCTTGGACCGAGCGAACCGGCAGGTCCTGTTGGCCACCGGCGATGCGGTGCCCTACGACCGGCTGCTCATCGCCACCGGCGTGCGGGCCCGGCCGTGGCCCAACCCGGCCGAGGCCGCCCTGCGCGGAGTGTTCACCGTGCGCACCCGCGAGGACGCTGCGGGGCTGCAGGCAGCGCTGAACGCGAATCCGCAGCGCGTCCTGGTCGTCGGCTCGGGATTCATCGGCTCGGAACTGGCCTCGGTATGCCGCGAGCGCGGCGTGCCGGTGACCGTCGCCGAACGCGGCGGCGGTCCACTGATCGGCCCGCTCGGCGGGGTGATCGGTGATATCGCCGCGCGGATGCAGCGCGGCGCGGGAGTCGACCTGCGCACCGGTGTGTCCGTCCGGTCCCTCGACGGCGACGCCGACGGAAAGGTGCGCCGGGCCTGCCTTTCGGACGGAACCACAGTGGACGTCGATGTGGTGGTCGCGTCGCTCGGGTCGATCCGCAATGTCGAATGGCTGCGCGGCGCCGGACTTGCCGCCGGTTTCTGGGGCGTCGGGTGCGATGCCGGTTGCCGTGCCTTCGACATCAACGGCGTGGTGACCGACAACGTCTTCGTGGCAGGCGATGTCGCACGTCAGCCCCATGTGCTCTACGAGTATCAGTTCATCTCGATGGAGCACTGGGACAACGCGGTATCCGGTGCGCAGGTCGCCGCGAACAACATGATCAGCCTGGAGACCGAACGGCGACCGCATTTGCCGCTGCCGTCGTTCTGGTCGGCGCAATTCGGGGTGAACATCAAGGGTGTGGGCGTGTGCTCGTTCGGCGACGAGATCGCGTTCACCCAGGGATCGCCCGAGGACTTTCGGTTCGCCGCCGTCTACGGCCGCCGGGGCCGCATCGTCGGTGCGGTGACCTTCGATCACGGCAAATGGCTCCCGTACTACGCGGCGATGATCGAACGATCGGCGCCGTTTCCGCCGCCACCGCCGGGCTACGACCGGGCCCCCGATCCGGCACCGATGCCGGCCCGCTTTCCCGATCCGCGAGTGCCGACCGGCATCCCCGACGTGGTGCTGACCGGCCACGACCCCACCTCACGAGGCGCCGAGTTCCATTGAGCGCCGAGTTCCGTCGAGCGAGGAGGCAGTATGACGGCGGCGACCGCCTGGGCCGAGGCGATGACATTCGAACACCGCGCCGACCCGTACCCGTTCTTCGATCAGCTACGCCGGACCCCGGTCGCGCGCGTGGCCGACAACCTGTATGTGGTGACGGGTTATCAGGAACTGCTGGCGCTGGCGCACGACCCGCGGGTCAGCTCCGATATCGGCCGCAGCCCGCTGGGCAACCCCCTGGCAGGGAACGCCGGCGCCGCGAGCACGCCGCCGACTCGGACGCCGAGCATCATCGTCTCCGATCCGCCCGATCACGATCGGGCACGCCGCCAGGTGATGCGCCACTTCGGCCCGCCGCACTCGCCCGATGTCATCCCCGGCATGGAACCCGTCATCGTCCGGTTGTGCAACCGGCTGCTCGACGAATTCGAGGCCGGCGGCACGACCCGAATGGACGTGGTCGACGACTACGCCTACCCCGTACCTGTGACGGTGATTTCCACGATTCTCGGCATCCCGCTCGCGGACGAGCCCCGGTTCCACGCCTGGATCTACGACATGCTCACCGGCACCGATCTGGGCCCGGACGCGCGGACCGCAGAGGGCAAGGTTCGCGCCGGCCGGGCGCACGCCGGCCGTGACGCACTCACCCGATATATGGCCGGCCTGATCGAGCAACTCCAGCGTGCGCCCGGCCCGGGGTTGCTGTCGCGATTGCTGCACGACGACGGCCCCGACGGCCCGATGCCGGTCGGACAGGTGCTGGCCAATGCGGTACTGCTGCTGATCGCCGGGCACGACTCGACGGTCAACACCATCGCCAACTGCGTGCTGACACTGTTGCGCAACCCCGGTTCCTACGCCCAGGTGCGCGACCGGCCACATCTTCTGCCGCGCGCGATCGAAGAGGTCCAGCGGTTGCAGGCCGCGGTGCAGTTCTTCCCCAGCCGCAGCGTCACCGCCGATATCGAGATCGGCGGCACCGTGATTCCGGAAGGGTCCGCGGTGCATCTGGTCTACGCCGCCGCCAACCGCGACCCGAACCGGTTCACCGATCCGAACCGCTTCGACATCCAACGGCCCGACAACGAGCATTTCGGCTGGGGCAGCGGCATCCACACCTGCCCGGGCGGCCCGCTCGCGCGATTGGAAGTCAATCTCGCACTGGAGATCTTCCTACGCCGCGTCGTGACACCGCGGCTGGTCGTCGATCCGCCACCGTATCGGCGCAGCCAAATCTTCCGGGGACCACGACATCTGCTCATCGACGTCGACCACATCGCCGGCCGAGCCGATCGATGACCGCGGCGGAAACCTCCGATCAGGGAGCGACGATGCCGCGGCGGATCTGACCGGGGCTCGGTGTGACTGTGGGCGGCTTGCGATTTCGCGAAGAGCGCAGTTGGTAGGGAACGCTGGTGACCATGACACCCGGTTCGAACAGCAGGCGTGCTTTGAGCCGGAGCGAGCTCTGGTTGTGCAGCAGGTTCTCCCACCAGTGTCCGACGACGTACTCGGGTATGTAGACGCTGACCACGTCCCGGGGCCGCGATCGGCGGACCCGTTTGATGTATTCGACGACGGGACGGGTGATTTCGCGGTAGGGCGACTCGACGACCTTCAACGGAATGCTGACGTCGTGGCGCTCCCACGATTGGGTCAGCGCCCGGGTGTCGGTGTCGTCGACGTTGACCGTGACGGCGGTGAGGGTGTCCGGGCGGGTGGCGCGCGCGAACTGGACGGCCCGCTGAGTTGCCTTGTGCCAGTCCGAAACCAGCACGATCGCATGCACCCTGCCGGGCAGCGTCGTCTCCTCGTCGGGGTCGATGTCGAGTTCGGCGCGCACCGTCGCGTAGTGGGTGTGGATGGAATACATCATCAGCACCAGCAGTGGCATCGCGATGACCACGAGATAGGCGCCGTGACCGAATTTGGTGATCATGACCACGACCAGCACGACGCCGGTGAAGCAGGCACCGAACGCGTTGATCGCCCGGGCCCGGTGGATGCGCCGGCGTTGCCCCGGCGCGGTCACCGCGCGTAGTTCGCGATTCCAATGCCGGACCATGCCGGTTTGGCACAGCGTGAACGAGGTGAACACGCCGACGATGTAGAGCTGGATCAACCTGGTGGTCTGTCCGTCGAAGGCGTAGATCAACCCGGCGGCGACCGCGGCGAGCAGGATGATGCCGTTGGAGTAGGCGAGCCGGTCTCCGCGCGTGTGCAATTGGCGTGGCAGGTAACGATGTTGGGCCAGGATCGAGGTCAGCAGCGGGAATCCGTTGTAGGCGGTGTTCGCGGCGAGGATCAGGATCAACGCGGTGGTGACCATCAGGTAGTAGAAGCCCAGCCTGCTGTCGCCGAAGACCGCCCCCGCGATCTGCGCGATGACGGTCTTCTGGGCGTCGGTGCGGCAATCACCCGGAAAGCCGATCAGGTCGCAGGTATTCTCGGCGACGCGCGTGTGGGTGATCATCGCCAGCGCGGTGACACCGGTGAACATGGCGATCGCCAGCACACCCATCGCGGTCATGGTCCGGGCCGCGTTGAGCGACTTCGGTTTTCGGAACGCGGGGACGCCGTTGGAGATCGCTTCGGCCCCCGTCAGCGCCGTACACCCCGAGGAGAACGCCCGCAGCGCGAGAAATGCCACCGCGGCCGTGCCGAGGCCGGCGTGCGCGGCGTTGATCTGGTAGTGCGCGCTCTCGGCGACCGGTGCGTGCCCGATCAGCGTCTCGACCACACCGATCGAGATCATCACCATGACGCCGGCGACGAAGGCGTAGGTCGGCACGGCGAACGCCCGGCCGGATTCTCGCACCCCACGCAGGTTCATCGCGGTCAGCGCCACGATGAACCCGATATCGATCAGCACCCGATGCGGGTTCAGCGCCGGCGCCGCGGAGATGACGTTGTCCACCCCCGCCGCGACCGATACCGCCACCGTCATCACGTAATCGACCAGCAGCGCCGCCGCGACGACCAAACCCGGTATCGCCCCGAGGTTCTCGGCGACGACCTCATAGGATCCACCGCCCGACGGATAGGCGCGCACGACCTGGCGATACGACAACGCGACCACCGCCAGCAGCACGACGACACCACCGGCCACCCACGGTGTCAGATACAGATAGCTGAGCCCGCCCAGCGTCAGGATGAGCAGAATCTCCTGAGTCGCATACGCCACCGAGGACAGCGGATCACTGGCGAAAATCGGCAATGCCAGCCGCTTCGGCAACAGCGTCTCCCCGAGCCGCTCGCTGCGAAACGGTCGTCCCAGCACCACCCGTTTGGCGACGTCGATCGGTGAAACCACGATTAATCAGCCTAAATCCGGCAAACCCGAACCCAGTGATCGCGAGGCGTAGGGAAAACGTAAAAATCCCGCGCCGCAGCCGCAGACCTCACTCGCCGAGCAGCCGTTCGACGGCGGCACGGGTCGCCAGAGCCCGGGCTCCGTAATCCTCGAAAAGCGCGGGGGTCAGCCGCGACGACGGCCCGGAGATGCTGAAGCATGCGCGGGCCGGCCCGTAGCGCCCGCGCAGGGCCACCGCGACCGCGCAGATTCCGTCGTGCAGCCCTTCGATCGTGGTGGCGTATCCCCGTCGGCGGATGAGAGCGATCTCCTCCCAGAGTTCGTCCGCGTCGGTGATGGTGTGTTCGGTGGTCTTGGCGGGGGCGTGGGACAGGTAGGCCGCGATCCGTTCGTCGGACAGGGTCGCGAGGAACGCCTTTCCGGTCGCGGCGGCGTGCAGCGGCAGCCGGGTGCCCAGCGCCATGAACGCGCGCACCTGGTGCGAACTGTCGAGACGTTCGATGAGCACCAGTTCGTCGCCGTCGGGAACCGCGAGATGCACTGTCTCACCGGTCGACATCTGCAGCGCGGACAGCTCCGGCAGCGCCACCTCACGCAGATTGTCGCGACCCGCGACCGCGCTACCCACCCGGAAAGCCAGACCGGTGATCTCCCACCGTCCTTCCGGTGACGACCGGACCCACCCGGCCTCCTCGAGGGTTTTCAGACAGCGCTGCACCGTACTTTTCGGAACCTCCAGCCGCCGGGCGAGGTCGCTGAGACCCGCGGGCTGCAGCCGCGCCACCTCCTCGAATACCCGCAGGGCGGTCAGCACGCTGTTCACGACCGCGCCCTTGCGCCGAACGCGCGGCGGCACACCCGTTGTTGACGGAGTCGTCTGGAGCTAATACCGTCACTGGTCCATAATGTAGCACATCGGTCCACGATGTGGACCATACACGAGAAAGTGGCCCTCATGCCAGTTCCTCTTCTCACCGGGTTGCAGACCGCAACGGCCGAGTCCCGCCCCGCCGTCACGATCGGCGACATCGCCCTGCGGCCCGATGCGCTGTTGGGCGCGGCGGGCGCGCTCGCGCATCGCCTCGCCGGCGCCGGATGTGTCGCCATCGACGCCCGCCCCAGCGTCGACACCGTGATCGCCGTCGTGGGCTGCCTGCTGGCCGGTGTGCCCGCGGTCCCCGTTCCCCCGGATTCCGGCGCGGTCGAACGCCGCCACATCCTCACCGACTCGGGCGCCGAATTATGGCTCGGCGCAACGGATTCCGATATCTCCCTGCCCGCGGTCACGGTCGACCCGCGCGCCTCCGAATCCTGGACGGGCCCAGAACCCGATCCGGCCACGGCGGCGCTGATCGTCTACACCTCCGGGACCACCGGCGCGCCGAAGGGAGTGGTGCTGTCGCGCGCCGCGATCGCCGCCAGCCTGGACGGACTGCGCGACGCGTGGCAGTGGAGCGCCGACGACGTTGTCGTCCACGGGCTTCCGCTGTTCCACGTGCACGGCCTGGTGGTCGGCGTGCTGGGCGCCCTGCGCACCGGATCGCCGCTGGTCCACACCACTCGCCCGACCCCCGACCGATACGCCGCGGCGGGCGGATCGCTGTATTTCGGCGTGCCGACGGTCTGGTCGCGGGTCTGCGCCGATCCGGATTCCGCGCGGGCGCTCGCCTCCGCTCGCCTGCTGGTCTCGGGGAGCGCGCCGCTGCCGGTTCCGGTGTTCGAAGGGTTGCGGGCGCTTACGGGCAGCGCGCCGATCGAGCGGTACGGCATGACCGAAACCGTCATCACACTCAGCACCCGATACGACGGTGAGCGCCGCCCCGGCTGGGTCGGACTACCGGTGACCGGAGTGAAAACCCGGCTCCGCTCGGACTCCGGCGATACCGTCGGCCACGACGGCGAAACTCTCGGCCGCCTCGAAATCGCCGGGCCCACACTGTTCGACGGCTACCTCCACAACAAGGCCAAGACCGACGAGGTCATGTCGCTCGACGGATGGTTCGACACCGGCGACATCGCCGTGATCGATCCGGACGGCTTCCACCGCATCGTCGGTCGTGAATCGGTCGACATGATCAAATCCGGCGGCTACCGGATCGGCGCGGGCGAGGTCGAACACGCACTGCTGTCGCACCCGGGCGTGCGCGAGGCCGCTGTGGTCGGTGTCCCCGATGCCGATCTCGGCCAGCGCATCGTGGCATATGTCGTCGGCGAGCCCGGAAACCACGACGCCCTCATCGATTTCGTCGCCGGATCACTGGCGGTACACAAGCGGCCGCGTGAGATTCGCATGGTCGAGGCGCTGCCACGCAATGCGATGGGCAAGATCCAGAAGAAGACGCTCCTCAGTGATCACACCCCGCACTGACCGGACATCGTTCACCCGGCTCCGTCACCGCGCCGCCGGCGCCGCTTCGCGGCCGGTTCGGGTTCGGCCTCGTCGCCCTCGGCCGGGAACATGACCGCCGGATTGATGGTGGCCAGGTCACGACTGGCCGCCGCGTAGAGGCCGGTCAGAATGTGCATCGTGCGGACCGCGTGCCGCATTTTCGTTGTCACATCGGATAATTCGGCCAGATTGGCCGTGAGCAGTTCACGCCGCAACGCGGCATAGCGATCGGAGATCTCGCGCCCGGCCTCGGTCACCCGGAACACCGACGAGGTGCCCGACTTGGTGCGCTCGAGCAGACCCAGGCTGACCAGCTTCCGCAGGTTGTACTGCAGATTGGGCAGATCCTCGCGATTGGTCAGCTGCGCGATGGTCGCGGTGTCTTTGGCGCGTTCCTGCATGCGCACGACATGCAGCGCCACGACTTCGTTGAAGGCCAGATCCACATCCCCGGCGATCCGTAACGCCTGCACGGCGAACCGCTCGAACGCGCCCTCGACCTGCAACAGGGCGAATTCGAAGGCGGTCATCGCCTCTTCGTGGGTGTTCTCGGCCAGATGCCAGCGACGTTCCGGATCCAGATTCGCGGGCCGGTCGGCGCCGGCGGCTTCGGTGGCGGTCATAGGACACCAGCCAACACGGGTAACCCGGCCGACCGCAACGTGGAACATGAAATTTACGTTGAAAGTCTATTGATAGTCCACGAAGATTCTGTAATGTGGCTCAGGACACCACGGTGTCCAGCCCACATTCCGCGCCGCATTCCCCGCCGCGCCACTCATCACGGATCAACCACGCACACACCGCGTGGTCCCCACCTCGATGGAGGTTTCTCGATGTCCGCTGACCACTACAACGGCACCTCGGCCGGTGTGACCCGGCACTACGCCCCCTACGTCCAGGCCGACTGGGGCTATGCCAACCACTGGTATCCCGCACTGTTCTCCACCGAGCTCGCCGACGGCACCGTCAAAGGCGTCACCATCGGCGGCCACGACATCGCCCTGCGCCGGTCGGCGGGTAAGGCCTACGCGCTGTCGGATCGGTGTATCCACCGCGGCGTGAAACTGTCGGCGAAGCCCATGTGCCTGTCCGAGGGCACCGTGACCTGCTGGTACCACGGCTACACCTACAGCGTCGACGACGGCAGCCTCACCACCATCGTCGGCAATCCCGACGATTCGCTGATCGGGCGGGCCGCGATCCGGACCTATCCGGTCGAAGAAGTCAACGGCATGATCTTCGTCTTCGTCGGCGACGCGGACTACGGCACCCCGCCGCCGCTCGAGAGCGATCTGCCGATGCGAGTCACCAACGACCCCAACAACTCTCCCGTCGCCCACCTGATGGACGACAACATCATCGTGCGCGGCATCCACCGCAAGCTGGTCGGCAACTGGCGCCTGGCCGCCGAGAACGGCCTCGATCCGGGACATCTGCTGGTGCACTGGGACAACCAGATCCTGGTGGCCCTGGACCGTGCCCTGCCGCTCGGCGTCAATGCCCTCACCGACGACGCGACCGAGGAGATCGACATCCCCAACGGGCCCAAGGGCGTGATGAACCGCTACGACCGGCCCGATCTGTATCAGCCGGTGCTGGAGAACCCGAAGGTCGACATCAAGGCCCGCGGCAACGTTCAGCACTACTTCCGCACCTCGCTGTGGGTGCCGGGCGTGTTGATGGTGGAGCACTGGCCGATCACAGACGTCGTGCAGTACGAGTTCTACGTCCCGATCGACGACCACCACCACGAGTACTGGGAGGTCGTGGCGACCCGCGCCCACACCGACGAGGAACGGGCCGAATTCGACTTCAAGTTCGAGCATTTCTTCAAGCCGCTCGCGCTCGAAGGCTTCAACAACAGCGACGTGTTCGCCCGCGAGGCCACCGAGGAGCACTACACCCGCTTCGACGGCTGGAACAACGAAATGCTCTGCGACATGGACTATTCCATCATCGCGTGGCGCAAGATGGCCGCCCGTCACCTGCGCGGATACTTCGAATCGCCGTATCGGGACGAGGACTGACCGCATGACCATGTCTCCGAGCGAAATCCGCTCCACCGACCGCGCGGACACCGGAACCCATTGTGTCCGTTTGCGTTACACCGACACGGTGAAGGAGATCCACGTACCGGAAGGCATTTCCGTGCTGGACGCCGCCGCCGGCGTGCGGCTGGCCCATCAATGCGGGATCGGCACCTGCGGCACCTGTATCGGCCGGATATCGGCCGGAGACGTGGTCATGCCCGAAGGCCGCGTCTACCCGTTGCGTGCGGACGAATCGGCGGCGGGCATGCGGCTGCTGTGCCAGGCGCGTGCCCGTTCCGACGCCGAGATCGACCTCGACTACCCGGCGGCCCTGCTCGACGAGAACCCGATCATCACGACCGCCACCAAGGTCGCCGGCCTCACCTGGCTGGCCGATTCCGTGGTGGAACTGCAGATCCGGTTGCCGAAGTCGGCGAAATTCTCCTTCCGGGCGGGACAGTACGTGCGGCTGCGGGTGCCCGGCACCAGCGAATGGCGCTCGTACTCCATGGCTTCCGGGGAACGGGAGAAGCGCCGGCTCACCTTCACCGTGCGCGTCCTGCCGTCCGGGGCGATGTCGCACTATCTGCGTGAGCGCGCCGCCGTCGGCGACGAGCTCGAGATGGAGGGCCCGATGGGGTCGTTCGGACTGCGTCCCGAACCCGGTCCGATTCTGATGGTGGCGGGCGGCACCGGACTGGCCCCGATGTTGTCGATGCTCGACACGCTGCAGACCGCACGCGATCGCGACCGCATCGAGCTGGTTTTCGGCTGTACCCGCGGACCCGATCTGTTCCACCTCGACGAGCTCGCGGGACGGTGCAGTTTCACCCCGGGGCTGTCGGTGCGGGTGGTGGTCGACGAGCCGTTCGACCATCCCGACGTGCTCACCGGTAATCCGGTCAGCGTGCTCACCGCGGCCGACGTCGCCGACCCGAACACCAGCGCCTACCTGTGCGGTCCCCCGGCCATGCTCGATGCGGCCCGCGTCCGGCTGAGCGAACTGGGCCTGCCGCCCGAGCGGATCCACGCCGAGCAATTCCTCCCCAGCTGATCACCACCGGCGGCCCGGCCGCCGGTGCGCACAGATTGTGAACGAATCATCATGAGCATCGCCCGACTCGGGGCTCTGACCGTCGAGGTCGCCGATATCGACGCCTGGCAGCATCTGCTGGTCGACCTTCTCGAACTCGATGCCCGGCCCCGCACCTCGTCGGCGGATCCGCTGCTGATCCGCCTCGACGACCGCCACCACCGCATCGCGTTGTATCCCGGTGCCGAGGACCGCGTCCGGCGGGTCAGCTGGGAGGTGAACACTCCCGAGCAGCTGAAGACGCTGGCCGAGGCGGTCGAGGCCGAAGGCATCGAGGTCGAGCGGGTGGCCGCCGGCGACACGTTCGATGTCGCCGCCGCCATCCGGTTCGCCGATCTGGACGGGTTTCCCACCGAGATCGGCTACGGCGTGCTGACCGACCACCACCCGGTACGGCCCGGCGGGGTGATCAGCGGCTTCGTCACCGGCGAACTGGGCCTGGGGCATGTGGTCTACATGTGCTCGGACTATCCGGCGGCGGTGGACTTCTACACCCGCGTCCTCGGTTTCCGGCTCACCGACTACATCGTCTGGGACGGCGCGGATGCCACCTTCCTGCACTGCAATTCACGCCACCACAGCCTGGCGTTGATGAACGAATGCTTCGGGATGCGCGGCGGCGACCTCAACCATCTGATGATCGAGACCGCCACGCTCGACGACGTCGGCCGGGCCTACGACCGGATCACCGCCGCGGGCATCGATCTGAAGATGACGCTCGGTCGCCACACCAACGACGGGGTCACCTCGTTCTACCTCTCCACGCCGTCCGGCTTCGGCATCGAAATCGGCTGGGGCGGAGCCGTTGTCGACGAGGACTGGGTCGTGCAGACCTACGACGCCCCGGCGCGCTGGGGCCACGAGGTCCGGAAGAAGGTGAGCTGAGATGACCGTGGACGCCACCACCGGCGAGCACACCGAGACCTCGAGCATCACGACGGTGGAACGCTATCTGGAGCGCGTCGCCGTACGCGACGAATCCGTCCGTGCCTGGGCCTTTCTCGATCCGGACCGGGCTCGCGCGCAGGCCCGCGCACTCGATGCCGAAACGCCCCGCTCGCCGCTGCACGGAATTCCGGTGGGCATCAAGGACATCATCGACACCGCCGATCAGCCGACCGCCTACGGCAGCCCCCTCTGGTCGGGACATCGCCCCGGCCGCGATGCCGACGCGGTACGCCGGCTGCGCGCGGCAGGCGCGCTGATCTTCGGCAAGACCGCCACCACCGAGTTCGCCACCTACGAGCCGGCCCGCACCCGGAACCCGCACAATCTCGAGCACACACCGGGCGGATCGTCGAGCGGCTCGGCGGCAGCGGTCGCCGACGGCCAGGTGCCCATCGCCCTGGGCACCCAGACCGCCGGATCGGTGCTGCGTCCCGGCTCCTACTGCGGCGTCTTCACGCTCAAACCCAGTTACGGCCGGTGGTCGTTCGACGGCGTGCTGCCGGTGGCGCTGAGCTTCGACACCCTCGGCGCGTTCGCGCGGCATCCGGTGTGGCTCGGCGCGGTCGACCAGGTCCTCACGGACCGAGTACAGACCGCGGTACTGCCCGCCACCCGCGACCTCACCGTCGGTGTGCTGCGCCCCCCGTGGGACGACCGCGCCGGGACCGACGCGCTGGAGCGCCTGGAATCGTTCGCCGCCGGCCTGCGCGCCCACGGCACCACCGTCACCGAGATCGCCGTTCCGCCCGAGCTGGCCGAGCTCGACGACGCACACACGCTGATCATGGCCGCGGAGGCCGCCGCGGCACTCCACGACCGCGTCGGCCGCGACGGAACCGACGGGATCAGCGCCCGGCTGGCCGAATTCCTCACCCGTGGCCGCACCGCGGAGCCGAGCCGAATTCAGCACGCGCGCAGCGTTCTTCGCGCTGCCCGGCGCTTCGTCGACGGTGCGCACCGCCGCGCCGACGTGCTGTTGACCCTCGCCGCGACCGGGGAGGCGCCGCACGGCCTGGACAGCACCGGCGACCCGGTGTTCAACAAGCTCGCCAGCGTCGCCGGGCTGCCCGCGGTCGGCTTGCCGACCGGCACCGGCGCCACCGGACTGCCGCTCGGCGTGCAGCTCATCGGCCCGACCGGCACCGACCATTCGCTCGTGCGCATCGCGACCTGCCTGACCGACCGGGTCGGGCTGGCCGCCCGCTGCCCGCTACCGGAGGAACAGCGATGAACGACGCCATCACCAGCACGGAGGGCGCGGCGGAATCGATCCAGGACCTACCGCTGGACGACGACCGGCGCGCGATGTACGAGGCGGTCTGCGATCGACTCGACCCCGACCGCTTCCGCGATCTGCTCGTCTCGCTGGTCGACATCCACAGCCCCACCGGACGCGAACGCGCGGCCTCGGAATTCATGGCCGACCATCTGCGCCACGCGGTCGGCATCGACGCCGCCTATCGACCGGTCAGCGAGCACACCGGCAATGTGCTGGGCGAGATACGCGGCAGCGGCGGCGGCAGCCGGCTACTGCTGTACGCGCCGATCGACACTCACATCGACCCCGAGGCCGATGTGCCGTGGGTCGGGCCGCGATTGCGTCCGGATATGGTGCCCCAGGCGCGGGTGGACGGTGATCTGGTGATCGGGCTCGGCGCCTCGAATCCGAAATGCATGGTGGCCGGGCTGACCGAGGTCGTCCACGCCGTCGCGGACGCCGGTGTGCCCCTGATCGGTGATCTGGCGATCGGCTTCGCGGGCGGCGGAATGCCGGTCACCATGAGCGACCGCGACAACGTGGGCATGAGCAGCGGGGTGTTCCACCTGCTCACCCACGGCGCGATGCCCGATCACGCCATCGTCCTGAAACCGTGGTGGGCCGTCTACCCGGAGGAACCGGGCATGTGCTGGTTCAAGGTGTCGGTGCGCGGCACCTTCGGATACGCCGGAATCAGCAGGGGCACACCGGGGTTTCGCTCGTCGATCGTGCCGGCCGCGCGCGTGGTCGAACATATCGAGGCCTGGCTGCCCGAATACACCGCGCGCAACACCTCCGGCTCCACCATTCCCGAGGGGTGGATCTCGGCCCTGCGTTCCGGAAACCCGGACAAGCCGGCATTCCCCTCCGCGACCACCGAGATCTACCTCGATGTCCGGGTCAACCCCCGAACCACTCCGGGCGAGGTGCGAAACCAGTTCGCCCGGTTGATCTCCCACATCCGCGCGACCGAGCCCGATATCGACCTCGACTGGGAGATGTACGGGTCGCTGCCTGGCGGCATGACCGATCCCGGCAACTGGATCATCCAGTCCTGCCGGCGCGGCTGGGAAGAGGTGGAAGGCCGTCCCTACGAATCCACACCACTACTCGGCGGCCAGACCGACGGAACCCTCATCCGCCGCATGGGCGTGCCCTGCGCGCGCATCGGCTATCCCTGGCCGCCCGCGACCGCACCCGCCGAAATGAACGAAGGCCTGGGCGGCATGGGCGTGGCGTCGGTCTCCGACGTGATGACCGCGGTGCGCGCCGTCGCCTACGCCGTCGTCGACACCCTGACCCGAACCCGAGAGGACGTGGGACTGTGAGCCCAGAACGCAAGGTACTCAACATCGTTCCCGTACCGGTGCCGCCGGAGGCGCTGGCCGCCTTCGCCGCCCAGATCCCGGACGACATCGTGCATCCCGGATTCGAGAACGTCTTCGTCAGCGCCCGCGCCGGCGGCACCACATTGGACAGCGCCTACGAAACGACCTTGGCCGACGCCTTCGTCCTCGAGGCCGGATCTCGCGCCGAGGAACAGGGATACGCGGCGGTGTGCGTGAACTCGATGAGCGATTCGGCGCTGGCGGCGCTGCGCTCCCGGCTCACCATTCCGGTGGTCGCACCGAGCCAGGCCTCGATGCTGCTGGCGTCGTTGCTGGGCAAGAAATTCTCGGTGATCACGATGTGGCCGCAGTGGCACGAGCTGTACCACAAGGCGGCCCGCGAGCAAGGGCTCGGTGCCCGCATGGCCTCCGTCCGCGATATCGGCGTCGCACCCGATACGGCCGAATTGCTCGCCGGCAAAGAGGATTTCGTCTTCGCGGCTCTCGAACGGGAGGCACGCGCCGCGATCGACGACGACGGCGCCGACGTGATCGTGCTCGGCTCGACCACGATGCATCAGTCCCATGCCTACCTGTCACGTGTGCTGGACGTGCCGGTCCTCAATCCCGGCGTGGTGGCCTACAAACTCTGCGAGCTGCTGGTGGTGACCGGCTTGAGCCACAGCAAACGCGCCTTCCCGTCTCCCGCTCTCGTGCAGGACGACCTGCTGTCGGCACTGGCCGCGACCCACTGAATCACCCGACGTACCGAACCACTCAGGCAACCGGAGGAAGTACACGATGACCGCCGAGAATCCCGAAATCGGCCGGAGCATGCGCACCGGCACCTTCGACACCAACTACCACGACGTCGGGACCGGCGACCCGGTGCTGCTGCTGCACGGCTCCGGCGCCGGAGTCTCCGCCTGGGCGAACTGGCGCGGCCTGATTCCGGTGCTGGCCCGAGATTTTCGCGTCGTGGCCCCGGATCTGGTCGGCTTCGGCTATACCGGACTTCCCGAACCGGCCGACTTCCACATCTTCGACACCTGGATCGATCAGATATCGGCCCTGCTCGACGGCCTCGGCATCGAGAAAGCACACGTGGTCGGAAATTCCTTCGGCGGCGGGCTCGCCCTGCACTTAGCCACCCGGCATCCGGAGCGCCTGAACCGGATCGCGCTGATGGGCGCGGGCGGAGTCAAGATGCGCTTCACCGAGGAGCTCGATCAGCTCTGGGGCTACACCCCGTCGGTGCAGAACATGAAGAACATCATGGACATCATGGCCTACGACCGGTCGCTCGTGACGGACGAGCTGGCCGAACTGCGCTACCGCGCCACTATCCGGCCCGGCGCGCAGGAAGCCTTCGAGAAGGTTTTCCCGCCCCCGCGGGCGCGCTGGCTGGACGCCCAGATCGTGCCCGACGAACAACTCGCGGCCATCCCGCACGAGGTGCTGCTGCTGCACGGACGCGAAGACCGCGTGGTACCGCTGGAGGCGTCACAGCACATGTTCGCCACGATCCCGAACGCGCAGCTGCACGTGTTCGGCCACTGCGGGCACTGGACACAGATCGAGCACGCACAGCGCTTCCAGCAGTTGGTGTCCGCCTTCTTCCAGGAAGCACGCAGCACGGCCGGAGTGCCCGCGTGAGCGCGCCGGGCGATGCCGGAACCGAGGCCGCGGGAGGTGAATCCTCCGTGCGGGTCGCTGTCATCGGAGCCGGGGTCTCCGGACTGTGTGCGGCGAAACTGCTGACCGAATTCGGATTCGACGTCACGGTCTACGACCGCACCCCCGACGTCGGTGGGGTGTGGAGCCGCACCCGCCGGTATCCGGGCGTCACCACGCAGAACAACAAGGGCACCTACGCGTTCTCCGACTTCCCGATGCCGCGCGCCTATCCGCAATTTCCCAGCGGCGCCCAGGTGCAGAACTATCTCGAGGACTACGCGACCCGGTTCGATCTGCATCGCCTCATCCGCCTCCGGACCGAGGTGACCGATGCCGCCCAGGACGAGCGGACCGGGACCTGGACGCTGATCGTCCGGGACCTCACCTCCGGGACGGAGGCACCGGCGGTCTTCGACCACCTCGTCGTGGCAACCGGCATCTTCTGCGATCCGTTCGTTGCCGAGTATCCGGGCCGGGAGGATTTCGAACGCGCCGGCGGAAGAGTTTGCGCTGCATCGGATTTCACCCGGATCGACGACGCGGCCGACAAGGATGTCGTCGTGGTGGGTTACGGCAAATCCGCCTGCGATATCGCGGAAGCGCTCAGCGACGTCGCTCGCTCGACCACCGTCGTGGCCCGGGAGGTGACATGGAAGGTGCCGCGCAGGCTTGCCGGGCTGGTGACCTACAAATACATCCTGCTCACCCGTTTCAGTGAGGCGCTGTTCGACCATATCGACCAGCGCGGGTTCGCTCGATTCCTGACCGGGCCGGGACGTTTCCTGCGCAACGCGCTGCTCGGGGGCATGGGTTCGATCGTGCGCCGGCAGTTGCTGCTGGACCGGCTGGGACTGGTGCCCGACGGCCCGTTCGAGCGCGTGGTCCGCCACGCGGTGAGCCTGGCCACCGAGAACTTCTACGAGAAGATCCGCGACGGCGTCATCACCCTGCACCGCGGCGCGGTCATCGCGCGACTGCACGAAAAGGACGGCAAACCGACCATCGCACTGTCCGACGACACGCTGCGAGATGCCGACATCGTGGTCTGCGCCACCGGTTTCGTTCAGCGCGTGCCGTTCCTGCGTCCCTCGGTGCAGGATCGGCTCACCGACGGCGACGGCAATTTCCTGTTGTATCGCCAGATCCTGCCACTGGATGTGCCGAATCTGTTCTTCGTCGGTTACAGCTCGTCGCTGGTCAGCCCGATCGCCGCCGAGGCCTCCGCGATGTGGGTGGTCGACTATCTGGCCGGTGGCGGCACCGGCCTGCCCTCGGCCGAACACCGACGGGAGTTCGCCCGGCGCCGCCTGAACTGGATGATCGAACGCACCGAGGGCAAACAAGCCCGCGGCACCAACATCATTCCGTTCTCGATTCGCCACGTCGACGAGATCCTGGACGAGATCGGGGTGAACATCGGCCCCGTGGCCAGGCTGCGGCAGTGGCTGCTTCCGGTGAAGCCTGCCGCGTATCGGTCCGCGACCGCGGCACTCCATCGGCGCTACCCCCGTGGAGGCGCCGATGCCGCCGGTGCGGGGATTCCGGCATCCTCCGCGCGCTGACCAAGCCCTTGCATGGTCCGGGTGATTCGGGCGCCACGATCACCCGGCCCACCAGCCGAGACCGTCTTCCTGTTGCCAACCGCACAGAGATCATCGGCTGCGCCGCAGTATAATTGATTAGATAGGCTAAACAACGTGGATCGGCGGACCGCCGACCGGCTCACCCGGCGTCGCGCCGCATCCACTCTCCGAGCCCATCCGCAGCAACCGAACGTTGCTCTTCACCGAACAAGGAGCTGACCGCAGGAAAGGCAGTCTTGACCGCGACTCGCACCGACGACCACGAGACCACCACCGATTCACTTCCGTCCGAGCTGCCCGCGCCACCGCCGGCACCGCCGGATCGCCCCAGTGGGATGTTCGCCTCCCTCACCGTGCCGAACTATCGCTACTACTTCGCGGGCCAGGTGGTTTCCAATACGGGTACCTGGATGCAGCGGATCGCGCAGGACTGGCTGGTGCTCGGTCTCACCGGCAGCGCGTTCGCCGTCGGCATCACCACTGCCATGCAGTTTCTGCCGATGCTGCTGTTAGGTCTCTACGGCGGCGTCATCGCCGATCGCTTCCCCAAGCGCGGACTTCTGGTTCTCACCCAGGCCACCATGGGACTGCTCGCCGCGGTCCTCGCGGTCCTGACGCTGACCGGCACGGTCGAGGTGTGGCACGTCTACGTGCTGGCGCTGGTGCTGGGCATGGTGACCGTGGTCGACAATCCGACTCGTCAGTCGTTCGTCCCGGAGATCGTCGGCCGGCAGCGGTTGCGCAACGCCGTCAGTCTGAACTCCGCGAACTTCCAGGCCGCGCGACTGGTCGGGCCGGCGGTCGCGGGAGCGCTGATCGCCGCCGTCGGCTCCGGCTGGGCCTTCGCGATCAACGCCTGTTCCTTCGTCGCCGTCATCGCCGGTCTGCTTGCCATGCGACCGGCGGAGCTGACACCGGTGCCGCGCCTGCCGCGCCGGAAAGGGCAACTGCGTGAAGGCCTCCGGTATGTGAGCGCCCATCCGCAACTGCTCTGGCCGATCGTCATGGTGGGCTTCATCGGCACCTTCGGCTACAACTTCCCCACCGTGCTGTCGGGCTTCGCGTATCACGTCTTCGATGTCGATGCCGGCAAGTACGGGCTGCTCAACACCGCACTGGCAGCGGGTTCGCTCGCGGGCGCGCTGCTGGCCGGTCGCCGCGGGCGGGTGCGGATGCGGATGCTGGTCGGCACCGCCGTCGGCTTCGGCGCGCTCGAGGCGGTCGCCGCCTTCGCCCCGGACTATTGGCTGTTCACCGCGCTGCTCGCCGCGGTGGGCCTGCTCGGACTCACCTTCAACACCTCGGGCAACTCGATGGTGCAGCTGGAAACCGACCCGGCCATGCGCGGGCGGGTGATGTCGCTGTACATGATGGTCTTCACCGGCGGCACACCTATCGGCGGCCCGATCGTCGGATGGCTCACCGAGGAGTTCGGGCCCCGATTCGGCCTGTTCGCCTGCGGAGCGGTCTCCGCACTTTCAGCGGCGCTGATCGGTGTCGTCCTCGCCCGCGCCGCCGGCCTGCGAGTGCGGATGTCGGGTCGGCGCGTCGTGCTCGTTCCGCGCGAGGGCTCCCCGAAACCCGTCGCGACCGGCCACCGGTGGTAGGTGCGGGGTTTCGGTCCGCCACCTCCCCGATTTGCTCTAAAATTGCCCACCTGAGGTGCCGATCCGACCGAAGTGGTTCGTCGCGGCGAGGTCGTGGATGTGAGCAGTGCCGTGCCCCGCCGCCGCCCGGAGAACGTCGACACGAAGGCGGCTCTCGATGACGGATGTGGACTGTTGCGTAATCGGCGGCGGGTTCGCCGGGTTGACCGCCGCGCTGCGACTGAAACAGGCGGGCCGATCGGTAGCGGTACTCGAAGCTCGCGACCGGCTCGGCGGGCGCACGTTCACCGAGGTGCGCGGGGACGGTTGCTGGATCGACCGCGGCGGCGCCTGGATCGGGCCCGGCCAGGACCGGGTCCGCGCCCTGATGAACGAGTTCGGCGTAGGAAGCTATCGCCAGTACACCGACGGCCAGGCTTTGATGGTCGTCGACGGCAAGCAGTACCGCTACACCGGCACGATCCCGTGGACGATGAGTCCGTGGGCCTCGATCCATCTCGGCGCCGGCTTCGCCGAGCTGGCCCACCTGTGCAAGTCGATTCCGCTCGACGCACCGTGGGATGCGAAGAACGCCGAGAAATGGGATCGAATCACCTTGGCGCAGTGGCTGAATCGCACCGTCCGGTCGAGGACCGCCCACGATCTGCTCGAGACCGCCATCGCGGGCAGCTACACCTCGGCCGCCTCGGAGGTGTCGATGCTCTTCGCGCTGTATCAGATGGCGTCCGGGGGCGGGCCGAACTTCATGTTCAGCGTCAGGGGCGGTTCCCAGGACTCCCGGCCCGTGGGCGGCATGGGTGCGATCTACCGTGCGATGGCGGCCGAGCTCGGTGAGGCGATTCGGCTGTCGCAGCCGGTGCACGGCATCGAGCAGGACGATGCCGGAGTAACCGTGCACGCCGGTCGGTCGGCGCTGCGTGCCCATCGGGCGATCGTGGCCGTCCCGCTGGCGATCGCCGGTCAGATCCGGTACGAGCCGATGCTGCCGGTCGATCGCTCACTGCTGCATCAGCGTGTGCCGAGCGGCTCGATCATCAAGACCTCCGTCGTCTACGCCGAACCGTTCTGGCGGCACGACGGATTGTCCGGGCAGTCGGCCGCGCCGGGGTCGCCGGCCACCGTCACCCTCGACGCCTGCACCGACACCGCCCGGCCCGGAATCCTGTGCGTCATCACGGAGGGGCCCACCGCCCGCCGGATCGGACACCTCGACGCCACCGACCGCAGAACGGCCATCCTGCGAGAACTGGCCGGCAGGTTCGGGACGAAGGCCGGTTCCCCGGAGGAGTACGTCGAGCAGGACTGGAGCGCCGAACGGTACTCCGGTGGCGGAATGCTCAGCCACACGCCGACCGGCGTGCTCACCCAGTTCGGCCGCGCGCTGCGCGAACCGTGCGGCCGGATTCACTGGGCCGGCACCGAGAGCTCGGCCGTGATGTGCGGCTGGGTCGACGGCGCGGTCCGCTCGGGTGAACGCGCCGCGAGCGAAGTGCTGCGGCACGAACTCGCCGCCGTCTGAGGCGCCCCGACGCGGTCCGCGACGTTCAGCGCGGACCCGAGCCGAAGAATCGCCACAGATAACCGGGCAGCTTGCGCAGCGGGACAGCGCGTGGCCAGTCATCGGCACGAAAATAGGCGTCACTGCCGCCGTCGACGAAAACGATACTGCCGCACAGGAATCGCGCGGCGGGCGACAGCATGAACACCGCCCATTCGGCCAGATCGCCCGGATCGCCGAAGCCGCCGATCGGGACCGGGAAACGCTCGATGTTCTTCGCCTCGGCCGGGGTCGCGAGCTGCTTCTCCAGCAGCGGCGTCAGCACCGCGCCGGGTGCCAGCGCGTTGAGCCGGATTCCCGCGCCTGCCCACTGCGCGGTCGTCGCGTGGCGGCGCACCCAGTGGCTCACCGCGATCTTCGAGGTGCCGTAGGCGATCGACGGCGCGTTCCGGCCGAAGATCCGCAACGCCCGCAGCGCCTTGTCCGTGTCGCCCGCCAGCAGCGCACGAATCGCCCGGCGCGGCACCAACGGGGTGGTGGTCGTCGAATTGCTGCCGAACACAACGACTTTCGCCTCATCCGCCCGGGCCAGGGCCGTGCGCCACCCGTCGAGCAGTTCGACGACGCCGCGGTAGTTCACCTCGAAGATCAGCCGCGGCCGGTCCGCACCGGGCGCCGGCCCGACCCCCGCGGCGAGTATCGCGCCGTCGAGATGCCCGTCCACCTCCGCGAGCACACCGTCGATCGCGGTGCGGCGGCCGGCCGGCGTCGACAGATCCGCGACCACCTGCGCGTCCTTGAGATCGACACCGACCACCGTATGGCCCCGCTCACGCAATTTCTCCGCCGCGGCGCGCCCCATTCCGGACGCCGCACCGGTCACCACGTACACACCCACCGCATCGCCTGCTTTCCGCTACCCGAGCCTCGAACGATCACCAACCGGCGGCCGACGACCCGTCACCGCCGCACCGAACTGTGCCCGAGTGCGAGCGCGTGCACAATGGCGACCGCGCCCCACGGGAGCCACAGCGCAGGTCGGCGAACGTTTCCCGCCGACACGCCATCCCGGTCGAGGATCGCGTGCCAGACTCGCGCCATGGCTACGGCTTCTGCTCCCCCGCCGGGTTTTCGTTCGGTGACACCACGCATGGTGGTGGCCGACCACCCCGCGGCGGTCGCGTTTCTGCGGACCGTATTCGGGGCGACCGGCGACGTGGAGCCGAACCGGCCGACCGAGGTCCGCGTCGGCGATTCGCTGATCATGGTCTCGGAATCCGGCGAGCGCGAACCGTTTCCGGCCTTTCTCTACATCTACGTCGACGACGTCGGGGCCACCTACCAGCGCGCGGTCGCCGCGGGCGCGGACACGCTGGAGGCACCGCTCGACACGCCGTACGGTGACCGCCGCGCCATGGTTCGCGACCCGTTCGGGAACGTCTACCAAATCGCCAGTCGGTTAAGCCCCGCTGGGTGACGTTCTCTGACCTCGAGCCGGACCCGTCCTCAGTCGACGACGTAGCGCAGCATCACCGCCGTGTCGAAATGCCGCGTCTGCGCCAACCGGAGCGGAATACGCTTGTCCAGCAGGGGAAACATCGGTGTGCCGCCGCCGAGCACCACGGGCAGCACGAACACTTGGTACTCGTCGACGAGCCCGTGCGGAATCAGCGAAGCCGCCAGACTCGCGCCGCCGACCTCGATGACGCCGTCGCCCTCGGCCTTCAGCCTGCGCACCTGCTCCACCGCGTTCTCGCTGACCAGCGTGCTGTTCCAGTGCACCTCGGTCAGTGTCCGCGAGAAGACGACCTTCGGCTTCTCCGTCCACAACCTGCCGAATTCACGCTGGATCGGGGGCGCATCCTCCGGCACATGCGGCCAGTACTCGGCCATCAGCTCGTACAGGCGACGACCGTGCAGTGAAATCTCGATGTCCCGATACCGGTCGTTGTGAAACTGGTGCAACTCGTCGTCCGGATTCGACCAGTCGATGCTGCCGTCGCGGTCGTTGATGTAGCCGTCCAGGGACATGCTGATCCCGTAGCTCAGTTTCCTCATGAGAAGGAGACGTCCTGTGGGCGCGAAATTCATCGGCGCACAACGAAATGGTCCCGGCTCACGGATCTGCCGACGCGGTGACAGTCATCGGCGCCGCGCTCGCTGGGCGGTTTCCCGGTCGATGACGATCTGCTTGCGGCGTTGGGTCATCGCTTCGGCGGGTGAGGCGGTGCCGACGATCGCGTCGAAGACCGCACGGGCGTCCTCGAGCGCGTCACGGGCTCCCACCCCGGCCGCCGGAGTGATCGCGTGGTCGGCGTCGCCGATCAGGATCACCGAATCCTGCGGTGCGCGTGCGCCTTCCAGCGGGACGTTGCGGGCGTTGCTGACGTGCACCAGTTCCGTCCGCGACAGGAAGGCCGATACCAGCGCCCGGCTGGAAGGCGTTGCGGCCAGGACGGTTTCGGCCCACTCGTCGACCGGCCGCATCCCGATATCGTCGCGAGTACCGGGGAGGGGATCGCGCGGGATCCGCACGAACCACAGGGCTGCGGGGTCCTCGGGGCGCCAGATGTGGCCGAAAGTACTTCCGGCACTGCCGTCTTCGGCGACCTCGGCGAAGAAGTGGAGGACCGCGGGGGTCGTGGGCGGCGGCGGATCCAATGGCGTGCCGGTCATTCCGTACAGCACGACATCACCGGCGTAGACCGGTGTGCGTGCGGGTTCCAGCGCGGCCCGGACGACGGAGTCGATACCGTCGGCGCCGATCAGCAGCTCCTCGGTGGTGACGACGTCGGAGCCCCGCCGGATCGTGTGATCGTCGTCGCTCACCGTCACTTCGGTGATCGGCTCGCCGTAGCGCAGGTCGGCGCCGGAGCGCGCGACGAATTCCGAGAGCACGCCCATGAGGTTGCGGCGCAACCAGAAACGATGTCCGCGGCTGGGCATTTCGCTGCGCCGGCCGCGACTGTCCTCGTAGTCGAGTCCCGCGAGCGGATAGGACACCTCGTGCAGCGCCGAGCGATCGACGCCCATCGCCTCCATCGCATCGTGTCCGCGCCCGTCGATGAACAGAAACGCCCCGGCTCCGGGACCCGGGCGCTGTTGTTCGTAGAGCGCGACCCGATGCCCTTGCCGCGCGAGACCACCGGCCAGGCAACTGCCCGCGATCCCGCCACCGATAACGCTCACCATGTCCTGCGACCTCCCAGCGTTGTCGTGCCGGCGGCCATCCGCCGGAACAGGCACTTGTCCAGAGTGCCACGCGCATCGCAACATTCGCCGAGGACTGATCGACTCTCCTCAGCTGGGCGGAATTCGCTTCAAGCTGCCCACACTGAGCGATCCGTTCCCCTCGCCGCGCAGCACCGCCTCCGCCGCGCGGACGTAGCCGGCCGGATCTTTGTCGACGGGCACGACGCCCGCGTAGTTGCGCGCCTCGTACGCCGCGAAGGCCACGGCGAGCTGATGGCGGCGCTGCAGTCCGGCCAGGCGGCGAAAGTCGGTGAGCCCCTCGCGCTCCTCCTCGGCCATATGGTCGCTGTTGGCCAGGTTCGCCGCCGCGACAGCGGCATACCACTCGTCGGTGCCCACCTGGTGCCGCCCTACGTCGGCGACCGCATCCCTGATCTCGTTGTGGTCGTGGATGGCGTCGAGTGTCTCGTCCTCCGCCCCGCTCGCACGCCGCGCCGCGATCCCGACCTGCAGCAGCGCGGGATAGAAGATCTCCTCCTCGGCCTGCGCATGCAGCTCGAGAAACGCCGCCAGCCGGTCCCAGATCGCCCCCAGCGCACCGGTGTCCCCGCGATCGATCTGCTCCACGATCGCGAACAGCCGCCGCTGCTCATGATGGTCATCGAGGATCAACTGGGTGATATCCACATTTCCTCCCTGACACCGCATCGCAGGCAAGTACCGGACCCGAGGACCGGCTGCCGCGCAGGTAGCCGGGACGTCCCCTGGAACCCGACCATAACGCACCGCCGACGACGCTCACATCTCCCTGCAGTTCACGCCGAAAATTGCGCCCGGCGGCGAACAAGTCCTCGATACCGGGGCCGGCGATACTCTCGGCGATGTTTGCTCAGCCGAGGCCGACGAGATCGGCCGAGGCAGTCCACAGTTCGTCGATGAGGCGGCGGTTGTGTGCTTGCGGGGACTCGGGGCCTCGCGCTCGGTGCCGATGGAAGTAGACGCCGTTGATTTCCGGGTCGGCGCCGCGGCCGGCCAGTTCGATCAGGGGTTCGGCGCCGCGGGCGGGGGTGATCGTTCCGACGTGGCGCAGTGGGGTGCGGTAGAGCAGGCCGACGGCGCGCGAGTCGCGGCCGAAGCTCGACGCCACAGGACCGGGATGTACTGCGGCGGAGACGATTCCGTCCGACGACCAGCGCTGCGCGATACCGCGGGTGAACATGATGTTCATCAGCTTGCTCGTCCCGTAGGCGCGCCATCCGAAGGCGCGGCGGCGCCGGTAGTCGAGGTCGGAGATGTCGACGCGCCCGAACAGGTTGCCGACGCTCGCGGTGTTCAGCACGAGCGCGCCGTTGGCGGCGAGCTTGTCGTGCAGCAGATTGGTCAGCAGAAACGGGGCCAAATGGTTGATCTGGAAATTGGGTTCGTGCCCGTCGACAGTCCGCTGTCGCGGCTCGAAGAGACCGCCCGCGTTGTTGAGCAGCACGTCGATCGAGCCGACATGGTCACCGATCTGCTCGGCGAGACCGCGCACATCGTCGAGAACGGCGAAATCGGCTGTGAAGGCGGTCGCACCGGTGTCGGCGGTCACCGTGGCAAGTTTCTGCGCCGACCTGCCGACGATGACGAGGTCGACGTCCGGGGCGGCCAGCGCCCGGGCGGTCACCGCTCCGATGCCGTCGCTGGCACCGGTTATGACGATCGTGCGTCGCGAGTTCGAGGATCGGCTATCTGTCACCAGGGTCTCCAGTCGGTGGATGCGTGGCGTGCGCCTTCCGTATGCCACCAGCTTAGAATTCGGTCGACGATCGGCGCGCGTCTCAGCATCCAGCCGACGTGGTCGTTACTCGCGCCCTCAGGTACCTGGCCCTTGCCATCGCGCCACCGACCGCGGCGAATCGACGAATCGAACATCACCCGGAACCTCCCGGACCGGGGCAGCGCAAAACCGACATGGGCAACCGCGATGCCACCGAGACCGACGATGTCCACCACCTGACTCCGGGGACATCGTGTCGACCGACCGAACGAGGAACCCCGAGGCGGCCCACAGCGGTACCGGTGTGGTGTAGTGCCGACGACGCTGTGCGGCGATAAGCCGAGCCGCACCGCCGCCACGAAACCCGGGTCGCCGTTCACGCCGACCGTCGCCGCGATGTGCTGCGGCAACGTACCCCGGTTCGGGCGGTGCCGGTGACGTCGTTACTTTCATCCGATCCAGCCACGCCGAACATTCAACTTTCTACGTTGCTGTCAGCGTATGCACCGACGGAGCGACCGACCCGAGTAGACCGCTACTCGAATTTCGCGGTGGCTTCCCGCATTTCGCTGCGCAGGCCCCGTCGTCGGCCTGCGCGAGGTGGCGCTGCACGTCACTGTGTGTCGTGCTGACGAGCATTCCGCAGTGCGTCGCGCGCGCGGTCGAACACGGCCAGTGGTGGTCCGGCCACGAGGTTGGCAGCACGCGATTCACCCGCGTGTGGGTGCGGGCGGGTAGGTGCGATGGCCTCGGCGCCTCGGACCGTATTGGCCATGTGGGTCAGCTGGGTCCCCGAAAACGACTGGCGCAGTAAGGCGAATTCTTCCTTTTCCTCGTGTTCGGCGTGCGCGAGCACCGCTCGAGCGAATGCCGAGAGTTTGGCGTCGAATTCCGGGTTGTCCACGCCCAGGTCGTAGAGTTCGGCGAGGTCGCGCTTCGCCTCGTTCTCCTCTGCCAGCCTGTTCTCCACCATCGGCTTCGCACCGAACTGCGCGCGCAGCTGCCGGATGGACGACTTCTTCCTCGGCGGTCTCGTGCACCGCCAGCAGCCGTACCAGCTCCTCGAACAGGTTCTGCTTGTCGTCAGGTCCGGCGCGCAACTTGTCGAAGAGATCTTCGATCTGTCGATGCTGCGCGATCAACAGGTCTACGACATCCGCTTTGTCCGCGCTCATCTACCAACACCTTCTTCTGCCGGGAATGAATTGTTTCGACGCCGGTCGGCGCAGGAAGCCGAGGTCGGCGCTATACGGCCGCACTACCCGCCCCGGCCCCTCGTATTCAGCCGGGAACACCCTCACGCTGCGCGAGCCGCTCTCGTTGCGGGATCACTGTGTACTTCGGATCCTCGGCGGACGCGACGCCGGCGTGGAAGATGCCGAACCGGGTGCACGCCGAACCTGCCACCGCGGCGGCGCCGCCGATGATCGCCGCGGTCCTCGACCGTCGGCCCCCGACTCCCCCGACGACCGCGCCGAACACCGATAATGCCTTGGCGGCGTTCATCAATCGGCCCGCGGTCCCCTGATGCAGTGGCTCTGCCGACAATCCCATGCGGCGGCTCATCACCTCACCGGCGGCCAATTCGGTTGCGGCACCGAGGATCAGGGCGCGGCGCGCGGGGCCCGCCTCGTGCGCGGGCGAGGCGAGGACCGCCAGTCCGCCCGCCGCGGTGGCGGCCGAGCCGACGAATACGAACGGCATCTCGCGATATCCGTCGTGCCAGGTCGGCACCGCGGTGTCCGACATCAGCGCGGCGGTGTAGGAGGCGACGGCCGGGCCGACGACGCCGGCCCCGACGGTCGCGGCTCTGCCGACACGGGGAAACCATCCGGTGATCTCCGTGGCCGCGGCGACTCCCGCCAGCGGACCGTAGGTGGCCAGGATCCAGGAACCGACGCTCATCGGCGAACTCGGCTTGAACACTCGCAGCATCCGAACGAATCGTTCCGGGCGGCCGAGGTCGTGGACCAGCGCCACCAGGGAGGCGAGGATCGCGGCCAGCCCGCTGACCTTGGTGACGCGGGCCATTTTCCGGCGGCCGGTCAATTCCACGCCCATCGCCAGCACCGACGATCCGCCTGCCAGCCCCCCGAGGAACAGGTAACCGGCGATATCGCGGGCCTCCCACGTCGGCTTGTTGAGTATCGGCTTGCCGTAATAGGACTCGAAGTGCGCGTCGGGCACCACCTTCTTCTCGCCCCGGCCGCGTCCCCGCCGGCGCCGCGGCAACCGATTCACGTCTCCGGTGAGGGCCGTTCGATCAGGTGGCGCAGACCGATCCTGCGGTATGCCGGTCTGCCTCTCGTGCTCGCTCATCGTCGCCCTTTCAGGAACGTCGCCGACAGCCCGGCGAGCATGCCCAACGCCGCGATGCCGACGTTGCGCCACATGGCCGGTAGGTCACGGGTGGTGACGAGCGGGTCCGGCGGCAGGCCGTACACCTCCGGTTTGTCGAGCAGCAGGAAAAACGCCCCGGTGCCGCCGACGCCGTCGTCGGGATCCTGCCCGTACAGCCGGGCATCCGTGACGCCGGCGTCGTGGAGCTGCCGGACGCGCTCTTCGGCGCGCTCGCGCAGCTGCGACAGTTCGCCGAACTGAATGGAATCGGTGGGACAGGTTTTGGCGCAGGCGGGCTCCATTCCGTCGCCGAGCCGGTCGTAGCACAGCGTGCACTTCCATACCCGGCCGTCGTCCTCGCGCTGGTCGATGACGCCGTACGGGCAGGCCGGCACGCAGTATCCGCAACCGTTGCAGATGTCTTCCTGCACCACGACCGTTCCGAACTCGGTTCGAAACAGCGCCCCGGTCGGGCAGACATCGAGGCATGCCGCATGCGTGCAGTGCTTGCACACATCCGACGACATCAGCCAGCGGAATTCGCCACGCTCCCCGTCACCGTCCCCCGGTTTGGTGGAGCTCGGCATTCCGAGATCCACCACCTCGGCGGTATTCGCCTGTGCCGCAATCGGTTTGCGCTGTTCGACGAATGCGACGTGGCGCCAGGTGTCGGCGCCCAGCCCGCCGGTGTTGTCGTAGGACATGCCGGTGAAGTTCAAACCGTCGTCGGGAACGTGGTTCCACTCCTTGCACGCCACCTCGCAGGCCTTGCAGCCGATGCACACCGTGGTGTCGGTGAAAAATCCCATCCGCGGGTGCTGATCCGGGTAGCCACCGCTGTGTGGCGGGTCGTCGGCGGTCAGGTCTCGTTCGAGGTCCATGCTCACACTCCCGTGCCGGTCTTGTCGGTGACTCCTGCTCGCCGCTGGTAGTCGGCGACCATCGCGGTCGCATCGGCGCCGCGTGGGCGACGTCCGGGCCGGATGTCGACGGTGAATGCCTTGACCTCCTGGATGTGCGAATTCGGATCCAGCACAACCGAAGACAGTTCATTGGCGGCATCCCCCGTACTGAGCCCATTGGGTCCCCAGTGGTACGGCAGGCCGACGTGGTGCACGGTGCGGTCGGACACGGTCAGCGGCGTCATCCGATCGGTGACCAGCACCCGGGCCTCGATCACCGCACGCGGGCTGACGATCGTCGCCCACTCGCCGTTGACCAGGCCCCGTTCGGTCGCGAGTTCGGGTGAGACCTCGCAGAACATTCCCGGCTGCAGCTCCGACAGGTACGGAGTCCAGCGCGACATGCCGCCCGCGGTGAACTGTTCGGTGAGCCGGTAGGTGGTCGCCACGTAGGGGTAGACCCGAGCGCCCGCCTCGCCGGCATCGGGCGCGTAGCGATTCCGGGGGTCGGAGAACACCATTCGTGCCGGACTTCGCTGCTGTCCGTAGAGCTCGTTGCGCACCGGTGAGTCCTGCGGCTCGTAGTGGGTCGGCAGCGGTCCGTCGGCGAGGCCGGCCGGGACGTACAACCACCCCTTGCCGTCGGCCTGCATGATGAACGGGTCGATGCCCGACAACGCGTCCACACCCGCGGCGTCGTCGCCGGGCCGGTAATCCGGTGACTTGGTCACCTGGAAATCCGGCACATCCAGGCCTGTCCACTTCTGCTGGTCGGCGTCCCACCACACGAGCTTCTTGCGTTCGCTCCACGGGGATCCGTCGGGTGCGGCCGAACAGCGGTTGTACATGATTCTGCGGTTGTCGGGCCATGCCCAGGCCCATTCGAGCGCGACCCAGTCCTGCTCGGTCTGTGGTTTGCGGCGTGCCGCCTGATTCACGCCGTCCTTGCGGACTCCGCAGTAGATCCAGCATCCGCACGTGGTCGAGCCGTCGTTGCGCAGCTGCGTATAGCTCTGCAAGGGGTTGCCCTGCCCGTCGAAGCCGTTGATCTCGGCCAGCACGGCGTCGGCGTCGGGTTCGGCGGTATCGCCCAGAGTCGGGTAGTCCCAGGTGAGGTCGAGGATCGGACGGTCTCGCGGGTCGGTGGAACCGGACAGCTTCTCGCGGATGATGCGCCCGAGGTGATAGGTGAACCACAGGTCGCTGCGGGCGTCGCCGTCGGGTTCGACGGCCTGGTCGTGCCACTGCAGCAGGCGGTTGGTGTTGGTGAAGCTGCCCGACTTCTCGGTGTGCGCGGCGGCGGGGAAGAAGAACACCTCGGTGCCGTTGTCTTCCGTGCGGATCTCACCGGTCTCTGTCTCGGGACCGTCCTTCCACCAGGTCGCGCTCTCGATCAACGAAAAGTCGCGCACCACAAGCCAATCCAGATTCGCCATGCCCAGCCGCTGCAGCGTGGCGTTCGCCGAGCCGACGGCCGGGTTCTCCCCCAACAGGAAATAGCCCTTGCACCGCCCTTCCAGTTGCTCGAAGACGGTGTCGTAGGTGCTGTGCGAGCCGGTGAGCCGGGGCAGATAGTCGAAGCAGAATTCGTTGTCCGCGGTCGCCGCATCACCCCACCACGCCTTGAGCAAGCTGACCAGATAGTCGTCCATATTCGCCCAGAAGCCGATGCGCGCGGCATGGGAGTCGATGAAATCGGCGCGGCTCTGCCGCGGCATCGCGTACGGCATCGGGATATAGCCGGGCAGCAGATTGAACAGCGTCGGGATATCGCTGGAACCTTGAATACTGGCGTGCCCGCGCAGGGCCTGAATACCGCCGCCGGGCCGGCCCATATTGCCGAGCAGCATCTGCAGCACGCAGGCGGCGCGAATGAATTGGCTGCCCGTGCTGTGCTGAGTCCAGCCGACGGCGTAGACGAATTCACTGGTGCGCTCGGGACCGGAGTTCTCGGTCAGATGCCGGCAGACTTCGAAAAAGGTCTCCGGCGGGATGCCGCAGATGCGGTGCACCGTCTCGGGTGTGTAGCGGGCGTAGTGGCGCTTGAGGATCTGGAAGACGCAGCGCGGATGTTGCAACGTCTCGTCGCGGACGAACTCGCCCTCCAGCGCCGCGCCGCCCATGCCGTGCTGCTCGGGACGTCCGGCGGAACGGACGTCGTCTTCCTTGTGCGGCTCGCCGGATCCGCGGCCACGCTGCCCCGACGCCGAGGCCACGTCGACGCCTTCGTATTGCCATTCGGCGCTCTTGTAGTGCCGGGCCTCGGGTTCGAAACCGGAGAACAGGCCGTCGAGGTCTTCGGTATCGCCGAACTCCTCGTCGACGATCGTCGCCGCATTGGTGTAGTTGACGACGAATTCGCGGAAGTACTTGTCCTCGGAGAGAACATGATTGATGATTCCGCCCAGAAATGCGACATCGGTGCCGGCGCGGATCGGAACGTGCAGGTCCGCCAGCGCGCTGGTGCGTGTGAAGCGGGGATCGACGTGGATGACCACGGCGCCGCGCGCCTTACCTTCCATCACCCACTGGAAGCCGACCGGATGGCATTCGGCGAAATTGGATCCCTCGATGATGATGCAGTCGGCATGCTGCAGGTCCTGCAGGAAGGTCGTGGCCCCGCCTCGACCGAACGAGGTGCCCAGCCCGACGACGGTCGAGCTGTGGCAGACCCTGGCCTGGTTCTCGATCTGCACGACGCCGAGCGCGGTGAACAGCTTCTTGATCAGGTAGTTCTCTTCGTTGTCGAGCGTGGCTCCGCCCAGACTCGCGATTCCCATCGTGCGGGCGGTGCGATTGCCGTCGACCTCGTCCTGCCAGTACGCGCGCCGGGTGGCGATCACCCGATCAGCCACCATGTCCATCGCCCGCTCGAGACCGATCGGTTGCCAGTCGGTGGCGTGCGGCGGCCGATAGAGGACCTGATGGCGCCGGGCCTCCCCGGTCGTCAACTGCAGGCTCGCCGCACCTTTCGGGCACAGTCGTCCGCGGCTGACCGGTGAGTCCGGATTACCTTCGATCTGAACGACCTTCTCGTCTTTGACGTAGACCCGCTGCGAACACCCCACACCGCAGTACGGGCACACCGACGTCACGACACGGTCGGCGTCGGTCGTTCTGGCCTGCAACGATCGACTGTGCTCGGACTGCGCGGCGGCCGCCTTGCCGAGGGGGTCTTCGCCGGTCAACTGCCGGTAGACCGGCCACTCCGTGATCCACTGACGTATACCCACCGCGGCTCCTCGGCTCGGTCGTCGAAGTCCTCGCCGTGCTACCCGCGATCTCCGGACTCAAACGTGCCCCACCGAGATCCCGGCATTGTCGCGGTGGAGGCCTGCCGCGCCGCAGCGGTTGGGGTTCACGCCTACTGCTACGGCGGGCACGCCATGAGCGGTGAAATCTCAGGTCAATGCGCGCAGGCGCGGGGCGAGGTCGCGTGCGAACAGATCCAGGAAACGACGCTGATCGTGGCCCGGGGCGTGGAAGA